>DATHOG010000210.1:0-37301 GCA_035485115.1 Candidatus Sulfotelmatobacter sp. | reverse complement strand
ATCGTGGTGTCCGGAATGTTCATCGGCACGATCTTTACGCTGCTCGTCATCCCGTCCATTTACATGTTGCTCGCCAAGGATCATTCTCACGAAGCGCCTAAAATCCCGGGGACAACCGAAACTTCCCATGAGTGAAACCCCGACCAACCCGCCGGCTGCGCCACCCGCAACTCCAACGGCTCCGCCGCCCGAAAAAAAGAGCGGCTTTAATTTCAATTCGCCGCTGTTTCTCGTACCCGCCGCCATCGTGCTCGCAGTGCTGCTGTATCTCGGCCTTGGTTATCTGGCCGTCGTGCTGACGCATGAATCCACCGACGATGCCTTCATCGCCGGCCATGTCGTTTCGATCGCGCCGCGCATCGCCGGTCAGGTCGTGAACGTTCACGTGCTCGACAACCAGATGGTCCATTCCAACGATCTCCTCGTGGAAATCGATCCGGCGGATGACGCCGTTGCCGTCGCGCAAAAGCAAGCCGCGGCGGCCTCGCAGGACGCCAATTTCCGCACCGTGGTTGCGGCATATGAACTGATGCAGTCGAAGGTCAATACGGCGGAGGTTTCAGCGCGCAAAGCCGTGGCGGATGCCGCCGCCTCCGCCGCGACGGCGACCAACGCCCAGGCAAACTTCCAACGTTCGCAGGACTTGACCAAGGACAATACGATTTCCAAGCAGGAATTTGATGCCGCCCAGGCCGCCAATGACAGTGCGCAGGCCAATTTTAAATCCGCGCAGGAAAACGTGGAGGAGGAAAACTCCAAGGTGGACGAGGCGAAGAAACAACTCGACGCCGTGTTCGCGGAAAAGGACATGGCGCTCTCGCAGTTGAACGAGGCCCAGACCAACGTCGCCGCCGCGCAGTTGACCCTGTCGTACACGAAGATTTTTGCGCCATGCGATGGCCGCGTGACGCGCAAGGCCGTCGAGACCGGCGACTATCTGCAGGCCGCCCAGCAGATCATGTCCATTGTGCCGCCGGAAGTCTGGGTCGTCGCGAATTTCAAGGAATCGCAGCTCAAGAAAATGCAGCCCGGCCAGCATGTGGATGTGGAGATTGATGCGCTCGGCGGACGCATATTTTCCGGCAAGCTGGACAGCGTGCAGGCCGGCAGCGGCGCGGCCTTCAGCCTGTTGCCGCCGGAAAATGCGACCGGCAACTTCGTGAAGGTTGTCCAGCGCGTGCCGGTGAAGATCCTTTTTGACGAACCTTTGCCCGCCGACAAGGTGCTCGGCCCGGGCATGTCCGTCGAACCCAGTGTGCAGGTCGGTTCCTTCGCGCCATCGGACTGGCTCGTGGCGCTGGTCGCGATCGGGCTGGCGATCATGGCGGTTTTCGCTTTCAAATTTTTTGCCGGTGACGAAGACAAAAAATGATTTATAGCGGTTTAAGGAAAGTTATGGCCGTTGATTTTCGTCTATTTTCTCCCTCACCCGCCATAGCCGCTGTCGCTGCTCCCGCTGGGAGAGGGGGAAACGCTCCCTGCTTCAAACGCCGGCCAGTGGCTGGATTGGAGCACAGCGCATTCAAAAAAAGAAAAAGCCAACGTGGCTGTTCCTTCTCCCCAAGGGAGAAGGTCAGGATGAGGGGGAAGGCGGCACCCAGTCCCTTTTATGTGTGCTTAAAAATTGAACGATCACTTTCCCCTCACCCCGGCCCTCTCCCTCAGGGAGAGGGAGAAACGCTCGCAGCGTCTCGACGATGGTACGCGCCAGGTAATTCAGGGGTGCTAGAGCACAACGTTGGGAATTTTATCGTTTTCAAATTCGATCAGACTGATTTCCATGGCTGACGCACCGCAACAGGTATGGCAACCGAAGCATAACCCGTGGCTCATCACGGTCACGGTGATGCTGGCGGTGTTCATGGAGGTGCTGGATACGAGCATCGCCAACATCGCCCTGCCCCACATCGCCGGCAGCCTCTCGGCCACCTCGGAGGAGGCGACCTGGGTCCTCACCAGCTATCTCGTCTCAAACGCCATCGTGCTGCCGATGACCGGCTGGCTGGGAAACCGTTTCGGGCGCAAAAAAGTCCTGCTCACGTGCATCTTCATGTTCACGTTCGCCTCCGCGCTGTGCGGGCTGGCGTGGGATTTGCCGACGCTCGTGATCGCGCGGATTCTCCAGGGCTTCGGCGGCGGGGCGATGGTGCCGATCGCGCAGGCCATCATGCTCGAAAGTTTTCCGCCGCAAAAACGCGGCGCGGCCATGGCGGTGTTCGCCCAGGGCGTGGTCGTGGCACCGATCCTCGGCCCGACCATCGGCGGGTGGATCACGGACAATTATTCCTGGCGCTGGATCTTTTACATCAACCTGCCGGTCGGTATTTTTGCGTGGCTCATGTCGAAATGGCTCGTCGAAGACCCGCCGTACATCAAACGTAATATCCTGGCGACAATCGACTACGTCGGCTTCGGGCTGCTGGCGGTGTGGCTGGGGACGATGCAGATCGTCCTTGACAAGGGCCAGGAAGCCGACTGGCTCGGCGCGATGTGGGTGCGCTGGTTCATGGTCATCTCGGTCATCGCGTTTTTTGCGTTCATCTGGTGGGAATTCCGCGTGGAACATCCGCTGGTGGACCTGCACGTTTTCAAAAGCCGGAATTTCACCATCGGTTTGATCCTGATGACCTCGCTCGCGGCGATCCTTTACGGGACGACCGCGTCGCTGCCGCTGTTCCTGCAAAATTTGATGGGTTATCCCGCGCTGCAGAGCGGCTATGCGATGTCGCCCCGCGGTATCGCGGCGTTTGCGGCGACGATGTGCGTGGGCCGCGTCATGGGCAAGATCCGTGCGCGCTGGCTCCTGTGTTTCGGCTTCATCCTGCTGGCCTACTCGTCATTCGTGCTGGCGGGAATCAATTTGCAGGTCGGCAGAATCAACGTCATCTGGCCGAGCATCCTGAACGGCATCGCCATCAGCTTTATTTTCGTACCGCTCACGACGGCGACGATGAGCCAGCTGGGCCAGGCGCAGATCGGCAACGCCAGCGGCCTCTACAACCTCATGCGCAACCTCGGCGGCAGCATCGGCATCGCGTTCGTGACGACGATGCTCGAGCGCGGCGCGCAGACGCACCAGGCCTTGATGGTCGGGCACCTGACGGCGGCCGACCCGGCCTTCCGGGAACAGCTCGCGGCGGCGAAAAGTGTCTTGGGCCAGCACACCGATCCGGCGACCGCGACGATGCAGGCCTACAACGCCGTCTATTCGCTGCTCCAACAACAGGCCAGCCTGTGGGCGTACGTGGACAACTTTTTCGTGTTCGGCGTCCTGGCCCTTTGCGGCATCCCGCTCGTTTTCTTTTTTCAGCGTCCGAAATATGCGCCCCAGAAACCTGCGGCGGGTGGACATTAAGGGTCGCCGGAGCAATTTAAGAAAGACTTCGATCCCTACAACCTGTCAATAACTATGCCGGGACCCGTTTTAGTATCTCTATTGCACTTGAATCAATTGCTGGACCGGCAGGTTTTGTGTGCTTATGGCCGTCTGAGCGAACAAATATGAGAGCATTGTAAAAACTTCTTCATTTGATTTTTCGTCATCGCTTAGGGCATCGGTGACACGGTAGATTTTTCCCAGATAGGGGACGCTACATAAAACGTGGTCGATTTTTTTATACTTATCATATGTAAGCGTCATGGTTGGCCGAACTTTTAGCTGTCTGTAGACAGGCCCCGAAGAATTGGTGCCTATGATATGCGAGGATGTCACCACCGCATACAGGCCGTCTTCGTCGTTCGTATATAAAACGGTTCCCTTTGAATATGGCTGGCTACCTGCCTTGGTTTCATTTTCCAGAAATTCTTTTTCCTGCCATGCCGTCCAGTACATGGCGCTTTCAAATGTCCTGGTAGAGATGGTTATTTGTTTGTTAATGATAGCCTGCACCAGATTGCTTGCGTCAACCAGCTTCATATCTGAAGGATCGGTGTCATACACAAAGTTAGTCGTGTCCGGCTGCATGGCATCGGCATATTGCGAAAAATCTCTGCCGGAGGAGCGGTCAATGAAGTGTGGGGTTTGTTGGGATTGGGAGACTACAATATTCCCCTGGTCATTCGCCGCCACCGACAAATTTGCGCCAACGGCGCTTACGACATCTGCCAACGAAGGGTTTCTTTTATCCTTTTGATAGGTCACATTCGTGGTGGTCGTGCCGGTGAGGGTGTCAACATTCAACATGTGGTACAATTGCGCATCGTGCAGGTCGGCGCAAAATTGCAAAAAGTTCCCGTAAGTGGGGCTGCCCGGACTATTTATCATGATTTCATAATTCGTTTTTATCTGTATGCAGTTGGTAAAGATGGCATTGGTGATATACGCGGCGGTGTTCGGGCTTAGCTGCGCCAGTGAAATTCTTTCTTTATCACCCAAATCGGTAACAACATTGGCCGTCAAACTGTTCGTGATAAAGGTTTGAACATCGGTTGGAATGGAAGACTTGGGAACCGTGATTTCGCTGACTGAGGCGGCGCCGGCCGGGACAGCGGTTTTTATAAACGACGAAACGAGGGGGTCTATCGGGTCGCCGTTGGGCGAACTGACCGTGATGGAATTGATATAAGATGAAACGGCAAATGAATCATGACAATTTGTTATCTCTAAAAGCAAATTCGGGCTTAACGCTTTTTTTTGGACAATAAAACTGTCTCCGTTCCAGGATATATCGTTTGAAGAGAGGCTCGAATTCGTGACCTCCGCCAAAAATGGGGCGGCATTGGCCATCAGTTTGGGCCGGATCAAAAATGCATTCGCATCATTTGTCACCAAATCGAATCTTGACTTCGCGATCCCTGCAACTTCCGCGACCAATCGCGGATCCAGGCCGCCGGTTTTGATGGTAATGGCCGTGCCGGTGAAATTGGTGTTGACGGCATTGGTTTTAAAACGTTGCCATTCGACCCGACCGATGATTGTACGCGCTATCAGGTCCGCGCTAAAGCCTTGTTCGTAAAAACTCAGGTAAAGCTTGTCGGTGATGGGCGCTAAAACCGCCTGGACCAGATTCGTACCCGTCAACGGCACAAAAGAAAACAGCGGCGTTTGCACCTCGCCAACGTTTGCCTGTCCGCCGTAGGTAAGCGCATTGGCTACCTGGCTTGGAATAGTTCCAAGGGGAACGCCAGTATCGGTTACGGGTTTGGTTGTCGTCCTTGTATTTCCACCCTGGAGTTGCAGCGAGGTCGTCAACTGGTATTGCGAGCTGATCGAGCCAAGTTGGATATAATAAACCGGGTCGTCATTCTGCAACCGTGCCAGATTCAGCAACAACTGTTTGTTGCTTTCATCCCCGTAGATGGCAGAGTAATTCGTAAAATCGCTCTGGAGCATCCTATTCGCGCAGCCCGTGAGCACCGCAACTCCAGCGGTTAATAGTATTAAAGCCCACGTCGCAAAATGCCTGTTATAATTTTGCATAACCAGATTCCTTTCCCAAATTTATTCTTGCAGTGAATGCCCGGCCATGTAGAAGCGCCGATACATCATAATTTTTAATTATTTGCATTATGTCAAGTAAAAAACGGGGGTTTTAACTCCTATCGGAAACCCCTGCAAAAGCCGCACGATGTGCGGGGTGGTGTCCGGGCCTGTTGGCTAGAAATGCAGAGATTTACGACGGTATGATCAAGGCACAGCCTCGACACTACACCTTTTGCAGAGGTCTCCGGCAGGGTTAATGAATTTATCGTTACGTTAACCCAAGGCAGGTGTTCCTCGCGGATCGGCCCGGAACACCAACCTTGGGCTGAATGACATTACCCCTTTTGGGTAGTTAACACAGATTTTTTATTGTTGACAAAGACTGCAAGGATGGCTATGGTGTATCCGTCCCGCACGCGGGACGCGATAGGACGGATTCCGGTCAACGGAGTTCGAGTCTGGCATAGAGTTTTGCGGGCTACTCCTGCGCCAAGGCTTCCGCCTTCTCCCGCATGCGGGATACGGCGGACAAGATGGAGGACAAGGTGTTCTTTGACATAGCCACGAAGTGGCGCTTGATATGAGTGAGGCATCGGGCTCGAGGCGGGGCTGAATGGCTCGATTTGAGTCATTCCAGCCCTGCCGGAGGGCTGGCACCATACCCTTCAACCCAAAATGTCGCTTATGTTCGTTTAAGCCGGCGAAAATCTACGCGTATGTTCGCTTATGTTCGGATAAATTCGCTTATGTTCGCTTAACAGAGAAATTTTTTACCACAGAGACGCAGGGCACGGAGAGGTCCTGCCGAGCAAATGCTCGGCGCTCCGACAAAGCTGTGTCCTAGTTGGTCAAACATAGTCAAAGTTGATTGATGCAGTCGAAGGACGAAGACGACGGTTAAAGACAATATTACGAAACGAACCCAATTTCCGAGCCGAAAACCCCATTACCAGCCAAGTGAATCGGGGTAAATCAGAGTAAATCCGACCAAAAAATTGGTCGAGGGGCGAGAGACGAGGGCCTGAAATATATCTCGAACCGGGGCGTTTTGCACCGGGCTTTAATTGGGGCGGCGGGGCACCGCCCTACCAATTCATGTTTTGATATGCGCCGCATACAGCTCTTCCAGCCGGTCGAGCATGCGGTCGATGCTGAAATTCTTTTCCACAAACATTCGACCGTTCTCCGTCATGGCCTTGGTCATGGCCTTATCCGAAATGGCCGTACGGATCGCCGCCGCGAGGGCTTCGGAATTATTCGCGGGGAAAATCCGGCCGGTCTCGCCGTCCCGTATGATTTCCGGGATGCCGCCGACATCGCTGCCGACGACAGCTGTCTTGCAGGCGAGCGCCTGCAAACCGATCTGCGGCACGCCCTCGTGTTTCGTGGAAGGGATGCACAGCACATCGAGGGTGCGCAAAACGGCCGGGACGTCCTCCCGATGCCCGGCCAGGGTCACCACGTCGCCGATCTGCAATTCGGCGATTTTCTTTTCGATGTTCGCGCGTATCGGGCCGTCCCCGACAATGACGAAGCGCGCCGGGAAATTTTCCGATTTCAGTTTCGCCGCCGCCTCCAAAAACGTCGTGTGCCCCTTCCACGAGCGTAACACCGAAACCATGCCGACCAACGGATAGCCGGATTCCTTGCCCGGCAGTTCAACCCGCCCGCCTTCGGGTGAAAATAATTCCAGGTCGATGCCGGTCGGCAGCGTGGTGATGCGGTCGGCCGGTATCTGGAATATTTTTTGAAAATGGGCGGTGATCTTGTCGCTCGTGGTCAGCACGTGGTCGGCAAGTTTTTTGAACACGATGCCGCTGGAGAAGGTGTTCGGATAATCCACGTCGATATGCCGGGTGCGAATGATGAGCGGCACGCCGGCGAGCCGGCCAGCGACGCCGAGCAGCCAGCCATCGCGCGAGCTGTGCGGATTGAGGACCTGGATTTTTTCGCGCCGCAACCAGCGCGCCAGCCGGAGGGCATCGAGCGGAAAACGGGGCCGGGCAAAATTAACGTCCAGGACGGGAATCCCCGCCGCGTCCGCGCGTTGAAAGATGACGCTGGCGCGCGGTGCGATCAGCCGGACCTCGCAGCCGCGCCTTTGGAAACCGCGCAGCTCGGCGAGCACGCGGTGTTCCTGCCCGCCCCAACCGGTGGACGCTTCCGAGTGGGCGATGCGCCAGCGGCGCGAGGCTACGGTCATTGCGAAATGTTTCACGAACCCGGCGGCGGGCGCAATCTTTCAATGCCCGCCGGAAAGACATTCGTGTTCAGACGCTAAAGGTGGGGCGAGCGTCCCCGCGAGCCGCTTAAACCCAAGGCTCACGCCGGCTCGCGAGGACGCTCGCCCCACCGCTTTCTCGAAACAAGGGCACTGCCGGTCATTTGTCGTAGTGGACGCACGGGAGGCCATCTGTTAAAAATTGGCCGATGTCCGACCTTTTACAGCCGTCCGCCGACAAGCTGATATTCGTCGACCCGTCCTCGGTTGCGCGGCGGTTGCTGTGGCATCTGTTTTCCCTTGGTTCACGGCGCGTCACGCAGGTCGACCGGCACGAACGTTTTGAAAAACCTGGCGCGCACCTTTTCTGGGTGCAATCCGGCGAGGGCGAACTGGAATACAAATCCTCGAAGTTCGAGCTGAAGCGCGGCCGGAAAGTCTGGCTCGCGGACATGAGCAAGCCGCGCACCTATCTCCCCACGGCCGGGAAACACCTGACGATCTGCGGCTTTCGCTTCGGCGGACCGGGCCTGGAATTCTGGCACGAGGAACTCAGCCGGTCGGATAATCCGGAATTTTCCATCGACGATTTTCGCTTTGTCACGGCGACCCACAGCGAACTGCTCCGGCTCGTGCGCCGCAAACCCACGGGCTGGGAATGGCAGGTACACCAGCGCATCACGGAAATGATGGGCAAGCTGCTCATCTCGCGCGAGCTGCTCACCTCGCCCCACGCGGAATTGCCCCTGCCGGTGATGCGCGTGTTGAACGCCGTCGCCGCGAACCCGTTGCGCGACTGGAAGGCGAAGGAACTCGCCGTCATCGGCAAGGTCAGCTACTCCGGGTTGCGCGCCGCCTTCCAGAAATCCGGCCAGGGCACGGTGCATGAGCATATCCAGCGCGCCCGGCTCGACCAAGCGCGGCTGCTGCTGGCCGACAAGCGGCTCTCGGTCAAGGACGTCTCCGGCCAGTTGAACTTCTCGAGCGAATTTTACTTCAGCCACTTTTTCCGCCACCATACCGGCATGACCCCCACGGAATTCCGACAGCACCTGAAGGGTTAAACTTTAACCGCAGAGAACGCAGAGAACGCAAAGATGAAAAAAACATTTCGCTATTTGAAAATTCTCTGCGCCCTTTGCGTTCTTTGCGGTTCAAAATCTTTTGCGCAAAACACCGAAGTCCAATATCTAAGCGGCCACGGCAAGGACGATGCGGTCCCGTGGCATTTCTTCTGCACCGCCAACGCGCATTCCGGCTACTGGACGAACCTGCCCGTACCCTCCTGCTGGGAACTGCACGGGTTCGGCTATATCAATTACCACCGCGACGCCACGAATTCCTACGACGAGCGCGGCCTTTACGAGAAACAGTTTACCGTGCCGCCAGGCTGGGCCGGCAAACGCATCTTTCTCGTTTTCGATGGCGCGATGACCGACACGAGCGCGAAGATGAACGGCCTGAGCTGCGGCCCCATGCATCAGGGCGCGTATTACCGTTTCAAGTACGAGGTCTCCAAGCTCGTGACTTTTGGTGAACCGAACGAACTCGAGGTCACGGTTGCCAAACATTCCGCCAATGCCTCCGTGAACGGCGCCGAACGCACCGGCGATTACTGGATGTACGGTGGCATCTTCCGGCCGGTCTATCTTGAAGCCATGCCGCAGGAATTCATCGGCCACGTGGCGGTTGACGCCCGGGCGGATGGAACATTTTCCGCCAAAGCTTATGTGGATGGCGCGACCAACGGCGCGGCTAACGAAGAGATTGAGGTGCAGATCCAGACGCTCGATGGAAAAAACGTCGGCCCTGCCTTCCACAGCGGAATCACCTCCGGCGACGCCGGATGTGAAATCTCAGATTTGAAATCCAAAGTCCGCAAACCGAAACTTTGGACGGCCGAAACACCCAATCTTTACCAGGCGGTTTTTCGGCTCAAGCAAAACGGCACGGTCATCCACGAGATTTCCCAGCGCTTCGGCTTTCGCACGTTTGAAGTCCGCGATGGCGACGGCCTTTACCTCAACGGCCACCGCGTCATCTTGAAAGGCTGCGACCGGCATTCGTTCTGGCCGGATTCCGGGCGGGCGTTGAGTTCCGCCGTGCAGCGCCTCGATGTCGAGACCATCAAGGCCATGAACATGAACGCCGTCCGCATGTCGCATTATCCTCCGGACGCGGAGTTTCTCGATGTGTGCGACGAACTCGGCCTTTACGTCCTGGATGAACTCGGCGGCTGGCACAAATTTTACGACAACGAGACCGGCCCGGAACTCGTGAAGGAGATGGTCACGCGCGACGCCAGCCATCCCTCGATCGTGTTCTGGGACAACGGCAATGAAGGCGGCTTCAACACCAACTTCGACACGCTTTTCGGAAAATACGACCTCCAGCAGCGCCGCGTGCTACATCCGTGGGCGCCGTTCAACGGCGTGAACACGGTGCATTACCTGCCCTATGACCGCGCCATCCTGGCGTGCGACGGCACCGCGCTTTCCTATCACAAAAACGATTATCTGGTATGGAGCAATTCACCGCAGAAGTGGATCTACATGCCCACGGAATTCATCCACGGCCTGTACGATGGCGGCGCGGGTGCGGGGCTGGCGGACACCTGGAACCTGATGTCGCACAGCAAATACATCGGCGGCGGTTTCATCTGGGCATACCTGGACGAAGGCATCAAGCGCGCGGACAACGGCCAGATCGATGTGAGCGGCAACGAAGCGCCCGACGGCATCGTGGGTCCGTACCGCGAACGCGAGGCAAGCTTTTACGCCATCAAACAAATCTGGTCGCCCATTCAGATCCTGGAAACGAACCTGCCGGAAAATTTCGACGGAAAGCTGACGGTGGAAAACCATTTCAGCTTCACCGACGCGAATCAGTGCAGGTTCACCTGGCAGTTGCGGCGGTTCATTCCCCCTAATCGGGCCGGCTCCAATGACGAAACCATCAGCGCCGAAGGAACGGCCTCAGTTGGTTCAATCCCGCCGAACGGCCGCGGCAAGCTGCGTCTGCATCTGCCGGGAAACTTCCGGCGCCTGGTCAACATGACCGAAGGCGATTATCTCGCCGTGCGCGTGGACGATCCGTCCGGGCACGAGCTGTGGACGTATGTCTGGCCTTTGCGTCAGCGAAAAATCCTGTCCGACAACGCCGGGATCATCGCGACCGCGGAATCTTCGGAAACGAACAACGGGGTGACGGAACTAAAGGGCGCGGGCATCGTCGCCCGGATCGAAAACGGCGAACTCATTTCGGTCGAGCGTGACGGGACAAAGTTTTCATTGAACAACGGCCCGCGCATCGCCGGCACGAATTCCGTTCTCCAGCAGGTTTCCTGGCAATTGCGCGACGATGGCTGGTTGCGGTGCGATTACACCTACGCCGCCGATGGGACGAATGATTTCTTCGGCGTGATTTTCGATTATCCGGAAAACCTGGTGAAATCGAAGCGCTGGTTTGGCGACGGCCCGTATCGGGTCTGGCAAAACCGCCGCGAGGGCGTCACGCCCGGGCTCTGGCAGAATGATTATAACAACACCATCACCGGCTGGAGCGGCTGGGTGTATCCCGAATTCAAGGGCTGCTTTGCGAACGTGCGCTGGTTGCAACTGGAGACCGCCGAGGGCGAGATCACCGTCATCCCGGAGAAGATTCCCTTCGTGCAGGTTTTGACGCCGGAATTCCCGCCGGAAAAACTGGCCGGCAACACCATCGCCCGCCTGCCGGATTGCGGCCTCGGTTTTCTGGACGCGATCCCGGCGATGGGCAGCAAGTTTCAACGCGCCTCGGTGGTCAGCCCTTCCGGCACCACCGCCATCGCCCATGGCAGATTTCATAATACTTTATTCATTTATTTTGGAAAATTGCCTTGAACAATTACCAGAACGTGGCCAAATAGAGTGACCCATGAAAAAATCAGTTTTCACCCTCATTGTCGCGTTGTCGGCTGCCGGCGCCTTGGCCCAGACCAGCACCACCGCGCCCACGGATGCGGAAAAGGAAGCGTTCTACGCCAAGACCATCGAATATCGTGTGGGCGACATCTTGAAGGTGCTGAACCTGACCGACGACACGAAGTCAAACACCGTGCATGACCTGCTGGTGGCGCAATATCACGCCCTGCGCGTACGCGACGCGGCGATTGACACCCAGCTCAAGGTGGACGGCAAGGACGTAAGCTATGAAAATCGCGCCGCCCTGCTGGCCGCCCAATCCAAGCCGCTGCATGACAAATTTTTCACGGCGCTGGCGGACAATCTTTCGCCCGATCAGATCGAGAAAATCAAGGACCTGATGACTTACAACAAGGTCAAGGTGACCTACGATGCATATTGCCAGATCATACCCGATCTGACCGATGCGGAAAAAGCGAAGATCATGGACCTGCTCAAATCCGCGCGCGAAGAAGCCGTAGACGGCGGCAGCGCGCCGGAAAAATCCGCCATCTTTCAAAAATACAAGGACCAGATCAACACCTACCTTGATGCCAATGGCCACGATACGGCCAAGGCGTTAAAGGCGTGGGCCGATGCCCACCCGAACACCAACAACCCGGCGGCGAAATAGTTGCCGCCCGGCACGGCTTGTGATGTCCGCATATCCTGCTTCCATTCTGACGTCCGGTTTTTGAATTTAAAGATCCCGCGCGGGCTTCAAGTGTTTTTCTCAAAGCCCGGCGGGATTGTTCAATAGTAAATCAGGGCGTTAACCACCGCCGGCCGGGTTCAATTGGGAACCAACAGAAAACTGTTGTAAGGCGGCACGGCCACCGTCACTGAACCACCGGAGGTGGTGACTGTTGATCCGCTGCCGCTCCAGGTGCCGTTGGTGGTGATGATCGCCCCGCCAAGCGTAAAGCCATTGGTCTGATACCACGATGTCCCGGTCAACTTCATCAAGGTTGCGCTGGCGACACCCGATCCCAGGTTGACCGTCGTATTCATGGTTTTAGCCGTATCCTTGTTGTTCAGCAGCACCGCGGTGCCGCCGCTGCTCAAATTCACACCATAGGCCGTGTAAAAAGGCTGGCTGGGGCTGATGGTGGCGGAAACGACTTTGCCCGCCGGAATCATCGAAAACATTGCCAGCGCGTAATATTCCGGGCCGATTCTGGTAACCACGCCATTGTTGTTGTCAAAAATCGGGCAATAGGCGCTCTTGCCACCGCCATGAAAATTGACGCCTTGGACGCCGTTCAATGCCAGTATGAACATATAATCCAGCGCCCATTGCGCGGAACCGAAGGCATCGCTCACGCCCCACTGGCCGCCATTGACTATTGAACCGCTTTCATCCACGCGAAGTCCCCCGGACGCAACCGAATGACCATCTGAATTCACCGCCGACACCTCTCTGGATATATCACCCGGCAGGGCTGGATTATTTGTTATCAGCGATATCATGGTGGCGGGATCCCCGTAGCCGCCACTGGGTACACCCCCGTAGTAATGCCGGGTCGCCATCGAAATGATGGACGCCTCATCGTAGGCAAAATTTGTCGTCCATTCCCAATGGCCCGCCGTAAACGATGCCGTCGCCGGACCGACCAGATCTCCATATTGGTGGGCGGCAATTTTCAGCGGATTCCATTCCGGGATATAACTGTCGCTTCCCGTATCATAGGTGAAACTGGAATCACGCAAAGTGTTACCCCCAACCCCATACTCATCCGGTTCGTTTCCAATTTCAAAGCCGAGCAGTTGGGATCCCAGGTCGGGGCTCACATAAGCTGCCTCGTTGGAGCAATCCACGGCGGTGTTCGAGGCAAAGTTGAGGCCGTAAATCACCTTCCAATTTGGCACTTGTTTCATAAAGCCGGCAAGGCTGTCCACTTGCGCCCCTGTGATAGGCGTGCAGTGCTCTATCCCGGCCCAATTATAGGTATCCACCGTGCCGCCGCCGATGCGCACAACGCCGGAGCCGAGCATGTTGAACAAGTTTATTACCGCAGTGTTGGTGGAGGTGAAATAGTCTACAGTCAGCCACTTTTTCTCGAAGCTTAACCCGACAAACGATGAGTTTATCGTCAGGTTCGGGCCTGACGAAAGGGTCACCGTCTCATTGACCGTGCTCGCCCGCGCCTGGCTAAATCCCGCGGCCAGCACCAACATCGCGACTATTACCATCGCACGCCGCATGATCGTATCACCGGCGTATGTGACAGGTATTCTCATAACTTGTTTTCCTTTGGTTTGCTTGGTTCATTTGGTTGTTGAGCAGGGTGAACTATCTGATTGGACCAAAATTTCCGGCTGCCGGCCGGCGTTATGGAGATTTGAAAACCTCGTAACGTGACCAAAAGCAGCCGTGACGAAGCTATGGTGCTTGTCGGGCATGGTGGATTGATAAGTTTTATACTAACGATAAGTTGTGTCCATACCCCCAAACGGGTGAGCAGAAAGTGACCGGTCTGTTCAAGGAATCATCCTCATCGTAATCCTCATCCTCATCGCGATTGACATTTTATTCCCGTCGTGGCTCAGTTCGGTTGTTAGCGGCCTCATATTTTATGGAAAAGTTCACAATCGAAGTCGAGACTTCCGCCGGCTGGGTCATGCTCCATTCCATCATGCGACCCGGCCGGGAACGTGCGCTGAACATCCTGAAAGAACTTCGCGAGAAGCATCCTCAAAGCAATTTACGCGTCGTCAAATGGATCGGAACGCCGCTGGAAGATTGATTGGCGGCCGATTTAGATCGGCAATCACTTCATGAGAACACCCGCTACCATCATTATTTGGTATTACAACCGCGCGGACGCCTTGCCGGATGACTCGCCCGTTTGCGCGTCGAAATATTGGATCAGGGAATACGCGCGCACGTTGAGTTCCTTCATCGCGTCCAGCAACGGCGCGTACGGCTGGTAGTGGATGTCCACGATGCCCTTGTTCGCGTCGCGGTTGGACGGATCGGCCTTCGTGTCCGTCGGGTCGTTGTCCGCATATTTGAACCAGTCCCAACCGACACAGTCCTTGGATTGCAACAGTGCCAGCGTGAAATTTTGGTAGAACTGCCCGCGATCGCCCTGCGTTTTGACGATCCAGCCCGCGCCGCCTTTGTTGGCCATGCCGGAATCCTCGCCCTTGGTGTACCATTCGGTGATCAAGACCGGCCTGCCGGATTCCTGCGTCCACATATCGAGCTGCTTTTGCAACGGCGTCCACACGTCGTAATAATTCACCGACACCACGTCCACATACGGCCCGGCGGCATGGAACACTTCCGGCAGGTTCACGACCTTGCCGTTGAAACGCGAACCGATATAAAGATGGTTCGGGTCATATTTTTTGATCGCGGTGGAGACAATCCGGTAATACCTGTCCACCACTACTGCCAGAAAATCCTTTTCATCGTCCGCCGTGATGTCGTTGGTCGTCGCGTTGTCCCCGTGACGCGTCCGCAGCCATTTTTGCGCCGCCTGAAAACCCGCCTCCGTCGCCGGCAATTTCAAATAATTTTTCAAGGCACTGCGCCACAGCGGCATTTCGTTGTCCGAAAAATAACCGAGCAGCCAGGGATCATCCTTGAATTGCGTCAACTGTTTGGCCTGGTTGTCACAAAAAGCTTCGAAGTCCGGGTCGAACACAAAAATGCAGTCGTTCGGATAACCCGCGTGTCCTGGTTGTTGATAGACCCCGCCCCGATGTTCACCGTAGCTGCTCATGAAATTCAGGACGCGGGTGTACACCAGCGGATGCGGCACCGCACGGATCGTGTCCGTTGCCGACCACGCGCCGAGATTGTTGAAACCGTTCGCGCGCAGGAAGTCGGCCGTCTGGCTGGCCCAATCGGTTTCCGCGCCGAACTTCTGCTTGAGCAACTGGTCCGAACCGGTCCCATGGAACGGCTGCACCGCGGTGACGCCCTTGTCCAAAAACAGGCAGCCCTCGGGATCCACCAGCCACCAGCGCCCGGCCAGGTTCGTGGGATAGAAAAATCCGGTGGCATTCACCTTCCGCGAAAGCAGGCCGCCGTACCGGCTCAAGCCCGAATCCACCTTGTTGGTCGCATCGCCCTGCAAATCTTCCAGCGAACGCGTGGGATAAGATTTCCACTGGCTATCCACGCGGATCTTGGCCATGACCATGTGCGGGGCCTCACCTCTGGCTAAAACAACCGCAGACAAAATGACGGCGCCCGCAAGCGCCAAACGACTTGGATACATGCAATCATTTTAAGCGGTTTTACGAATCCCTCCATCCTACGAAACCATAGGTGGTATCTGGGCTTGTGCTTCGGAGCGCGGCATAAATGCCGAGCTCCGTATATCAAGCTTGCCGAACCATAGGTCTTAAAACCGCCCCGCCGGGAGTTCACGGCTGCATGCCACGGATCTTGTTCACGGCCTGCATCCGGCTTTGGACGTGCAGTTTCTTGTAGATCCCGTGCAGATACCAGCAAACGGTGCCGACGGTCAGGTCGAGTTGGTCGGCAATTTCCTTGTTGGCATAGCCCTTGGCCAGCAGATCCAAAATGTCTTTTTCGCGGGGAGCCAGGGCTTCCGTTTCCCCCTCCGCCTTGGCCGCCGGCTCGCGGAAGGCGGCGATCACCTTGCGGGCGATTTCGCTGGTCATCGGCGCGCCGCCGCGCCGGGCCTCGGCGATGGCCTCCATGATTTCCTTTGCCGTCGCCTGCTTGAGCAGATAACCGGAGGCGCCGGCGCGCAAGGCCCGGAATATGTTTTCCGAATCGTTGTAAACCGTGAGGATGACGATGTTCAGATCGGGCATGGCCGATTTAAGCTGCGCGCTGACATCCGCGCCGGACATGTCCGGCAGGTTCAGGTCCATGATGACCACATCCGGTGCCAACGCAGGAATGCCGGCAAGCGCGTCCTTGCCGTTCGCAAAAACCCCGCTACAGGTGTGACCGGAATTGGACTCGATCACCCGCTTCAGGCTTTTGCAAAAGCGGGCGTCGTCCTCGACTATGGCGATCTTGATCATATGTTTTTTGACATCTCCACCGGGATGAAAAGTTTGACACACGTCCCGCCGGCGGTTCCGGCGGTGACTTCGCATTTTCCGCCGAGTTGCTGCAAACGCTCCTGCATCCCGATCAGGCCCAGGCCGTCGCCCGGCTTCGCCCCGGTTTCCAGACCGCGCCCGTTGTCCTCCACGCTGATCACCAGTTCGCGCGCGGTAAAACCGATGCTGATCCGCACCTCGCTCGCGCCGGAATGACGGATGACATTATTCAACGATTCCTTGAACGCCAGAAAAAGCTGGTGCCGCTTCTCCGAGCTTAATCCGTAATTGGGAAACGGCTCGGCCACTTCCAGCCGGCACCGGATGGAGGCACGATGCAGCAACGTCTGCGCGAACCTCAAGAAATAATCGTTCAAGGATTGCGAGGTGTCGTTGGCCGGATTGATGGCCCAGACGATTTCATCCAGCAGCAGCACCAGTTCGCGGGCGCGCCCGGTGATTTCGTGCAGATAACCGCGGCCCGCCTCCTGGCTGGCGGAACTGTCCGGCGTGCTGGCGAGGTCGCCGAGCAGGCCGATTTCCGTGAGGCCCACGCCCAGTTCATCATGCAGGTCGCGGGCGATGCGTGCGCGCTCGCGTTCCAGCGAGCGCTGCTGTTCAAACTGCCGGATCTGCAACTGATGACGGCGGCGCAAAATCAAAAATACCGACCCGGACATCACCACCACCACCATCGCGACGACCAGCGGTTTGAACCAGAACATTTCCCAGATGTGCGGTTCCAAAGTGATGTCCACGCCCGCGCCGGTGTCGTTCCAGATTCCGTCGTTGTTGCACGCGATGACCTTGAAATGAAAATTGCCCGGGGGCAGATGCGTATAAGTCGCGACGCGGCGCGTACCGGCGTCCACCCAGTTCTGGTCGATGCCCGCAAGCTGGTAACGGAAGCGGACATTTTCCGGCGCAAGAAAACTCAGGGCCGTGAATTCAATGTCGATGTGCTGCAAGCCCGGCGGCAGGGTGACGACCTGGTTGCGTCCGGGCGCGGCCAGTTCCAGCACCGGCAGGTTCGTGTTCTGCGAGTACATGGCCTGATATTCGGCGAAGGTCCGGTCATCGGCCACGACGCGCTCAATGATCACCGCCGGCGGCAACGGGTTGAAACGTACGCGGTCGGTCCGGAATTCGGCCAGCCCGGTGAGCATCGAAAAATAAAGCCGTCCATCCGCGGCGCGGAAGGCATCGGGGAAAAAGTCGAAACTGGCCTGGAGGTTCGGCAGGCCCTGGCTGCGCCCGAACAACACCGGCTGCAACTGTGATTCGCGGCCGGCCGTCACGTCATCAAAATCTTTTTCGGGCACCGAAAAAATTCCCCGGTTGCCCGCAAACCACAGCCGGTTGTCGCGATCCGCCAGGATTTGCGAGACAAAATTGTTCGGCAATCCCTGTTCCGTGCCGAAGCGGTTGAATTTGCCGTCGCGCCAGCGGCCCACGCCGAAGCCCGCATAGCCGATCCACAGGCTGCCGTCGTCCGTCGCCAGCAAACTACGGATGGAATACGCCTGCCGGCCTGTCGACTCATGGGTAAGCCTGTCGCCGCTCACGCGGATCAGCAGGCCGTCGGACGCGCCCGCCCAGAAATTTCCCGCGGCGTCCTCGGCCATCGCTCGGATGATGCGGTAACCCGTGGGCAGCGGAAAAGTTTTTACGCCATCGCCCCGGATGCGATAGAGAAAATTGGAACTGTTTACCGTGTCCGTGGCCAGCCACAGGTCGCCGGCCTTGGTGACGAACAGCGAACGCACCGCGCCCTTGTGCGCGGCGTTGTCGAAATTGAATTCTTCAAACCGGCCGCCGTTCCACCGGTACAACTTGCCCTGGTCCGTCCCGAGCCACACGACACCGTTCGAGTCTGCGATCACGCTGGTCGAGTGCGTGTTCGGCACCGCTACGTCGAACGGAACGGGGGACCAGGTCCCGTTCAGGCCACGCGCGAGCACACTGTTCTCGCCGATGGCCCAGATCGCGCCGGGCGTGTCCTGGCACGCGGAACGCACGGCTTCAAACGGCAGGCCGGCCGCCGTGCCCGCGATGGAAACCATCCGGGGCCGCAGGCGGTTCAAGCCCCCGCCGACCGTGCCCACCCAAAGCCCGCCCTCGCGGTCTTCGGCCAGGCAGGAGATAATCGGCGACGGCGTCTGGATGTTGGAAACGCCGTTGCTGTCGCAACGGAACAATCCTGCGGGCGTGCCCAGCCACACCGCACCGTCGCGATCCTCCAGCAGGGCGGTAGGCTCGGCGGTCGCGCGGATGTCCGGCAACGCGGCCAGCACCGTTGGCTCCGAATCCATGGACAGCCCCAGAATTTTTTGGCCGACGCACGCCCAGATCCCGCCCGAATGGGCCGGTGCGATCTGGATGTTGCGGGCCGTAAAACTTTTCAGCGTGACAAATTTTCCGTCCCGCCAAATTCCGACCTTGCCGCCCTTGGCGAACCACAGCCGGCCGTCGCGATCGACCGCGAATACGCATTCCCGTCCATCGGGCAGACCCATTTTGCCGGTCAAATCCTCGACACGCCCGTTCTTGTACCGCATCACCCGGCCGAGATTGTAGGCGATCCACAAACCGCCTTCATCGTCCTCGCCCATCGAACATTGCCCGCCAAACTCCGGCAGGCCGTCCTTCGCCGTCAGGGCGAGCAGGTTGGTTTCCGCGATCCGCACGAGCGCGCCGTGTTCCTTGGCGACCCATAAGTTGTTCTGCCGGTCGCGGTACATATTCCACATCGTGCTGGTGGTGAATCCCGTGGAACTGGCCGCTTCAAAAGGCTGGAAACGCACGCCGTCGAAGCGGACCAGCCCGCCGCGTGTCAGCACCCAGAGATAACCGTCCGCAGTTTGCGCGATGCCCACCACCCGGTTCTCCGGCAGGCCGTCTTCCGCGGTCCAGGATTGCGCGAAATAAGAATCGTCCGCCGGCCCGGTGGCGGGATCAGCTTGCGCGGAAACCGAAAATGCCGCCCCCATCAACACCCAACCGCACGCGAGCGCGAAGACCATTTTCCGCGGACCGGATTGGAAGTTTTTGTTCATGTCGCGGATAACGCCAAAAAATTTGCGGCACGGCCGGAATGATTGCAACGTTGAGATTCAAAAAAGAAACTCCGGCTGCATCGGCAGCCGGAGTTCTGACAGCTTAAACCCGTTCATGCCACTTTCATCTCACTGGACACTCAAGCGGAAGAACCGCTGCGGATTCGCCGGGCTGATGGGCGTGGAGAAGTTCAAGGTGCTGCCGCCGGCTCCCGAGTTCGTCTGGATATTGCTCCAGCTGGCCGGCACAAGTTGCGGCGTGGCTTGCAGCACATAATTCAACGAACTGTCCTGCGAGACGACCTGCATCATCAGGTTGGTTCCGCTGACGGTCACGTGATTGATGACGGGATTGGTGGCGGTGATGCCGCCGGCCACCTTGATGATGCCGGAACTGTTCAGCTGCGAAACGTCCCAGGACAGGTTCGTCGTGGAGAGCGCGGGCAGGTTCGTCGTCGCAAACACACCGGACAATGAACCGCTGAACAGGTGGAACGTGTCACCCGACAGCAGGGCCGGTCCTACGTTGGTGACATTCAACAACCCGCCCAGGCTGATCGAGGTCCCCGCGAGCTTGCTTGCATTTTGGACGTTGGTCCGGTTTAGCGACAGGGTTGTCGTGGCATCCGAATTGAGCGTGACCGTGTTGTTGACCGTCAAGGTGGCGGTCGTAGTCGCAGTGCCGGGAGCCAGCGTGCCGTCCATGGTCACCGTGCCTTGGATGGTTCCCGAGCCGCCGAGGGTCGTGGTGTTATCAACCGAGACCGGGCCGCCGTTCAAATTGCCGTTCACCAAAAGGGTGATCGGGCCGGCAGCCAGCAGGCTGTTCGCGGAATTGTCCGCCGTCACGACCGTGCTGCCGCAAGTGGTGCTGCCGCCCAAAATCACCACGCCATAGTCATCGACCGTCAAGGTGCCGGATCCCAACGCGAGCGTATTTTGGAAGTTCATGGTCGTGGCCGTGTCGGAGGAAACAGTTCCCGCGGTGCATTCGAGATTGACGTTCGTGCCCTGAACCGTGTTGGAAAAATTCAATTGCACCCCGTTATTGACAACGCGGAAACGGGAATCGGTCGCGATGGTGATCGGCCCGGAATAGGTCACGTTGTTCCCGACCGTGTTGCAGTACAGCGCGCCCGGAGCGGTGCCGATGCCCTGGCCGTTGACCGTGACCGGCTCGGGAATGGTCATGTTGCCGACCAAGGTGGCGACACCCAGCCGCCCGCCGGCATTGACGGTCGTCCCGGCGCTGGTGCTGCCCAGGGCGGAACCGGAGGTGATGTTCAACTGGCAGCCGGGATCGACCGTGGTCTGGCCCGTGTAAGTATTGGTGCCGCCCAGGACCACGGTGTTCGCACCGGTGACGTACACCGCGCCGGTACCGGTGATCGGGCATTGGATCGCCGCGCCCGCCGACGGCAGGTTGACTTTCAAAAGGCCGTTATTGGTGATGACCGTGGGCGTTCCCAGCACGGCCCCGCCGGAACCGTTGCCGATGGAGAGCGTGCCGTTCTGAATGGTCACCGGCCCGGAAAAATTATTGCCCGAGCTGTTAAGATCCACTTCGTTCGAACCATCCTTGATGAAACTGCCCGTGGTGACGATCCCCGATCCATTGAACGTATAAAAGTTGGAGTTGTTGGTGATGGCCACCGAGGCGGGATGGACGATCGCGGCGATATTGATGGCCGGACTGGCCGAGCCCGCATCGGTGAAGCTGACCGTATCGCCATCGGAATAAGTATTCGTACCACCGGTCCAGTTGGCCGAGCTAAAATCCCAATTATTGGCCGCGTTGTCACCCGCCCAGGTGATGTTGTAAGTGGCGCCGACAACCACGAGGTTGACCTGTCCCGCCGTGGATGTGTCCACTGAAAAGGTTTCGGACGATGCGTTAGTACCGGTCAGAGTGAACGAGCCGCCGCCTTGAATGGTGCCGGTGTAGTTGATGAGCCGGTAACTGCCGGTGGGTTTGTAGCCCGCAACACTGACGTTCAACCTGGGATTACCATTCAGCGTCAACGAACCGCCGACGTTCAAAATGTCATTGGTGCTCGCGCTGACATTGAAGTTCAGCACGTTGGTGGTCGCCGCCGTCAAACCACCGTTGACCGTGCCGTTGCAGTTGGTCATCACCTCACCGACAGTGCTCAGGGTCAGTCCGCCGATCAAGCTGGCATCCAGCGTCGCCCCGTTAAGCAGTGCAATCGCGGAAGAATTGGTAAGGGTGGCGCCGGAACCGATCTGCAACACGCCGTTGGAGATGGTGGTCATGCCGGTGTAGGTATTATTGCCGGCCAGAACCACGGTATTCGTGTTCATCTTTATCACGTTGCCGATGCCGGCGATGGCGTTGTTGAAGATCATGCTGCCGTTGGTCGCATCGAAGAGCAAAAAAGTGGATGTCGCAAAGTTCAGGAGCACCGCGCCGGACCCGAGCGCGTTGACGCTTCCGCTCCCGACCTTGATGATGCCGGTGATGTTCGTCCAGTTGCCGGAGTAGGAAGTGTTGGTGCCGTAGAGCACCAGCGCGTTCGTCTTCGTGTCCATGTTCACAGACAGGTTTCCGCTGCCGCTCACCGGCCACATCATCCAGATGTCGGCCCCGGAAGAGCCGCTGGCACCGGTCTGGTCTGAATTAATGGTTGAATTCACCGGAACTTGCAGCGTGCCCCCCATCGGCGCGGGAACCGGCGCAAAGCCGCCGTGATAAGTCATCGTGCCGCCGTTCAGGGTGAGATTGCAGACCGCCGCGTTCGTGAGATTGCCGCCGTGTTTCAGATAGAGGATGCCGCCGGCGTCGATCTGCAAGCCGCTGCCCGCGAAATTGGTCGAATACAAGCCGGTCAGGTTTTTGTTCGGCGTGCGGACAGTGAAAGCCGAGCTCGGGCATTCATAGATGTTGCCGCTGGTCGCCACGAATGGGCCCGGCCCCCAACTAGCCGCCGTCCAGTCAACGCCCGCCCCTTCAGTGGCGGTCTGGAGGATGTTGCTGGCCATCGCCTGGCCACAGGCGAGCAGCGCGCCCATCAGGATACCGGCGAGTTTGATGATGTTCTGATTTTTCATGTTTGAGGTTCAGGGTTGGAATGGCAAATGGTTCGATGACAATGGCAGGGAAGCGGGTTGGCTATGCAGTCACGCATGGGTTTCAAATAATCTAGCAGCGCAGGTTTTTCTTTCTACCCTACAAAACCATAGGGAATGACTCTAACCACGGATTGCCTCATTGTACGCGCACGCGAAAGTACTGCTGCGGGTTGGTTCCGGAAACCGGATTGGTGAAAAACAAACTGCCGCCGCCGGAATTGGTCTTCAGTGCCTGCCAGTTTGCCGGGGAAAGACCGGGTGTGGCCTCGATGACGTAACTCAAACCAGCGGCGGAGTTGGTCGTTTGAAAAACCAGATTCGTCCCTCGCAGGCCGGGCCATGAAATCAACGGCGACGCCAGTCCTACGTTCAAGTCGATGCGATGGTTCGCGGCATTATCCGCCAAGTTTCCAGAGAAGCCCGCCGGCAACGCCGCCAGCGTCAGATGCGCAAACGGGTCGCTGCCGGTGTAGCCCACCAGCGGGATCACGACCGTGCCGTGGACGTTCGTAATGGAATCAATCGAGATGCCCGTCGTCCCGCTGGCGTTGATGGTCGTGGCCACGATGTTCGTTGCCGTGGACCCGCCGTTCACGTTCAGGTGCAGCGACGCATTGGTCAGGTTCAGAATCGAGAGCGGCTGGCCGGTCGCGCCCGCCTGGCCGGACAGAACGAGCGTTGCGCCGGTCACGGTCACAACGCCCGCCCCACCACCGCCGGAGATATTTCCTCCAACGTTGAAAATTCCGCCCTTCAAATTCAGGGTTCCCGTCGCCGAACCAAAACCGTTGTCAAAACTGCCGAGCGTCACGTTGCCGCTCACCGAAAAATTGCCGCCGCTGAAATTCAACGTTCCTTGCGCCGCGGGCGAACCCGATGATGCCCCGGCCATGCTGCCGATCAAAACGGGACCGGCCGTCACGCTGTTTGCGGAATTTCCACCCATCGTCAATGTGCCGCTCGCGCCGCCGGTGTTACCGCCGGCTTTCAGGCCGATGGTCAGGTTGCCGAGATTGGCGAGAAAAACGCCGCCGCTCACATCCATCAGCCCGCCGTTGGTGATGCTCGTGCTCCAGTTCTGGCCACCAATGGTTAAACTTGCCGGACCGCCCGCGTTATCAAATTTGAACATACCCCCGGCGGGCAAAATCAGTTGCGCGTTTTCCTTGCGCGCACCGACGGTCATCATGGACGCGCTGAAATAATTGCTCCCGCCGCCGAGCGTCAGGAAATTCGTCCCGCCACCGGTAAACCCGCTGTCGCCGATGAAGATGTTGGTCGCGGTCACGAAATTGTTCGTCGCGAGCAAAGCCGTGCCGAGCGTCGTGAAGCCGTCATTGTCCACCGTGTTGTTGCCGATGCTGAATTCGCCGACGTTCGCCGTGAATTGTGATTGCGAGGACACATCCAGCAACGCGACGCAACTAGCGATGCCCGAACTGGAACTATTCCGGTAACCGACGCGCAACAGACCAGTCGGGCCGTAGCCGACATTCAGGCTGCCACCGGCAGAGACCGTATTGGTCACGCCGCTGTTGATGGTACTGCCGACATAATTTTGCAGCACGAGACTCGACGGCCAGAGAGACGCCGTGCCGGAAAGTTGCAACGTGGCACCGGCGACCGTCACCAGCCCGTTGTAAGTATTGGTAGCTGTCAGGATGACCGCGTCGGGACGTTGGATCGTCAAGCCGCCGCTGCCGCTGATGAGCGACTGGATCTGCATCGAAGTGACCGCACCAACATTCCCCCCGGCATCGATGATGCCGTTGGTCTGCACAAAGATCGCCCCGGCCAACCGGCCCATATCGGGCGCGCCGCCGGCAAAGCCGTTTGAAATCACGCCGTTCGTCAGTTGCAGGTTGGTGATGGTAATCAGGTTCGTTTGTTTGAAGCTCAAAGTGCCGGCCAAACCCAACCAGTCACCAGCGAAGGTGTGAACCAAATTATCAGACGGCGTGTTCAGCGTGAGACCGGGGCCAACGAAATAATCATTCGTGGCACTCGGCGACTTGTCATTGCTCCAGTTCGTGCCGGACAAAAAGGCGGACGCCCCGGCACCGTCGGACCCGAGCAGATTCACTGCCGCCTGCAATGCGAGTTGAACGGTGCTGACGGCGGTGTTACCGGCGCCATCATAGGCCCTGGCCGTGAACGTGACTGTCGCGCCGGAACCATGCGGCGCGCTCCAGACAAATTGATACGGACTGACGCTGTCGGTGGCCGCCAGCACGCCGTTGGTATAAAACTCCACGCCGGTGATGCCCGACTTGTCCGAAGCCGACGCGACGATGTTGTAAGTGTTGCCGGCGTAGGCCTGGATGGTTTGCGGACTGACGATGGAGACGAACGGCGGCATGGTGTCGGTCGCCGTCGCATCGTTCAACAATGGCTGGATCGGGCTGCTGGCGATGGAACCGTATTTATTGCTGCTGTAATAGGACTGGCTGATGCCGGCCTGATAACCGGCGAGCGAATCCGCCGAGGTGGTGATGCGCCAGTCATTGCTGTCGGTGGTGTTGGTGGAATTGAAATAGACCCAGGCCTTGATGCGCGGCACGGAATTCGGCAGATAATTGACGAGCGCGTTCGTGAACCATCGGCCCTTGCTGAAGCCGGATTTTTCGCAACTGCCGGTTTCCGCCACCATGATCGGCTTGCCCGGGACGAGGTTCGTCATGTCGGTCAGCGTGGCCGTGGCGATGTTTGAATAGTCCTGCCAGGAGTTGGCGAGCCGGTTGTAGCCGTCCAGTGCGATCCAGTCCGTGTAATTGTCCCCCGGATAAAGTTCCGTGATCGGCGTGGAGCCGTTGTATTCCGTGTTCACGCACCAGACCCAGGTGACATTGGTCGCGCCGACATAGGTAAAAATGTCATGGACATGCTGCCAGGCGAGAACGTACTGGCCCGGGGAATTCCCGTTGGTACTTTCGTCCCATGGATACCAGTTGCCGTTCATTTCATGTGCGAACCGGAGGAAAAAGGGATTGCCCCACGCCTTCGCTGCCGAGGCCCAGGTATTGATGTAACTGTCAAAATTTCCGTTGATGATGTTGGACAGCGCATACGCCGACGGCACCTGGGTTCCCTCGGGTTGCCAGCTGACCATCGGAATCGAACCATGTGCGCGGATGCCGTTCACCGTGTTGGTGGGAAAAAGCAACGGGCTGCCGTTGTCCCAATTCATGAAATAGTTGATGATGGAAACCGGCTTGGTCGCGCTCACCTCGAAGTTGGTGAACGTCACCCAGTTGGATGCGTAATTAAAACTGTTCTCCTCGTAGACGAACGCCCCGCTGTAAACCGATTCCGGCAATGCCGCCAATGATGACCCGCCGCGCATCGCCGCCGCCATGACCAGACACAAAATGATTTTTCTCAGGCAATTCATCGAGCGGCCGCTCATAACATAGCCGTTACAGAATCGCATGCGGATCAGTTTTTTGCCACCGGATCAGGGCGTGAACGTCAACAATGCCAGTCCGGGTGCGGTGAAGGTGGTGCTGAGGTTGTCCTGATACATAAAAAAATACCGCGATGTGCTGAACGTGCTGACTTGGTACGTCCTCTCTATCTTGATCCATGCCACGGAACCGTCGCAGGTCAGATGATTCCCGCCGTCAGGAAATTGTTTGCCACTGCGCGGGTGGGCGATTTTCAGGAGCGGGGAGGTGACATCCGCCCATGGATTGGCTGCGGTCGGATTTTTGCACATCAAGTCGGCGGCCATCACCCAGTATGGCTTCGCATTGCTTAATTTGGTCGGGCTGGCAGATTTAAAAGGGCCTCCCGGGAGCGCCGATCCGCCATAAGGCGTATAAGGTGTCCACCAATAAATGCCGCCCATGTACTGATACCCGATGTTCCATTGCTGGGGCGTGGTCGTCTGATTGATCACAACACTTCCTACACCCAGACTCGGACAGGTCCAGACGGACGCCGTGTTGGTCTGGGTCGCATCCAGATAAACGTTCTTCAGTGAACCCGCCTGATTTTGATTGATCGCATGTTGATTGTAGGTATCGCCCGCCGCGCTTCCCTCGCCCGCAGAGACATCCGGACCACCTCCCACCCGTGCGGAAACGACATAATCACTGTTGTCACCGGCATAAACCGCCATGCCGATGCCGATCTGCCGCAGATTGCTCTGGCAGGAGGCACGCTTGGCGCGTTCCTTGGCCGCTGCCAAGGCCGGCAATAACATCGCCGCCAAAATCGCGATGATGGCGATCACCACCAGCAACTCGATCAACGTAAAGGCGCTCCGGCTTTGCGACGGCGAAGGAGTTGTTAACCCGGGCTGGTTCCGACTGACATTATGACCGCACTTTTTCATAAATGGACAAAATCGCGCTGTTAAAAGGGTTGTGTTGGTGCCGCAACTCTAAACCAGCACTCGAAATTATCTACCCTACAAAACCATAGGCCATTTCAACCCGGCGCTTTTGAAACGGAAGCAGTTGTGTTGACCAGCAGACGCGGGGCGGGCTAACTCGTTATTGTTTGCCGCTCCCCAACCACAACAAACTATCCAGCACCAGCTTCGCCTCGGTCTCATTTTCGAAGGTGTACGACAACGTCCGGTTCGTCTGGTCGTACTTGTGCTCGTAGTCCATGTCGTTGTGGCCCATGTTCACGTAGATCATCCGGTAACGCGTGTTCGTCCAGACCACTGGATAATATCCGCTCGTCCAGATCTCGCTCGCCCCGCCCGAACCGGTGCCCGTGCCCAGCGGAAAACTCGCCGGGTCGATGGAGATCAGCACCTTGATGTCCGGATTTTTCTTCAGATCATTTTGCCAGCGATACCATTCATTCGGCGCGGACTTGAAAGTCGCCGGCAGATTCTGCATCGCCGGAAAATTCGTGTCCTCCACGCGCAGGACGGCGGAAGTCGGCCGCCACGTGTTGCTCAGATATTCGCCCGACCCTAAAAACGTATCATGGTACCAGTTCCAATTTTGCGGCACTCCCGACTGGTTCATCGCAAACGCCGAAAAATGAAACCCCATCCACGCGCCGCCGTTCTCCATGTACTTCTGAAACGCCGCGCGTTGGTCCGGATTCTCCGGACGCGTATCCAGAAACAGCACCACTTGATAATTGGAAAGCACCTCCGCCTTCAGCTCGCTCCAGTTCGTCGTCGCCAGATAGGAGAAATTGTATTTCGCGGCCATCTTCGGAAACCATTTATTCGCTTCGTGAACAAAACTGATGTGCGCCAGATCGTCCTTCCCCGTGTAGAAAGCGATGACATTGAACTTCGGCGCCTCCTGCGCCCGAACATTGGAAAAACCCATCAACGCCGCGCACAGAATTGCAGATAATGTTTTACAGGTCATAGAAAGGGAGTGCCGACATGATAAGCCCAAGATGAACCGTGTCATGATGTTTTTTGGTTTGATTTTGGATACAGGGAATCATCCTCACCCGGACGCTTCTGCATTCTTACTTCTTCCTTGGAATTATGTCGCGTCCCCAATTATACCTTTTCCCCGTAATTAATCGCCATCGCCCCCCCGAGCAGATTGATCACGCGCACGTCTTTCATCTTCAATGCCCGCATCTTGTCCGCCACCGCCAGTTGCGCCGGATAATGCTTCAGTGATTCCAGGATATACGCGTAAGCCGACGCGTTGCCGCAGAACAACAGCCCGATTAGCGGCACCGAGAGCTGCAAGTGCGTGAAATACAACGCCCGCCACAGTGCATTCGGCGGCTTGCCAAAATCGAGCACGATGAGCCGCGCGCCCGGCTTGGCCACCCGGTACATCTCGTCAATGCCGCGCTCCCAGCTCGTGAGATTGCGCAGACCGTAACCGACCGTGACGACGTCGAATTCCTCCGCGCCAAAGGGAAGCTGCTGCGCATCGCCCTGAAGAAATTTCGGATTTCGGATTTCGGATTTCGGATTTTTATTTTGCCGTTGTGCGGCCACTTCGAGCATTTGCGGGCTGAAATCCAGGCCCGTCGTCTGCGCGCCGTCCTTGGCCAGCGCAAAGGAGATGTCCCCCGTGCCGCAGCACAGGTCGAGCGCGCGGTCGCCGGGTTTGATCTGCGCCAGCCGGACCACGCGGCGCTTCCAGCCGCGATGCAGGCCGAAACTCTGCAGATCGTTCAAAAAATCGTAGCGACGGGCGATGCGCGCGAAGAGGTCGTTGACCTTCGCGGCGCGCTGTTCGCCGGCGGCGTAGAATTCATTGCTCACGCCGGGAGTCTAGCGGGCGGAACGGATTTGAGCAAAGCGGGAGATTTGTTTTGCAGGAACGCAACGGCTTTGCTAGTGTCCATTCCCAAGGCTGACAATCGAACAGAACATGAGCGCCACACCCCAGAAAACGATTTTGGTCGTGGATGACAACGAGATTGTCATCAAGACGATAACCCTCAAGCTCCAAGGCTCCGGGTACCGCGTCGTATCGGCCATGGACGGCTCGGAGGCGGTTGCCTTGGCACGTCGGGAAAACCCCGACCTCATCCTGCTGGACATCAGCTTTCCGCCGGAAGTCACCGGCGTGCCGTGGGACGGATTCCGCATCATGGAATGGTTTCACCGGCTGGATACGGCGAAAAAGATCCCGATCATCATCATCACCGGCAGCGAGGATCCCAAGACCAAGGAACGCGCCACCCAATCCGGCGCCGTGGCCTTCTTCCAAAAACCCATCGAGCACGATTATCTGCTCAAAGTCGTCCGGGCCACCCTGGGCGATGCCGCCTGAAATTCAGGCTTGCCAGATACGGCAACCAGCGTATTATTTCAAAACTTCGGATGCGAGCGTAGCTCAGTTGGTAGAGCATCACCTTGCCAAGGTGAACGTCGAGGGTTCAAATCCCTTCGCTCGCTCCATTTTATTTTAACCCTCCCATACCGTAAATTTTTGACGGTGTTAGCCACCATTGTCTGGGAAGACAAAGTGATGCATGATTGGACGACGTTTAGTGTCAAATTTGTAGTGCGACAAAATGATTAATGGCGTAACCATCACCGAAGAGAATCCATTAGCGGCCCTCTCGGTCCAGCAATTCGCGGGCATAGGCAAAAAGGGCGGGCCCACCGCCGGTGTGCCAGAAAAGAACCGTTTCATCACGGCGGAACTTTCCCTGACGGATCAGGTTTATCAGGCCGCCGAAGGCCCGGCCGGCGTAAACCGGATCCAGCAGGATGCCCTCGCTGCGCGCCATCAACCGGATGGCCTCGCGCTCCAGCTCTCCCACGACTCCGTATCCCCCGCCCGCGCAGCCGTAGATCATTTTGACGTCATCCTTTGCAAACCGGGCGGTGGTGCCGATGTACCCGGCGCAGCCATTGGCGATTTGGGCCACCTCGATTTCATATTCCAAATGTTCGGGGTCGTTCTTGTCGATGGAGACGCCGTGCAGTTGGCCGGGAAAACCGGCGACCTTTGCGCCCACCAAAATGCCGGCCTGGGTTCCCCCGGAACTGGAGCCGAAGACGATATGATCCACGCGCTCACCGCTGGCGCGCAATTGGTCCATGAGTTCGATCATGGCCACCACATAACCGGTAGCACCGACGCTGTTTGAACCCCCGACGGGAATGATGTGCGGCTTGCGGCCTTGGGCGCGCAGATTTTCGGCCACTTCCACAAATTTCTCCGCGCGCTGACGGCGCTCGATCCAGTGTTCCTGCGCGCCAAAGATCCGGTCCAGGAACAGGTTGCCTTCCGGCCACTCCGGTTTCGTCCCGTTCAGGATTAATTCACAACGGAGTCCGGCCTTGGCCGCCGCCGCCGCGGTTTGCCGGCAATGATTTGATTGCGCTGCGCCGGCGGTGATCAGGGTGTCCGCGCCCTCCGCCAGGGCCTGCCCGACGATGAACTCAAGCTTGCGTGTCTTGTTGCCGCCCAAGGCGAGGCCGGTCTGGTCATCGCGTTTGATGAGCAGATGCGGACCACCGAGGGACTTGGATAGCGCGGGCAAGGGCTCGAGCGGGGTCGGCAAGTGGGCGAGCGCAAACCGGGGAAGTTTTTCAATGTGCATCGCGACCAGTTTTAATGGCGACCGGGTTTGGTTGCAAAGATTAATTAACAGCTCTCCCCGTCGCTCGCTAAAAATGTCGAGGAACCGTAAAACTTCCGGCGAAGTAAAAACTCCTTGCTGACGGTATTCATTTTGCTACGTTGCCAACGCTGTGCAAAACGGAAAGCGTCCAATCAGCCGCTGCGTCCGCCATCGTCTTTTTGTGGCGTCCGGTGTGGTGTCGCTCGCCCTCTGGCTGTTCATGGCGGCGGCGACAGTTTGCACGCCGTTGCACGCATGGCTGCATGGCGGAACCATTCCCGATAACGACAATGATTGCGCCATCGTGGCGATCGCCCACGGAAAAGTGGAAACGGTCGTCTGTGCGGCTCCCGCAGTTGTTCCGGTGACCGGGATTGAAATCACCCCCCGTATTGAAATTTCAGTTTATCGCCCCACCACGGTCTTCTTCCCCGATGGTCGCGGCCCGCCGGTCTCCTCTTCCCAATCCTGAATGTTCACCGGGCTTTGCCGCCCGGATTTCGTTGGTTCACTGACCTGAATTATTTCGACGTTGTGCCTTTGGGCATGGGTCGTTTGGAAAATTGTAAAATTTTGCAGGTGAAAAATTTTAGAATCGTGCAGATGGAAGTCCATGTCCTAGCCGCATGAGCAAATTAATTAAACAACGGTTGGTTAAGGTGATTGCCGGTTGGCAACCATCCTGTTTTGTTCCTCTCCTCGCAGTGATTGCCGGCTTGCTGGCCGGCTGCGCGGTGGGACCAAACTTTAAGCGGCCGGCCGCTCCGGCGGTCACCGGTTATACCGCCAATCCGCTCGCGACCACCGTCACCAGCACCAATGTCCCCGGCGGCGAAGCCCAGCGCTTTGCACCTGGCGGCGACCTCGCCGGCGATTGGTGGATCTTGTTCCACTCCCGGCCGCTCAACGAGCTGATTGAACTCGCGCTCACCAACAATCCCGATCTCCGGGCCGCGCAGGCGGCGTTGTCCGCCTCCCGCGAAAATGTGCTCGCGCAACGCGGCGTTTATTTTCCCAGTGTCACGGCCAATTTTTCGGCAAACCGCCAGAAGACATCCGAAAGTCTCGCGCCCACTCCCAACTATCCGGTCGTGCCGCAGGAGTATCGCTACAATTTGTTCACCCCGCAGGTGAGCGTTTCGTATTCGCCCGATGTCTTCGGTCTGAACCGCCGCACGATGGAGTCCGTGAAGGCGCAGGAACAGGCCGTCCGTTTCCAAATGATCGCGGCCTACACCACGCTGACCGCGAATGTGGTGGTCACGGCGATCCAGTCGGCGTCGGTGCAGGCGCAGATTGATGCGACCCGCCAGCTCGTGGACCTCAACTCCAATATGCTGGAAATCCTGCGCTATCAATTGACCCGCGGTTATGCCGGCCGGCTGGATGTGGTCGCGCAGGAATCGCAGCTGGCGCAACTCAACGCCACGCTGCCTCCGCTGCTCAAGCAGGCCGCCCAGTTGCGCGATTCGCTGGCGGTGCTCGCCGGGCGTTTTCCCAATCAAGGGCCGGCGGATAAATTTGAACTGGCGGATTTGCAATTGCCGCAAGAAATCCCGGTGAGCTTGCCGTCGCAATTGGTGGCGCAGCGTCCCGATGTGCTCCAAGCGGAGGCCAACCTGCACGCGGCGAGCGCGCAGATCGGCATCGCCATCGCGAACCGGCTGCCGAACATCACCCTGACCGCCAATGCCGGCAGCACGGCGCTGACCCTGGATAAGGTGTTCTCGTCCGGCACGGGCTTTTGGGGCCTGGGTGCCGCCGCCGCCGCCCCTCTTTTTCAGGGCGGAACCTTGCTGCACCAGGAGCGCGCCGCGAAGGCGGCCTATATTCAGGCGGCGGAACAATATCGCAGCACGGTGCTGACCGCGTTCCAGAACGTCGCCGATACCTTGACGGCGCTGCAACTCGATGCCGATAGTTTGAAGTCCGCCGCCACCGCCGCGGATGACGCCCGGGAAACCTTGGATTTGTCCCAACGCCAGTGGCACGACGGCTACATCAGCTATCTGGCGCTGCTCAGCGCCGAACAAGCTTATCAGCAAACGCGGATCAATCTGGTGCAGGCCCAGGCCAATCGTTTCGCCGACACGGCGGCGCTGTTTCAGGCGCTGGGCGGCGGCTGGTGGAATCGTGCGGATTTAACCCAGGATAAAAAATGAAAAATAAATTATTCTACGCGCAACCGGCGGCGGATAGCCGGTTCACCTGCCCGCGCGTCGTTGCCACCGGCTTGATGGCGATGGCAACGATGCTGGCCTTCACCGGTTGCTCACATAAAACCGACAGCGATGCGCAGACGCCGTCCATTACGGTCAGCAATGTGACGTTGACGGCGGAACAACGGCAGAAAATTCAGATTTATACCGTCGCGCCGGCGACCTTTCACAAGGTTACGGAGGCGACGGGCGCGGTGGATTTCGACAACGACCAGGCCACCAGCGTGCTCGCGCCCTTTGGCGGGCCGGTGTCACGGCTGCTCGTTTCCCCCGGCCAGAAAGTCAAGGCGGGCGACCCGTTGGCCGAGGTGGATTCACCGGACTTTGCCGCCGCCATCAGCGCGTATCGCAAGGCGCTCAGCACGGCGCAGACGCTGCGCCGGGTGGCCGACATGGACAAGGATTTGATCCAGCACAACGGCGTGGCCCAACGCGAGGAGGAGCAGGCCCAAACCGATGCCGCCAACGCCGAGGCGGACCGCGATGCCGCCCTGCAAACGCTCGTTTCGCTGAACCTAGATCCGCAGACTATCAAGGACCTCGAGGCGGGCAAGCCGATCTCGCGTCCGTCGGGCATGATCAACTCGCCCATCGCGGGTACGGTGGTGGAAAAGCTCATCACGCCCGGAGAACTCCTGACTGCGGGAACCACGCCTTGTTTCACCGTGGCCGATCTTTCGCGGGTCTGGGTCATGGCGCAATTGTTCGGCTCCGACCTGGCTGCGGTCAGCGTCGGCGATCCGGTCGAGGTCGAGTCGGGCATCGCGACGAATAATTTTTCCGGAACCGTGGACAACATCTCGGCCCTGGTGGATCCCACCACGCGCTCGGTGATGGTGCGTGTGGTGGTTGAAAACCCGGGCGATTTTCTGAAAAAACAAATGTATGTCCGCGTGCGGATCCAGTCCCGCCAGGAAAGCACCGGCTTGCTGGTCCCGGTCTCGGCGATTTTGCGCGACGACGTGAATCTGCCGTTTGTTTATGTCGTCCAGCCCGACGGCAGCTTCGCGCGGGCGCACGTGACTTTGGGTTATCGGACCGGGGACCAATATGACATACCTGACGGCTTGCATGCCGGCGATCAGATCGTGGTGGATGGCGCACTCTTCATTCAATTCATGCAAAACCAATGAGTGACCCGTTGCCTTCAATTCAACCCATGCAGCGAACGGCTTCGGCGATGAACCGGATCGTTGCCTCTTCATTGCGGCAGCGCCTGCTCGTCGTCATCCTGACGCTCGTATTGATCGGCGCGGGTACGCGGTCGCTGGAGCGCCTGCCGGTGGACGCCTACCCTGATCTTTCGCCACCGATTGTCGAGATCGTCACTCAATGGCCCGGCCACGCGGCCGAGGAAGTGGAAAGATTGATCACCGTGCCCGTCGAAGTCGGGATGAACGGCATTCCCCAGATGACCACGCAGCGCTCGATCACGCTCTATGGCCTGTCCGACGTCATCCTCACCTATCACGATGGCACGGACAATAATTTTGCCCGTCAGGAAGTTTTTAACCGGTTATCCAGCCTGAGTCTGCCGACCGGAGTTACCCCTTCGGTGTCGCCGTTGTCTTCGCCTTCCGGCCTGATCTATCGTTACGTCCTGCAAAGTTCCGACCGGTCGCCCATGGAACTCAAGACGTTCGAGGACTGGGTCATCGAACCGGCTTACAAATCCCTTGCCGGCGTGGCGGATGATTCGGGCTTTGGCGGCGGCACCATGCAATATCAGGTGTTGCTCGATCCGGCCAAGATTGCCGGCGTCGGCCTGTCGGTGTTGCAGGTGGAGACCGCGCTGGCCGCCAACAACGGCAACGCCGGCGGCGGTTTTTATTCGCAAGGCGGCCAGTTCTATTATGTGCGCGGCCTGGGCCGGTTGGAAACGCTTGAGGACATCGGCAACGTCGTGCTGGCCGTGAATAACGGCACCCCGGTGTTGCTCAAGGATGTCGGTCGCGTGGTCATCGGCATCGCCCCGCGCCTGGGCGAGTTCGGTTACGAGAAACAGGACGACTGCGTGGAAGGCGTCATCTTGCTGCGCACCGGCGATAAAACCCAGGACGTCCTGAAACGGGTTGAGGCGAAAACGAAGGAGCTTAATGATCAAGTCCTGCCCAAGGATGTCAAAATCCTTCCGTTTTACGACCGCAGCGATTTGATCGCGCTCACGACCCGCGTGGTCGAACAAAATCTATTGCGCGGCATGTTGCTGGTCGTCGTGATCCTCATCTTCTTCCTCTACGATTTCCGGGCGGGTTTGATTGTCGCCACCACCATTCCGCTGGCGCTGCTGTTCGCGTTCATCTGTCTCGATCTCCAACACGCCTCGGCCAACCTGCTCTCCATCGGCGCGGTGGATTTTGGCATTCTGGTGGATGCGGCGGTGGTGATGGTGGAAAATATTTTCCGCCAGATTGCGTTGCGCAAAGGAACCCGGGCCAATGTCTTTGAAATTGTAAAGGACGCTGCCGCTGAAGTGGACCGTCCGTTGTTCTACGCCGTCGCCGTGATCGTGGCCAGCTTCCTGCCGATTTATGTTTTGGCCGGGCCGTCCGGCACGCTGTTCAAGCCGATGGCCGACACGATGGTGTTCGCGCTGATCGGTTCGTTGATCGTCACCCTGACGTTGCTGCCGGTGCTGTGTGCGTGGTTCATGCGCGACGGCGTGCGCGAGCGCCGCAGCGCCGCTTTCGAGGCCGTCAAATCGGTTTACACCAAGGGCCTCGATTTTTGTATCGCCCATCCGTGGGGAACCACCTTCGCCTCGACGATTCTGCTGGCGGGTTCGCTGCTGCTCATTCCCCGTATCGGTGCCGAGTTCATGCCGCAATTGGATGAAGGCGCTCTTTGGGTACGGGCCACGATGCCTTACACCATTTCGTTTGACGAATCGGCCCGGATCACGCCCCAAATCCGGCAGGTGCTGAAATCATTCCCTGAAGTTACCACCGTCGCTTCCGAACTGGCCCGGCCCGACGACGGCACGGATTCCACCGGATTTTTCAACGTCGAGTTTTACGTGGGGCTGAAACCTTACGCGGGATGGACCGGCGCTTATCGCACCAAGGCCGCGTTGATTGAGGCCATCAACCAGAAGCTCCAGCAGTTTCCGGGGATTATTTTCAATTACACCCAGCCGGCGGAGGATGCGGTGGACGAGGCGGAATCGGGTTTGAAAAGCGCCCTGGCCGTGAAGGTCTTTGGCTCTGATTTGAACACGCTCGAACAAAAGGGCAAAGCCATCAAAAAAATCCTGGAGCAGGTCCGCGGTATCCACGATGTGACGCTGGTGAAGGAACTTGGCCAGCCCAGTCTGGACATCAAGATCAACCGCGCCACGATTGCCCGTTACGGCGTGAATGTCGCCGATATCAACGCCTTGATCACGACCGCCATCGGCGGCGACGTGGCCACGCAGGTTGAGCAGGGCGAAAAGCAGTTTGATCTCGTCGTCCGTCTCGAACGCGAATACCGGAACAACCCCGAGGAAATCGGAAACATCCTGGTGCCCACGCCCGGCGGACAACAAATACCGCTCAAGGAATTCGCGGACATCCAGGTGGCGAATGGCGCCTCGTTTATTTATCGCCAGGACAACTCGCGCTACATCGGTGTCCAGTTCTCGGTGCAAGGACGCGATCTGGCCGGCGCGGTGGAGGATGCCATCGGGCAGGTGAAACAACAGGTCACCCTGCCGGAAGGCTACCGGGTCAATTGGGGCGGGGAATACACCGAATACACGGCCTCGCGCGACCAGATGAAGTTCATTCTGCCTCTGACCCTGTGTCTGATTTTCCTCCTGCTGTTCGCGCTTTACAGCAATTTGAAATTCCCGTTCATCACCGTGCTCGGCGTGGTGTTGTCCGCGCCCGTGGGCGGGCTCGTGGCGTTATGGCTCACCGGCACGCCCTTCTCGGTTTCGTCCGGCATCGGCTTCCTCGCCCTGTTCGGCGTTTCGGTACAAACCGCCGTGGTCTACATTTCTTACGTCAACGAGCTTCGCCTTGCTGGAACGGGCCTCGCCGAGGCCATCCGTGAAGGCGCCATCCTGCGGCTGCGGCCGATCATGATGACGGCCCTGGTGGCGGCGCTCGGACTGCTGCCCGCCGCCCTGGCCACGGGCGTCGGCACCGACTCCCAGAGACCCTTCGCCCTGGTCATCGTCAGCGGCCTGTTCACGCGCCTGCTGATCAGCATCTTCCTGATGCCGGCGCTGTATGCGCTGGTGGCACGGCCCAACGACGAATTGCGGGTCTAGCCGAAGAGGTCGAACCGAGTGCCGGCGACGCGGGCTTC
>DATHOG010000209.1:0-10380 GCA_035485115.1 Candidatus Sulfotelmatobacter sp. | reverse complement strand
TGGCGGTTTTTTTCGGCAAGACACGGTTGATTGATAATGCGCGGCTTTGATCATTTCGGCGTGATCAATGGAATCATTTGACGTTCAAAGCGCCGGTAGATTTTGAAGTCGGAATCCAGCGTCAACAGTTTGCAGCTTTGACTTTGCTCGGTCATGGCCACCAGGCAGGCATCCACAAAATCCATCGGCGTGTCCGCGTATTTATTCATCAGCGAAAGGACGCGGTTGAGATTGGGTTCCAGGTCAAACTGGATGGAAATGATTTTCCGTTCAATCAATTCTAAAACACCCTGTTGTGGCAACCCGTCAAAATGAAGCAGGTGAGCTGCCTCGGCGATTGCGCCTTCACACGTCAACAGCGAACTGGAAAAATGTCCGAACTGCTGGCGCGCCCATTCATGGTGTTCGTCACGATGGTTAAGCAACGCGACGAGCGGGCCGGCATCAGTCAGGAGCGTTTCCATCGTCCCATACTTTTCAGGCCCATGCCCTTGAGGTTGCGTTTATCGCTGGAATTTTTGCTGCCGGCATACATGCCGACCAGGTCGCCGGCGCGTTCAAGCAGGCTTTCGACCTTCTTTTCGCCGTTCAGATGATCCGCCAGTGCCTGACGGGCAATTTCAGATTTAGGCCGGTTCAGGGCGCGGGCGCGGCGGTTCAGCCGCTCGGCCAGCTCATCGGGCACTTTCAGCGTCAATGTTTGCATGACAAACTGGTAACACCAGATTGGCGGATTGACAATACCAAAATTTTGAACAGAGAGACGCAGATAATTTATTTAATTCTTCGTGCCTTTGCGCTAGATTTCCATGTCCGCATGAAGCAATTTGATTTCCTTATCCTGGGCAGCGGCATCGCGGGGCTTTCATTCGCGCTGAAGGCCGCGTCGCGCGGACGCGTGGCCATCGTCACCAAAAAAGACCGCGCGGAGTCGAACACCAACTACGCGCAGGGCGGCATCGCGTCGGTCACCAGCAAGGAGGACTCGTTCGAGTTGCACGTGCGCGACACGCTGGAGTCGGGCGCGGGGTTGTGCAAGGAAAACGTCGTCCGCACGATCGTCGAGGAAGGGCCGGCGCGCATCGCCGAGTTGATCGAGCTGGGCATGAAATTTTCCGAGCGCGAAATTCCGCAGTCGCACGGCCGGCACGAACTGGATCTGGGTCGCGAAGGCGGCCATTCCAAGCGCCGGATTTTGCACGCGAAGGACGTGACCGGCCGCGAGATTGAGAGCGCCTTGCTCAATGCCATTTCGCGCGAGCCGAACATCGAGATTTTTGAGAACCACTTCGCGATCGATTTGATCACGAGCCAGAAGCTCGGTTATGTCGGCGAGAACCGCTGTCTCGGCGCGTATGTGTTCGACAAAAAAACGGCGACGGTGGAGACGTTCGCCGCGCCCGTGACGCTGCTGGCAACCGGCGGCTGCGGCAAGGTCTATCTTTACACGACGAACCCTGACATCGCGACCGGCGACGGCGTGGCGATGGCATTTCGCGCGGGTGCGGCCATCGCGAACATGGAGTTCGTCCAGTTCCATCCAACCTGCCTGTATCATCCGAAGGCGAAGTCATTTCTCATCAGCGAAGCCGTGCGCGGCGAAGGCGGCGTCTTGAAAACGCTCGACGGCCGGGAATTCATGGACGGTTATCATCCGTTGAAATCACTCGCGCCGCGCGACGTGGTGGCGCGCGCCATCGACAGCGAGATGAAAAAATCCGGCGCGGACTGTGTGTTCCTCGATATCACGCACAAGCCGGCGAAGTTCATCATCGAGCGCTTTCCGAACATCTACCGGACCTGCCTTGGCTACGGCATCGACATCACCAAGGAGCCGATTCCCGTCGTGCCTGCGGCGCATTACCAGTGCGGCGGCGTGGTGACGAACATTGACGGCGAGACGGATATCGCCGGGCTTTACGCCGTCGGCGAAGTGGCCTGCACCGGCCTGCACGGAGCGAACCGCCTGGCCAGCAATTCCTTGCTCGAGGCATTGGTTGTCGCCCATCGTGCGGCAAACAAAACTTTGAAATCCGAAGTTATAAATTCGAACTTTAAAATTCCCTTGTGGCAATCCGGCAATGCCACGAACGCGGACGAACTGGTTGTCGTCTCGCACAATTGGAATGAAATCCGTCACCTGATGTGGGATTACGTCGGCATCGTGCGCACGAACAAGCGCCTGCAACGCGCGCAATCGCGGCTGGCGAACCTGCAACAGGAAATCCAGGAATATTATTGGAATTTCATCGTCACCGCCGACCTGCTGGAGCTGCGCAATATCGCGACGGTCGCGGAATTGATCGTGCAATGCGCCTTGCAGCGCCCGGAAAGCCGCGGGCTGAATTACAATCTGGATTTTCCAAACCTCAATCCTGATTGGGCACAACGCGACAGCGTGGTGCGCAAGGTCATTTGATGCTTACGAGCGCGGATTTGGCCTGGACGATCAGGCTGCGGATCTGGTTCAACTGGTCGGAACTGGCCGCGACTCTTGGATACCCGCTGAACTGGATGTAGAAGTTGACGGTGCCTTGCTTCCGGTCGCTGTGGCTGATGATGCGAAATCCGGATTTGGTGGCGTAGGAGGCCTCGAAGCCACTGAGTTGGGACACGTCGCTGGTCGCCTTGCCGATATAATCGATGGCTCCGGCCAGCGAATCCAGTTCGTCGTAATCCACCACCTGAGAAAGCACATACCGCCGGCCCTCCTGGTCAGTATCACTTAACACGAGCATCACGGCATACTTTTTCTGGCCATGGCTGATGTCATTGCCTTCCTGCGCATTGACGGACAAGGTGGCGTTTCCCAGCGCAACCGAGCCCATGACGGTGAAGCCTCGGACAATGACCGTGTTCGTTTGCTGTATGAAATTCTGGAAGTCGGTCAGCGGCGGGTTGGTATCCTGTGCCTGGGCGCGGAGCACGACGCAGGCAATGACCGTAAGAATAAAGGAGGCGATTTTTGATGTACGCATATATTTCCTGGATTCGGTTGTTTGGCCTGACCATAACTCAAACTCCGCGACTGTCAAACCGTTGCCCGGTTACGCCCAGAGCTTTTCCGGATAATCGCCCTTGGCGATCAGCTTGCGGATGCTTTCGACGACCGTCGGACGGTCTTCACGGTAGGTCACGCCAAACCATGAATCCGGGGAACGGAGCACCTTGCATTTGGCGCGGCCGCCCGTGACGAGATCGCCGACGGTTGCGGGAATGTAGCATTCGGATTTTTGTTCCGCCCCGGATTTTTTCAGGAACTTTTCAAACTCAACCTTGATCTGTGGAAACAACGCCGGCGTGAAACCCCAGAAATTCATCGAGACCGCCTCGTCGCCGCTGAGCTTGGTGATCTTGCCGTCGGCCTCGGTATTCTTCGCGCCATTACCGTCGCGCTCGATCTTCATCATCTCAACGATGTTGGTCAGGTAATTGTTTGCGTCCACGCGCGAAACGCCGCGGGCCACCGTGCCGAAATCGGACAGCGTGTTTTTCAGGATGAACCCGACCATCGCATAATCCGGTGTACCGGCGTTCAGGTGTTGTGCGAGGACCTTGTAGGCGTTCTGGCCGTAAAAATCGTCCGCATTGATCGCGGCGAAACTTTCCTTCACCACGTCTTCGGCCATGAGGATCGCGTGCGTGGTGCCCCACGGCTTGGTGCGGCCTTCCGGCAATTTATAGGGCGCGGGCAGTTTATCGAGTTCCTGAAAAACGTACTCAACCGCGATACGTTTCTCGAAGCGGGCGCCGACGATCTCGCGGAACTGTTGTTCGATGTCCTTGCGGATCACGAAGACGAGCTTGCCGAAGCCCGCGCGCATCGCATCGAAGATCGAGTAATCAATGATGGTCTCCCCATGCGGGCCGACGGGATCAATTTGTTTGAGGCCGCCGTAACGGCTGCCCATGCCGGCGGCGAGAACGAGCAAAGCGGGTTTGGTCATGCGGCCGATAGGTTAATTTTTTTGGAAAAGTTGTCGAGCAAATCGCGCGCGGCTCAACGCGTGAATGACTGAAAAGTTTTCGCGAACGCCCATTTTTTGCCCGCCTTGGGGACGTCATCGTTGATGGACCAGTAATGCAGCGAACAAACCCACGGTGTCCGGTCGGCGAAGGCCTTCAACGTCTTCGCGTCTTCCAGCCCGAAAACTTCCGCCGCTGAGCCGTTACGGCCCAGGCACGGGCACAAACCGATTTGGATCGCGGGATCGATCTTTTGGATCTGCGCGTAGGCGGCATCGGCGGATTCCACGCCGAGTTCTCCTTCGGATTTTCCCTTTCCAACGAACTGTTTTCCGAAAAACATCACCATCAAGTTGGCGGAATGGACTTTCACACCCTGCTTCACGGCGTCACGCAACAGATCCTGCGACGCCTCGGAAATTCCATCCGGATTCACGGGCAGCGTGAACGAAATGATGAGGCCGGGATTTTTCTTTTGCAGGGCGGCGAGCACGGCATTGCGGCGCTCGCTGTCGAGCTTTCCGTTGTCGAGATTGTTGCCTTCGACATCGAAGTCCAGCCAGGTGAACTTGTATTGGTCGATGATTTTCTGATACGCGGCTTCCAGCGCGGCGGGGTCGGCAATCTCGTTCGCCAGCTCCTTGCCTGCCTCGCCGCCGAAGGACATGATGACGTCGCCGCCGCGGGCGCGGATGGCGTCAATCTGATCGTGATAAAAATCGTCGCCGATGGCGATGCGTCCGTCCCATGAGGGTTCCGGGTGGTAAATCGCATTTTTCCCGTCGCCCTCCTGTTTGGCGATGATGAAGGCGAGCGTATAAAACTTCAGCCCGCAGGCGTCGGCGCAGTCCGTCAGTTTGAAATTGTCGCCCGCGCCGACATACATGTAAGGCGCGAACACCTTCACCGGCCAGCCGGCGCACGCGGGAAAAATTCCGGCGGCAAGAATCAAAGTGGTGACGGAAAGGAATTTCGTTTTCATGGAAATAATCGGGTGGCGGCGACAGGCTGGCGCTTTTTCACCGGGGATGCAAAGCTGAAATCGGCGTGGAGTATTATTTTATAGCCAAAGCCGTGCTGTTGGGGTAACACCAGCACATGATTTCGGCGACGCAGCTCACGAAAATCTTCGGCGCGCAAACGGCGGTGGACAAATTGTCGTTCGATATTCCCGGGGGACAGATCGTCGGTTTTCTTGGCCCGAACGGCGCGGGCAAATCCACCACGCTCAAGATGCTCACCGGCATGCTGGAGCCGACCAGCGGCAGCGCTACGATTTGCGGCCATGATTTGCGGACGGATGTGCTGGCAGTGAAACGTAACGTGGGCTTTGTGCCGGAATCTGGCGCGGTTTTTGAATCGCTCACCGGGCTGGAATACCTGGAGATGGTCGCGGCGCTTTACGGCATTTCGCAGAGTGCGGCGCGAACACGCATCCAGCAGTTCATCGCCTTCTTTGACCTGAGTTTCGACACGCTCACGGATAAATTGCTTGGCGCGTATTCCAAGGGCATGAAGCGCAAGGTCGTGATCACATCCGCCCTGCTGCACAATCCGCCAGTGGTCTTTTTTGACGAGCCGCTGGACGGGCTCGATGCGAACGCCGCCGTTGGTTTCAAGGCGCTGATCCAGATGCTTGCAAAAGAAGGGAAGACGATTGTATACAGCTCGCATATCCTCGATGTGGTCGAGCGGGTCTGCCACCGGGTCATCATCATCGACAAGGGGAGGCTGTTGCTCGACGGCAAACCGGACGAGTTGGTGGCGCAACACCAGTCGGGCACCCTGGAGAAACTTTTCACAACGCTAACCGGCGGCGCGGAACTGGAACGTCGCGCGGAAGACTTCGCGAAAACCTTCCGGTCATGAATCCCCCGCCCATCCCGTCGGAAGCGCCGCCGCGGATGACCTCGGTGCTGCGAAAGCTTTTCCTTACGCTGTTCCTGCGCGGCCGCGGCGCGCGCGGTCTGAACAAGGCGGGCGCGCCCAAATCCGTCGGCCAAAAGCTGCTTTTGACGTTGCTCGTCTATGCGCTTGTGGGTTGCATGGCGTTGGGTTTTTTACATTCTCCGGTATTTGTGTTCGCGGCGTATCTGCACGCGATGACCTTTTTCTTTCTCGGCCTGTTCATCGCGTCCTCGGCGGGTGAAATCCTGTTCAACAAGGAGGAGGCGGACATTTTGTTGCACCGGCCCGTGACGCCGGAGGCGATGCTTTGGGCCAAGGTGCGCGTGCTCATTGAGGTTTCGCTGTGGCTGGCCGGGGCGTTCAATTTTCCGGGCCTGCTCGTGGCGGCGCTGACGGGGCGCTGGGAATTTTCCGTCGTCCACATTTTTTCCACCGGGTTGGAGGCGATGTTTTGCGCCGGGTGCGTAGTGCTGGGCTATCAATTGTGCCTGCGCTGGTTCGGGCGCGAACGGCTGGAAGGCCTGATGACGATGGTCCAGGTGTTGTTGGCCATCAGCGCAGTGCTGGCCGGGCAAATTCTGCCGCGGGTAATCATTCCATTGACGGGCGCGCTAAAGCTTGAAGACAGCCCGTGGTGGCTCTTCCTTATTCCGCCCGCGTGGTTTGCAGGGATCGATGACGCGCTCGCCGGCAGCGCCGCGGGAAGTTCCTGGTTGTCCGCCGTCCTGGCGCTGGGAGTAACGGCGCTCGTGCTCTGGCTCGCGTTTGGACGGCTGGCGAAACATTACGAGGCCGGGTTGCAAATGCTCGGTGAAACCGCCGGGCCAAAAATCGCCCGTGGCGGCCGCCGCCGCTGGCTCGATGCGCTTGTCTCCGCCCCGCCCCTGTGCTGGTGGCTGAGCAACCCCGTTTCACGCTCGTCGTTTTTGCTGACGCTCGCGTACCTGGTCCGCGATCGTGATGTGAAGCTTCGCGTCTATCCCGGCATCGTACCCATGTTGATAGTGCCCTTTGTTTTCCTTTTTCAGAACGGCCGTCACCATGCCGGCACGGGCGCGGCGTTTGGAATTTCATTCTCAGGCGCATACATGGGGTTGATAGCGTTGTGGGGAATCCAGTTTTTGCAGTATTCACAACATTGGCTGGCGGCGGATGTCTTCCGCTATGCACCGCTCGTCGGGCCCGCGGAACTGGGCCATGGCGTGCGACGGGCAGTGTTGCTTGTGCTCGCACTGCCCATGGTTGTGTTGATGGCAGCCATTGTATGGCTGTTGCACGGCGCTTCGGGGCAGATGTTGCTGCTGTTGCCGGGGATGATCTTGTTGCCGGTGTTCGCGCTCGTGCCCGGTCTGGGCGGCATCGCGCCGTTGTCGCGCCCGCCGGACGCCGCCAAGTCCGCCGGGCGTGGAGCACATATGATTGTGGCATTGATAGTATCCATGCTCGTTGCGGGTCTGGCGATGGGGAGCTGGGATGCGGGTTTTTTCTGGCCGTTCATCGGAGCGGAGGCGGCGGTCGCAGCGGGATTTTATTTTTTCTTTAAACTACGGATTCGCCGGATGCGCTGGCCGGCGCTGGACTGAAGTATTTATTCAAACGCTCTAGACCCGGCGGCGAATCGTTGCTAGTTTGGCCGGACTATGTCATCCGACGAAATTCTTTTGGAAGCCGAGGACAAGATGATCAAGACCGAGCAGGTGCTGGTCAATCAGCTCGCCGGCGTGCGCACGGGCAAGGCCTCGCCGTCGCTCGTCGAAAACATCCAGGCGGAAGTCTACGGCTCGATGGTGCGCATCCGCGAGCTGGGCAGCATCACCACGCCCGAACCGCGCCAGCTCCTCATCCAGCCGTGGGATAATGCGGCGCTGCAGCCGATTGAAAAAGCCATCCAGAAGGCGAACCTCGGCCTTTCGCCCACCGTGCAGGGCCGCCTCATCCGCCTGACCTTTCCCGAATTGAGCACCGAGCGCCGCCAGGAATTTGTGAAGATGGCGAAAAAAATGACCGAGGACAGCCGCGTGGCCATCCGCCACGTCCGCCGCGACGCGCTGGAGGAATTGAAGAAAGCCGTGAAAGCCTCCGAGACCAGCGAGGAAGAAGAGGAAAAGGTCGAAAAAGAAGTCCAAAAACTCACCGACCAATACGTCGCCAAGCTGGAAACGCACCTCGCTCACAAGGAAAAAGAAATCCTGACGGTGTGATTTTCAAAATTGTCGAAGATCTATTTTGCTAAGTCGTTGAATTGGATTTCCAGTTCAACGATTTTTCGCTTCAACGTCCCTTGATATTTTTCATCGTCGCGCGCTTCATCTCGCGTTCCGAATCGCGTTCCTTCAGGTCTTCCCGTTTATCGAAAGTTTGCTTGCCCTTGCCCACGCCGAGCGACACTTTCACCTTGCCGTTCTTCCAGTAGAACGCCAGCGGAAACAACGCGTTGCCCTTCACCGACGCCAGCTCAAACAGCTTCCGGATCTCCGTCTTATGCAACAGGAGCTTTCGCGGCGCTTTCATTTCGTGGTTGTTGACATTGCCGTGCGAATATTCGTCGATATTCGCGTTGTAGAGCCAGACTTCTTCCTTTTCCACGCGTGCGAAGGCATCGGCGATCTGCCCTTTGCCCGCGCGCAGGGACTTGACCTCCGTGCCGTGCAGCACGATGCCCGCCTCGAAAGTCTCGAGGACGTGATAATCACGTCGCGCTTTGTGGTTGGTCACGATGTCCGGCATGAAGGAATTTTATCCGCAGATGGCTCAGGTTTTACAGATTAAAAACAAGGAAAGAAAAAACCCGCCTCGTCAGCGGGTTTAAATCTGTGTTAATCCGCGAAATCTGCGGAAAAGTTTTAATGTTTCTTGCGCTTTTTCGGGATCGGCCGGACCGCCGCGGTTTCTTCCGGCAGGTCAAAGGTGATCTTGTCTTCGATGATTTCCCGGAGGGCGATGTCCGCGAGGCCCATGCTCGCCGGCGCGTCCACCAGCGGACGGCCCCAGCCGCCGCCGCCCTGGTTGAGCTGGCGCACGCGGCGTGACACGATGTTCACGAGCACGTTCGGGTTTCCCACCTTCTCCAAAGCCTTTTTGCAAAGTTCAGCGTTCATTTAATAAAGTCAAAAGTCGAGCGGGTCAGAATACCGGCTTTACGCTTCAATGCAATCTTAAAGTTTGGCTGGTAGGGACAGCGCGCTGCGCTGTCCCCGGCGGTAAAGCCGCCGGAACGAATGTGCAAAGCGCGGTTTTACCACGTTCGTTGCGCCCGCTTTACGGGCGCGGACGGCGCAGCGCGCCGTCCCTACCAAATTACCCCATTATCTTTAAAATTCCCTTCAAAGTTGCCCCCGATTCCGGCATTTTGGGACAATCATTTTATGGCCGCCCCAAAACCCTTCAATTTGAACCACTTCCTTGCCACCCGCACCGACGCCGTCAATGCCGCGCTCGACGGGTTTCTGCCTTCGGAAAAGACCAAACCGGCAACGATTCACAAGGCGATGCGCTATTCATTGTTCGCCGGCGGCAAACGGATGCGCCCGGCGGTGCTCCTGGCGGCGGCCGAAGCCTGTGGCGGCAGCGACGCGGCGGCGATGCCGCTGGCCTGCGCCGTGGAATGCATCCACACCTATTCGCTCATCCACGACGACCTGCCGGCGATGGACAACGACGATTTCCGCCGCGGCAAACCGACCAACCACAAGGTGTTCGGCGAGGGCATCGCCGTGCTCGCCGGCGACGCGTTGCTGACGCAGGCCTTTGAGATCGCCGCGCAGTGCCAAAAATTTCCGCGCTATCCGCCCGACCAGATCATTTTGGAGATCGCCAAGGCCTCCGGCTCGCTGCAACTCGTCGGCGGACAGGTGGCCGACCTCGAGGGCGAGAATAAAAAACTTTCCATCGCCGAACTCAAATTCATCCACGAACGCAAAACCTCCGCGCTGCTTTGTTGTTCCGTCCGGCTGGGCGGCATGAGCGCGAATTGTTCCGCCGCGCAACTCAAGGCGCTGACCGACTTCGGCTACAACGTCGGTCTGGCGTTCCAGGTGATTGACGACATCCTCGATGTGACCCAGACCAGCGAGCAGCTCGGCAAGACGGCCGGCAAGGACGTGGCCGTGCAAAAGGCGACCTATCCCTCCATCGTGGGCCTGGAGAAATCCAAAAAGATCGCGGTGCAATTGACGGACAAGGCGTTTGCCGCGCTGAAAATCTTCAAGGGAAAGGCCGTCGCGCTGGAGGCGCTGGCGGAATTTTTGCTGAAACGGGATAAATGAAAGCCGGCCCCGCTGAACGTCGAAGTCCGCGCCAGGCCGGCTTGGACCTTCTGCGGTTCCTGGCGGCATCCGTGGTGATCTGCAGCCACGCGTCTAATTTTGGTGACGCGGGGGCGCTGTTCAATAAAACGCCGGGTTTTGGTGGCAGGTTTTTGCTGTCCCTGTCGTGCATGGGCTGGGTGTCGGTCGATGTCTTTTTCGTCTTGAGCGGGTTTCTGGTTTCCGGCTTGTTGTTCGAGGA
>DATHOG010000208.1:0-12843 GCA_035485115.1 Candidatus Sulfotelmatobacter sp. | reverse complement strand
ATCAAAACGACAACGGAAATGTGTTTGGGCAGCGGATAAAAGACGGCGAGGTTCAACGGATAAAATGTTTTGGCCAGATAACCGGCGTAGGCGACCACCGTGTTTTCCAGCCGCAGATCCAGCGGAACTTTTTGCAACGTGGCCACGGCTTGCTGGCGTTGGGCAAAAAAGGTGACGGCACACGAAATGACGACGAGCGCGAAAAACGGAATCTTTTCCACGAGCAGCGGTGCCCAGCCCTGGACCCTGAACCCTGAACCCCGGACCCGTTTCAGCGGCCAGAAATCCAGGAGCAGAAAAACAAACGGCAGCGTGACGAACATCGGCTTGGCCAGCAGGCTCAAGGTGAAGAACAGCAGGCACAGCCCAAACTGGCGGCCGGATCTTGAATCCGGGACGGCGGCCGGTTCCGCGAATTTCGTGTAACGCAACAACGCCAGGAGCGCAAAAAAAGTGGAAAGCACATCCTTGCGCTCGGCGACCCACGCCACGGATTCAACGTGCAACGGGTGCAATGCGAACAGGAGCGAGACAAGGATCGCCGGCCAAAATTTTTGCGTGAGCCGCGCGAGCAGGAGAAACAGCAAGGCGGTATTTGCCGAATGGAACAGCAGGTTGACGAAATGATGCCCGGCGGGATTGAGCCGGAAGAGTCCGCAGTCGGCCATGTGCGAGAGCCAGGTCAGCGGGTGCCAGTTGGAGGCGTGCCAGCCGATAAACGCCCAGCGGATGCCGGCGGGGGTGAGGCCGTTTTGGACGACGGAATTTTCGGTGACGTAGTCGGGATCGTCGTAGTTGACGAAGTTATTTTGCAGCGCGGGCAGGTAAGCCAGAAAACTGATAACGGCCAGCAGCAGGGCGGCCCGTGTTCGCGTCATGGCAAGTATTTAAGAAATTATCCGCCATCGGAAAAGCAGAAACGCCGGAGAAAAAGTTTCAACCGGCGTTCCAATTGGTCCCCGGAGGGTTTATTGCAATACGTGCGCCGGCGTCACCGTACTGCCCAGGCTGCAGGTCACGGACGGAGTCGAACCGACGGGCCAGACGGTATAACTGCCGCCGGCGGGACAGGGCGGAATGCTGCCTGCGGCGTTGAGCTTGATATAGGGCGTGACGTCGGCCGGGTAGTTGATGATGGCGCCATTCGCCATGTTTTTGGCAAAGGCGATCTGCTGGTTGGCGGAATCAATCTGCCGCAGGTTGTTGATGCAGGCGTTGGCCTGCGAGGTGGCGCGGGACTTCACAAAGTTCGGTATGGCGATCGCCGCCAGCAGGCCGATGATGGCCACGACGATCATCACCTCAACCAGGGTGAATCCCCCGTTATGTTTACGGGTGGTGTTCATTTTATGTTTTTCGCGGCGTGAACCACCGGCAGGCGGGTATAATAATAACGAAAAAGGTGTTCACAGATTGCCTGCTGGAACCGCTGTTTGACTAAATTAAGCATCTGAGATGCCAAAATCAAACCCAAGTCATATCATGTCAACAAAAAACCCCGGAGCTGACGCTCCGGGGTCTGTAACTGGAATCAACTGATTACGGAAGCACGTGGTTCGGCGTGATGGTGCTGCCGAGCGAGCAAGCCGGAGCCGTACCAACCGTGGCGCAGGTGTAGCTGCCGCCAGCGGGGCATCCAGGAATGCTGCCGGAAGCATTCAGCTTGATGTAAGGCGTCAGATCAGAGGTCAGCGTGATGGCTGAACCCGTGGTACGGCCTTTTTCCAGCGCGAACTGGTTGGCCGCCGCATCAATCTGGCGGAGGTTGTTGATACAGGCATTGGCCTGCGAAGTGGCGCGCGCTTTCACGAAGTTCGGAATCGCGATCGCGGCGAGGAGGCCGATGATGGCCACGACGATCATGATTTCGACGAGCGTGAAGCCCGCTTTACGGACGTTTTGGGTCGTTTTCATTTGCTGTTTTTTTGTTGTAGTGGCGTGAACAAACAGCAGGCGGGTTTAGATGAATACAACTTTGTTCACTCGATTGCCTGCTGCAACCACTTCATGGGCATACTAGCACTGTTGATGCCAATGGCCAAGACAATTATTCACATGTTATTCACAATCCAAAACACCCTAAGAATCAGGCAAAAAATCAGTAAAACCCATAAAAAATGCGTTTTTGCTCTTAAATTCCCACAACGAAATCGGTAAATATTGTAATGCGGACTGCAAACAATGTCCGTTGAAAGCCACTTTTGGGACAGTGTCGCGCGTATTTAAGACAATCCGGGCGGAACTTTCTTCCCCCACCACGTTTCAGCTTCCCCATCGGCTGACATTAGAAGGTTGATAAAGGAAATCCGTGGCGGTGACAGAAAACAAATCTTGAATTATCCCGTTTGCCTAATATGTTACGCCTTCGTGCCGCGATAGCTCAGCGGTAGAGCAACGGTTTTGTAAACCGTCGGTCGTCGGTTCAATCCCGACTCGCGGCTCCACTTTCCGAAACCACCCGGTATGTGGTGCGGAAAAACCAGAGATCCAGCAATGCTTAGACATAATTTGCCGCCGTTTATTTTAGCGGGAATTATCCTCCTGACCTTTGCCGGCATCTCCTCCGCCGCAACCATCATCATGAACGGCAGTGATGCGGCCGGCACCAACAGCTTCAAAACCGGCCTGCACTGGACCGGCGGGGCGGCACCATCACCCGGCAATGCCTATCAGACCGGAACCAACCTGCTGCGCACACCCACCAACAGCGCGTCCGTTACGTTCGCGGGCGATTCGCTGGAAATCCAATCCAATGGCGAACTTCGCATCAATTCCACCGCCATTGTCACCGTCCGGAATTTGATTCTCGACACCAACTCATTGCTCACGCTCACCGCACCGACCGGCGGCAACACCGCCACGCTCGCCGGCACCAACGTCACGCTCAAGGGCATCTCCTTCATCCGCTCCGGCATCCAGACCGGCGAAAGCGGGGAGGTGTTCACCAACGCATCGCCCTTCAACGGCACCGGCGGCTTCAACACCGCCGGCTGCCTCGGCACCATCATTTTCACCGCGACCAATAATTTTTCCGGCGGCGCGACCGTCAACGGCGGCACGGTTCTGGTGAATGGAATTTTCTCCGCCAGCTCCGTCACCGTCGCCAACGGCACGCTCGGCGGCCATGGCATCATCGCCGGTTCACTCACCAACCTCCCCGGTGGCATCGTGCAGCCCGGCCTCGGCAACGGCGATACGTCCACCCTCACCGTTTACAATAACGTCATCCTTGCCGGCACCAACAACTTCACGCTCAACCGTAACAACTCGCCCAACATCACCCATATCGTCTCCGGCGGCGTCATCGCCATGGGCGGCACGCTCAATATCACCAACGCCGGCGCAGCCTTGCAGGCCGGTGATTTTTTCACGCTCTTTTATGCCGGTGGCCTCGCAGCAGGTTTCAGCACCATCAACCTGCCTCCCCTTGACTCCGGTCTCGTGTGGACGAACACGCTCGGTCAGGACGGCTCGATCTCCGTCATCAGCGCCGGCAACATCAGCACGTCCGGCGTGTGGATCAGCGATGCCAACAGCCTCTGGAGCGCGGCCACGAACTGGGCCAACGGCAACATCGCCAATGGTACCGGCTCCAATGCCGATTTCAGCACCATCAATCTCACTGCCGACCGCATTGTGACGCTCGACTCCTCCCGTACCATCGGCAATCTGCTCTTCGCCGATGTCAATGGCTCTCAAAATTGGTTCCTCAATGCCAGCAACACCGCCAGCCTCACGCTCGCAGTTAACTCCGGCTCGCCCCTGATCAGCGTCAGCAATAATTCCACAACGATAAGTGTTCCGCTCGCCGGCAACCAGGGCCTTACGGTCACCGGTGGCGGCATCTTGACACTTTCCGGCACAAACACTTTCACCGGAGACATCGTGGTGACCAACGGCAATTTGTTGCTGACCGGTTCCCTTGCCGATGGCGCGGTGGTCGCAGACAGCGCAACCTTGGCTGGCAACGGCATCATTGCCGGTGCGCTCACCAACCTGCCCGGCGGCACCGTGCAGCCCGGCCGCGGTAACGGTGACACCTCCACCCTCACCGTTTACAACAACGTCATCCTTGCCGGCACCAATAACTTCACGCTCAATCGCAATAATTCGCCCAACATCACCCACATCGTTTCCGGCGGCGTCATTACCATGGGCGGCACGCTGAACGTCACCAACACTGGTGCTGCTTTGCAGGCCGGCGATTACTTTGCGCTCTTTTACGCCGGCGGCCTCGCCGGCGGTTTCAGCATCATCAATCTGCCTCCCCTTGCCTCCGGTCTCGCATGGACCAACACGCTCGCCCAGGACGGCTCGATCTCCGTCATCAACGCCGGCAACTCCACCCCGCCCGGCACCTGGATCAGCGACGCCAACGGCCTCTGGAGCGCGGCCACGAACTGGGCCAACGGCAGCATTGCCAATGGCACTGGTGGCAATGCTGATTTCAGCACCATCAACCTCACCGCCGACCGCACCGTGACGCTTGACTCCTCTCGTACCATCGGCAACCTGCTCTTCGCCGATGTCAACGGCTCCAAAAACTGGTTTCTCAATGCCAGCAACGCCGCCAGCCTGACGCTCGCAGTCAACTCCAACTCACCGGCCATCATTGTCAGCAACAATTTCGCCACGGTCGGTGTTCCGCTCGCTGGCAACCAGGGTCTGACGGTCACCGGTGGCGGCACCTTGACGCTATCAGGCACAAATACTTTCTCCGGAAAGACCATCGTGACCAACGGCAATTTACTACTGACCGGTTCTCTTGCCGACGGTGCAGTGGTCGCAAACGGTGCCACCCTGGCTGGTAATGGCACCATTGCCGGAACGCTCACCAACCTGCCCGGCGGCACCGTGCAGCCTGGCCTCGGCAACGGTGACACCTCCACCCTCAATGTTTACAACAATGTCATCCTTGACGGCACCAATAACTTCACACTCAACCGGAACTATTCACCCAACATCGCCCGCATCATCTCTGGCGGCGTCATCATCATGGGCGGCACGCTGAACGTCACCAACACTGGTGCTGCCTTGCAGGCCGGTGACACGTTCATCCTTTTTTACGCCAACGGTCTTGCCGGAGGTTTCAGCACCTTCAATCTGCCGCCCCTCGCCTCCGGTCTCGCGTGGACCAACCAGCTTTTGCCATATGCCATGATTTCAGTCTTTTCCACGATCCCGCCCACGAACCCAGTCGTCTCGAACCTGCCCGCGACGCAGATGTCCACCGTATCCGCCGCGCTGAACGGCCAGGTGCTGTCCACCGGCGGCCTGACACCAAACGTCTGGATTTACTATGGCCCGGTCAATGGCGGGACCAACGCTGCCGCTTGGTCAAACAATATCGCCCTCGGCGCGCAAACCGGTGCGTTCACCACCACCGCTTCCTCGCTCTCGGCAAATACGACCTATTATTTCACCACCTTTGCGTCGAATTCGGCCGGAATTTTCTGGGGACAACCCGCTTTGAGCTTCACCACGCCCGCCGCGAGTCCGCCCGCGACGCGCGTGCCGGTGCTAACCTATCACTACGACAACACGCGCCAGGGCCAGAACACGAATGAAACCTTGCTCACTCCCTCAGACGTGAACACGAACACGTTTGGAAAATTATTCACCTACGCCGTGGACGGCTTCGTTTACACCGAGCCGCTCATCATGACGAACCTGACCATACCCGGCCAGGGCGTCCACAATGTCGTCTTCGTCGCCACGGAGCATGACACAGTTTATGCGTTCGATGCCGACAGCAATGCCGGCGCGAACAGCGGCCTGCTCTGGTCCACCAACCTCGGTGTATCCGCGCTGGATTCCGTCAGCCCGATTGGCCGCCGCTATTCCGGCGTGAACAATCCGTATTCGGACATTGCGCCGGAGGTTGGCGCCACTGGTACACCCGTCATCGACCCCACCACCGGCACGTTGTATGTGGACGCGTTCACGCGCGAAGTCACCGGCAGCGCGACAAATTTCGTGCATCGCATCCACGCGCTCGATGTGACCACCGGCAACGAACGTTCCTATAGCCCCGTCGTCGTGGCCGGTTTCGTGCCGGGCACGGGCGTGGACAGCTCGAACGGCGTGATGACTTTCAACCCCATGCAAAGCATCCAGCGGGCGGCGCTCACGCTTGCAGGTGGACAACTCTTTGTCGCCTACGCCGGCTATGGCGACACCGATCCGTATCACGGCTGGCTGTTCGGCTACAACGCCACAAACCTGGCTTTGGCCACCAACTATGTCTTCAACACCACGCCCAATGCGACGACGAACGCATTCGGCGTGAACGCTGGCGAGGGCGGCATCTGGCAGGGCGGCGGCGGCCTGTGCGTGGATGCGAACACCAATTTGTATTTTGAGACCGGCAACGGCTCGTTCAGCGCCAATACCAACGGCGGCGATTACTCGGATTCCATCATGAAAATTTCCACGACGAACGGGTTTGCCATCGCCGATTATTTCACGGCTTACGATCAGGCCTCGCTCGCGGCGGCAGACCTGGATCTCAGCTCGTGCGGGCCGCTGCTGCTGCCAGATTCCGCCGGCAGCCTCGCGCATCCACACCTGCTCGCCGGCCTCGGCAAGTCCGGCAAGATGTACATACTCGATCGTGATGCGCTCGCCTCGCCCCACTATCAGCCCGGCGGAGACTCCCAGATTCTGCAATCCTTCAATGCCACCGCTAATGGCATCTGGGCTCCCCCGGTTTATTTTAACGGCAATATCTACGTCCAGCCGAGCTCGGCACCGATGCAGCAATTCAGCATCTCCAACGCCGTGGTCAACACCACCTCCGTCGCCACCGCGCCCGTGTCGCTGGGCTCCTTCAATGGCGGACCGGTCGTCTCCGCCAATGGCACAAGCAATGGCATCATCTGGGTGCTGAATTCCGCCGCGTTCCAGGGCGGCGGCCCCGGAGTGCTGTATGCCTTCAACGCCACCAATATTTCGCAGATGCTCTACAATTCCAGCCAGATCCTCGCACGGGACAATCCGGGTGGTGCCATGAAGATGACCACGCCGACCGTAGCGGGCGGCAAGGTCTATGTACCCGCGCAGTACGCCCTGTCCGTGTATGGCTTGCAGGGATTCATCGATGCACCCGTCATCGCCCCCGACGGCGGGAATTTCGTGAACAGCGTCACCATCACCATCACTGACAATGCCGCCGGCGCCTCCATCTACTACACGCTCGATGGCACGACACCGACGGCGGGCTCCACGCTTTACACCGCTCCCTTCGTGCTGACGAGCAACGCGGTCGTCAGTGCCGTCGCCATCCAGGCCGGCGCGGTGAACAGCGCCGTGACCACGGCCTCGTTTGTGAACACCGCGGGAGTCGGCAGCGGCACCGGTTTGCAGGCGCAATATTTTTCAAACGCGAACAGCATGAATCCGTTCTTCGGTTCGCCGGTGCTGGTGACGACCAATGCCACGGTGATTTTTTCCTCCACAACCGGCTGGCCGGGCGCAACCGTGGGCACCAACCATTTCACCGTGCGCTGGACCGGCTCCGTGCAGCCGCAGTTCACGGAGAATTATTCGTTCGTCATCACGGCGGACGACGGTGTGCGCCTTTTCATCAACGGCCAGCAGTTAATCAATGATTGGATGGACAAGACCAACGCCACTTCATCGACCAATTCCCTCGCGCTCGTCGCGCAGCAGCTTTACACCATCGAACTTGATTACTATCAGAAGACGAGCAACGCCGCCGTGTCGCTCGCGTGGAGCAGTCCTTCCACACCGCTGCAAGTCGTGCCGCAAACCCAGCTGTATCCTTTCACGAACCCGCCGCCAACCGTCGTGCTCACCGCGCCTTCCAGCGGTGCCAGCTACACCGCAACCGCTAGCGTGACTTTGACCGCCGATGCCGACGCGCCCTACAATCCCGTCAGCGCCGTCAGCTTTTACGCGAACACTAATTTCCTGGGCAGCGTGACGAACGCGCCGTATACGATCACCGCCACTGGGCTGGGCCAGGGAAGTTATTCGTTGGCTGCCGTCGCGACCGACGCGAGCGGCCTGAGCAGCACGTCCGCCGTCGTGAACGTCACCGTCAACGCCGCCAGCGGCCAGCCTTATGGACTGACCAATTATCCGGGTGTGAACGCATTCCTGAACATGCCGTCGGTTTCCGCCGGCATCATTCCCCCGTTGTTGTCGCTCACCGGCGTTTTCAGCAACACTCCGTCGATGGCGGTTGCGAACGGCCTGATCGGTTACACGCCGAACACGCCGCTCTGGTCCGATGGCGCGATCAAGACGCGTTATTTCGCCGTGCCCAATATCGGCGGGCTCCTGATTCCAGGCGAACAGATTGGCTTTACGCCGACGAATTCCTGGACGTTCCCCGCCGGAACCGTGTTCGTCAAAACCTTCGCGCTGAACACCGATACCTCAAACCCGAACGTGATACGCCGGCTCGAGACCCGCCTGCTCGTGCGTGATATCAACGGCGCGGTCTATGGCGTCACCTATAAATGGCGCGCGGATAACAGCGACGCCGACCTGTTGTCCAGCAGCCTCTCGGAAAACATTCTCGTCACCAACGCCACTGGCGTCAGCACGCAGACCTGGTATTATCCCAGCCCCTCCGACTGCCTGACCTGCCACACGCCCGTGGCCAACTATGTCCTCGGCGTGAATGCGCGCCAATTGAACGGCAATTACAACTATGCCGCGTCCGGCGTGACGGACAACCAGTTGCGCACGCTCAACCATCTCGGTTTGTTCAACCCTGCGTTCGACGAGTCCGTCATTCCCACCTATCCGCAAATGGCGTCGCTCACCAATCTTTCCGCCCCGCTCGAACAACGCGCGCGTTCCTATTTCGATGCGAACTGTGCGCAGTGCCACCAACCCGGCGGCAGCGGCATTACTTTTGATGCGCGCTATCCCACCCCGCTGGCCGCCCAAAACATCACCAACTATCCCGCCGCGTTCAACCTGGGTTACGACAACGCGTGCATCGTGAAGTCGCAGGACGTCTGGCGCTCGATGATTTGGCAGCGCATCAACACCACGACCAACTCCATCAAGATGCCGCCGCTCGCGCGCAACCTGATCGACACCAACGCCGTGGCTGTGATCAGCGCCTGGATCAACAGCCTAGGGGGCACGCCGGCCGAAGCACCCCCGAACATCACACCCGGCGGCGGAAATTATTACAGCACCGTCGGCGTTACGCTCACCGCCCCGGATACGAACGCAGTGATCTATTACACCCTCGACGGTTCGCTGCCCACGACCAATTCGTTGCACTATTCCGGCACGTTCAATCTCGCGACCAACGCCACCATCGCCGCCAGCGCCTGGCGCACGAATTACAACAATAGCATCGCCGCCAACGCACTGTTCTTCATCACGCCCGTGCAGTTCGCCTCGGCCAATTTCACAACAAACCGGCAGTTTCAGTTGAATTTCCTCGGTTCTGCCGGCAGCAATTACGTCCTGCAGGCCACGACCAATTTCGTGAACTGGACCGCGTTGAGCACCAACACCGCCACGACCAATTCGTTCCCGCTGCTCGACCCGAAGGCCACCAACTTCCCGTACCGCTTCTACCGTGTGCTGCAACAGTGACCATCGCGGAAGGAATCCAGGCATCCTGGCCCTCCTCGCTGTCGTGCTGCTGTTCGCGACAGGTGCGGGTGCTAACGAGTTTTCCTCGACCAACCCGCCGGCCGTCATTTTCCGGAATGTCGAGCAGGTGCGCGCCGAATGTCTCGCAGGCCGGCGCATCATCTGTGGGAAAATCCTACGCGTGCTGCCCGACGGCCTGGTTGTCGAAAGCGGTTACACGGATTTGCTGCGGCCGCCGCTGACGGATTCATGGTTCGTGCCCGGCACCGTCGCCGCCACGCGTACACCGAATCTCGTCGAGAGCCACGAACCGGGTTCGCCGTGTGTGGGCACCGTCTTTCTCAGCGACCTCCCCCGGTCGCGCGGCAAAAAACCGAAACAGTTCGATTACGTCATACTGCTTGGGTATCCCGCCGGTGAACACACCTACACGTCCGTCGGCACGATGCAAAAGACCGTACGCCGCTTCACCGGCACGCTGGCGGCGGCGGTGAAATACCAGATCGCCGAACGCAAGTGGACCGCAGTGCAGTTGAACCTGCCGGCGAACACGAACGGCGTGATCCCGAAGCTGCTTTCCCAAACCGGCGCGTTCCGGGACGTGGCCAACCTCGTGCCGGAAGATTATCTGCTGCCCTATGATGTGAACGTGCCGTTCTGGTCGGACGGCGCGGACAAAATGCGCTGGGCCTGCGTGCCGCCGGGCGAGGCCGTCCATTTTTCGCCGACCAACGAATGGGGTTTTCCGCCGGGCACGGTGTTCGTGAAGAATTTCGAGATCGGCACTGACGACACGCATCCCGAAACCAAACGCCGCCTCGAAACCCGCCTGATTGTTTGCGACGACAGCGGCGGGGCCTATGGCGTGACTTACAAATGGCGCGCAGACAACAGCGACGCCGACCTGTTGGAAACGAACCTGAGCGAGGGCATCGAGATCAAGACCGCGACCGGCGTACGCCAGCAGACGTGGTATTATCCGAGCCGCGCCGATTGCCTGATCTGCCACACTGCGAACGCAGGCCTGGTGCTCGGCGTGAAAACCCGGCAACTGAACCGTGATTTCCACTATCCAGATCAGTTCGCCCCGCCCTACCCGACGCCTTCCAGTGACGAGACGCTGGGAGCGTTTCTCCCTCTCCGCGTCGGCGGAGTCGGCGGAGCCGATGGGGAGAGGGCCGGGGTGAGGTGTACGTCCCGCCAACTTTGGGTTCATGGGGCGGAGGCCAATGTTTTAGAAGCCAAAAGCCCTTACAAAATAAACCAGCTCATCGCCTGGCGAAACCTCGGCCTGTTTGACGCGGATTTTTCCGACGCCGACGTGAACAAATTTCCAGCCCTCGCGCACCCAAACGATCTTTCCCGCAGCCTCGAGGACCGCGTACGGTCGTATCTCGATGCCAACTGCGCGCAGTGCCATCGCCCGAACGGTACCGTCGCCAACTTCGACGCGCGCTACGACACGCCGCTCGCGGAACAAGGCATCGTCAGCGGCCATGTGTTGATCGACCAGCGGATTGACGGCGCACGGGTCGTCGCGCCGAACGACCTGTGGCGTTCGATCTTGCTGATGCGCATGGACACCGTCGACGGCTACCTGATGCCGCCGCTCGCACGGAACACGGTGGACGAACACGGCGTGAAAATGCTGCGCGAATGGATTGCCAGCCTGCCCGGTCCGCGCGTCCTGTCGCCGCCGGAAATCCTGCCACCGGGCGGAAATTTTACATCGCCGGTCGAAGTAACTTTGAAAACCGAACCGGCGGCAAAGATTTTTTATACGCTGGACGGGACCGTCCCGACGACCAACGACCTGCCTTATCAAAAACCGTTCACGGTTTCCGACCCGACCATCGTGCGCGCAAAGGCGTTTGAAGACGGCTGCACCAAAAGCATCACGGCGAAGGAATTTTTCCTGTTCAACCGGTAGAAGTTATTTCACGACCGGTACACACACGACGCCCCACGGGCTGCCCGGCGATTTCACGCGCGCGATCTCCTTTTCCGTGGCGAGGTCAACGACCGATATATCGTCCGACGGTCCGTTCGCGCTGAATAAATATCTTCCATCCGGCGAGAACGTGATGCCCCACGGACGTTTGCCGACGGGAATGGTATTCAGCAATTCATAGGTCTGCGCATCCAGCACCACAACCGTACCGCCGCGCCCCGTGCTCGCGTACACTTTTTTGCCATCAGGCGAAACCCGCACCGTCATCGGGCGTGAACCCTTGGGCAACGTGATGACCTTGATGACCTGCTGGCTCGCCGTGTTCACCACGTTGATCTCACCGACGGACTCGGACGGGATGAACGCGCGCGCGCCATCCGGCATAAATGACACGCTCCGCGGGCGCGGATGCACAACGAGGTGCGCGATGACTTTGTACGTCTTCGCGTCGATCGCGTACACGTCCCCTGCCGTCTCGCACGTGACATAGAAAAAACTTTCGTCGGGACTGATGCCGACGCCTTCCGGTTCACGGCTCACGGGTACAAACGTGATAACCTTGCCGTTCGTGGCATTCAAGATGGTCGCCGCACCGATATCCTCGTTGGCGATGTAGATACGTGAACCGTCGGGATTGACGGCAAAATTCTCCGGGTCCGAGCCGGCGGGGATCTTGCGGAGGAATTGCCTTTGCGCCACGTCCACCAGGCCGATGCCGTCGGCGGTTTTATCGGACGGCTCTTGGTCGGCGTCGTCGGAATTCTTTTTCAGGATCGGATTACCATGCGCGTCGAGCTGCGGCGGCGCTTCGATGGGTGTGCCGCTCAGGGCGACATAGACGGTTTTCCCATCCGGACTGGCGCGGATGCCGCGCGGACGCTTGCCGACCGGAATGTTGGTGATGACCTGGAAATTATCGCCGTTGATGACCGTGATGTCGCCGCCACGTTCGTTGGAGGCAAAAATCTCGTAGCTCTGCGACCGGGCCGTCAATGACAGGACCAGAAGCAACACCGCCACCAGAAGAATGGATTTAGAGCGCTTCACGGCAGTGAAAAATAATCCGCGCTCTGGTAATTGCCGTCCGTCGTCTTGGCGATCTGCATCACCAAATCGTTGACGAGTGTGCTCGCGCCGAAGCGGAACAAATCAGGGGTCAGCCAGTCGTCGCCAAGGGTTTCCTTCACCATGACGAGATAGGCGAGCGCCTGCTTGGAATTGCGGATGCCGCCGGCGGGTTTCATGCCGATGCGGATGCCCGTGGCGAAGAAATAATCGCGGATGGCCTCGAGCATCACGAGCGT
>DATHOG010000207.1:0-5638 GCA_035485115.1 Candidatus Sulfotelmatobacter sp. | reverse complement strand
AACGGCGGGTGGTGACGAGAAACGCGAAACGGGTGATGCAGTGGGCGGTGCCGACGCTGTCGCGGGGCTGAAGCCCATCTTGAGCGGCGGCTGGTTTGTGGAGACAATTGGTGGCGCGGCGGCGGGTTTTAGTTTTTCGGGGAATTGCGGCAGGGTTGGTGTGGAAATTTCCGGCGCGGATTGAAGTTCAATTTGTTGGATGACCTTGGGCTTCGGGCTTTGGACGGTGGACTCGCTGCCGTGAAATGTCAGCAAGGCGTCGCGCACGGCCTGCGCGGTGAATTTGCGGATCTCAAACTCGCGGTGGAATTTCACCTCGCGCTTGGCGGGATGGATGTTCACGTCCACCGCCGCCGGGTTCATCTCCAGAAACAGGCAGCAGACCGGGTAGCGGCCCTTCATCAGCGAATTGTGATAGCCTTCGATTAGCGCGAAGTTTAGCCCGCGATTTTCGACCGGCCGACGGTTCACAAACGTGAACTGGCTTTCGCGCGTCGCCCGCGAAACGCCGGGCGAACCGATCAGCCCCCAGACCCGAAGTGCGGAGTGCGGAGTGGGGAGTGCGGAGTCGGGCTTTTGGGGCAGGGCGCTTTCGAAGGAGATTTCCGTTTCTTCCGGCGCGGCGTGCGGTTCATCCAGCGAAACTGAAAAATCCACTGGAATCAGTTTTTCCTCGCCGAGCAAGGCGCGGAGACGTTCGCGTAGGGCGGCAATTTTGCTGGAAATGGAGGCGTCGGCCTTTTGCGGGGGCAATTGCCAGACGGGTCGCGTGTCCTTGACAAAGGTGAACGCGACTTCGGGAAACGCGAGCGCGGCGAGGGTGAGGTAATGCTGGATATGCGCGGCCTCGGTTTCCTCGGCGCGCAAAAATTTCCGGCGCGCGGGCAGGTTGTAGAAGATCTGGCGGACCTCAATGCTGGTGCCCGTCGCGCTGCCAGCGGCCTTGACCTCGGCGATCGTTCCGCCGTTGACCAAAATCTGGGTGCCTTCGGGCGAAGTATTTTCCCGCTCGCGCGTGGTCAGGGTGAAACGGCTCACGCTGGCGATGCTGGGCAACGCTTCCCCGCGAAAACCCATCGTGGCGATGGAACTCAAATCCTCGGCGCGGACAATTTTGCTCGTGGCATGCCGTTCCAAGGAGAGCAGGGCGTCGTCGCGGCTCATGCCGGTGCCGTCATCGGTTACGCGGACCAGGCTGCGGCCGCCCGCGCCGATCTCGACGGTAACTTTTTGCGCGCCGGCATCGAGGGAGTTTTCGACGAGTTCCTTCACGACGCTGGCGGGGCGTTCGACGACCTCGCCCGCCGCGATCTGGTTCGCGACCTGCTCGGAAAGGAGTTTGATTCGGTTCACAACTTAGAAAGGCGGGAAAATTTAACCACAGATGGACAGGGATTGACACGGATATAATTCGGCCAAGCGGTCGTGCCCGGCTGCCTGATAGCGCCGCTCGAATATCCTTAATCCGTGCCATTGCTTTGAAAGTGTCATAGACTGCGCGATGCCTTTTCAAGCACTTGGCCTTGATGCCAAAATTTTGCGGGCGGTTCAGGAAGCGGGTTATACCGAGCCGACGCCGATCCAGACCGCCGCCATTCCTCCAATTATCGCGGGTCACGACCTGATCGGGATCGCCCAGACGGGCACGGGCAAGACGGCGGCGTTCACGTTGCCGATCCTGACCCGGCTTGCCACGCAGGCTCCGGGGCAACGTCGCGCGACGCGTGTGCTCATCATGGCGCCGACGCGCGAGCTGGTGGTACAGATCGAGGAGAATGTGAAGGCTTATGCGAAGCATCTGCCGTTGACGGTGGCGACGGTTTTTGGCGGGGTGGGGGAACAGCCGCAAATCCGCGCGCTGCGGAGCGGCACGGAGGTGATCATCGCGTGTCCGGGACGGCTTTGGGATTTGATGGGGCGTCGGTGCGCGGATTTTTCGCAGTTGAAATTTTTGGTGCTGGATGAGGCGGACCGGATGCTGGACATGGGTTTCCTGCCAAGCATCCGGAAGATCATCCAGCAGTTGCCGAAGCAGCGGCAGACGCTGATGTTTTCGGCCACGCTTTCAAAGGAGATCGAGGGGCTGACGCATGAGTTTCAGCGCGCGCCGAAGATTGTGCAGATCGGCCGGCGCGCGAATCCCGCGGAAACGGTGACGCAACTGGTGTACGAGGTGCCCAAGCATTTGAAGACGGCGCTGCTGTTGCATCTGCTGGAGGATCCGCAAATGAACATGGTGCTGGTGTTCACGCGGATGAAGCACGCGGCGGACCGGCTGGCGCGGCAACTGGAGCAACGCGGAGTGCGCCCGGCCACGCTGCATTCCAACCGTTCGCAGAACCAGCGGTTGCGGGCGCTGGCTGACTTCAAGTCGGGCGCGGTGCGGGTGCTGGTGGCCACGGATATCGCGGCGCGGGGGATTGACGTGGATGGCATTTCACACGTGGTGAACTACGATTTTCCGATGCACGTGGAGGATTATGTCCACCGCATCGGCCGCACGGGCCGGGCCCATGCGGTCGGCGATGCGATCAGCTTTGTCACGCCGGAAGATTATGGGGAATTACGCGCGCTGGAACGGTTCATTGGCCGCGGTGTGGTTCGCAGGAAGGCGGAGGGATTTAATTATTCCGCCCCGCCGCCGGCGTTTAATCCGGCGGATGAAGCTCGCGGTCCGCGTGGACGGCACCAGGGCCAGCGACCGCCGCAGCGGCCAGCGCAGCGGCAGAGCCAGCCGCAGCGCGGGGGTGAATCCGGTCCGAAGCCACAGGGTGGCGCAGGTCGGGGTGGCGCGGGCCAGGGCGGGGAATGGAGCAGTGGACCAGCAAGGGGGCCGGCCCGAAATCCGCGCTGGCGGCGATGAGGTTGAAAACAAAAACTTTGACGCATATTCAAATGCGCTGAAGTTTCCAGAAGACTCAACCGGCAGCCGTTTTTCCCGGGTGAAGGCTGGCGAGTTTTTCCCGGACAAAATCAATGTGGCCCCGCAGGCTGTAAAACTGATCCGCAAAGGATGCGGGCACCTTCATGTGTTTCACCGTTTTTTCAATGTCATCCAGCCGCCGTTGGACTTCCTTCCGTTTCACCGGCGTCACCTCGCGGTCCAGTTCCCGCTCCAACACCAGCAACAGGCGGTAAAACCGGTAGAGGCGCAGCCGGATGCGCCATTTGTAGGCCGCCGGTATCATTCGAATGGCCGGAATCAGCAACAGCATCATCGGAAGAAAGGCCACCATCACCCGGTTCAACAGGCTGGCGATCCAGAAGGGGAACTGGCGATACAGAAACTTTTTGCCGGATTTATAGTAGCGGGCTGCGTCCGGGCTGATCGTGAATTCATGCTGGACGGCGTTTGGAAACTCATCCCGGTTTTGCAGCAGGCCGGGATTCCCGTGGATTTCATGCGCCGCCTCCAGCAACAAGTCCGAGACGGCGGCATTCAAGTCCGGCCGCGCCACCAATTGCACCGTCGGCCCGATCAGCCAGATATCCTGGGCGGGCAGGTTTTGGCCAAAATCAATCGAGCCTTCCGGAAGGAGCAGCTTGTTCAGGGAATTGAAGCGGCGCGTATAGGCATCCGCCTGTTCAAAGCCCAGCAGCCGCACTCCCGGCGTGTGCAGCAACTTCCGCATGGTTTGGGACGAGGCGGAATCACCCATCAGGAACACGGCATCCACGGTTCCGGCCATCAATCCCTGCGCGGCGTCATCCGCGTCCAATCCCAATAGCCGGGTCGTCCCGTTCGTGGTGACACCGTTCGTCTGGAGCAGTGTCAGAACCAATGAACGCGTGCCGCTGCCCTCCGAACCAATCGCCAGCCGCCGGCCCTGAAGCTCCGAGAGCAGCCGGATGGTGTTGGTGCTGCGATAAAAAACGAGCAGCGGCTCGTAGGCGATGTTGCCGAGCGAGACCAGATCCTGGGTGTTCGTGTCGTTGGCGATGCCACCCTGGACAAATCCGATATCCACGCCCGACTTGGGATCTTCCAGACGCTGAAGGTTTTCCTGGGAACCTTGCGAGGGCAGGATTTTCAAGTCCACGCCGTTGCGGGCCAGGATAGCGCGATACTTCCCGGCATTCTGGGCAAACGAACTGCCGGCCGGACCGCTGGTGATGGTGATGGTTCTCGGCGGTGCAGAATGGATGAACCAGAAGACCGCGAGACAGATGACCGCGCTGGTGAAGCAAACCACCCCCAGCGACAGGCCCCAGCTCAATCCAAAATTATCCGACAACAGGGTCGTGACGCGGGAAACACCAAATTTTCGTTCTGCACTCATGAAATGACTGGCAACATTTTATAGCAGCCGTTGGAAACAGTCCATCTGCGACCGCAAGCGATCTGGCCCGGGACCTATTCGAAAAAAAAGTCTAATTCGATCCACAGCTTTGAAATGCTGGAAAATTTAAACATAGAGAGGAAATCCTTTTGCTGTCGCATCCTATTTGTTACGAATAAACAAGCATGGCTTTCCGGATTCATGACAGCGTGGTGCGCGGCGAGATAGATAATCGCGTCAAAGGTGTCGTGCATGGCCGTATCTGGGTTGAGGGGCGTGCCGAACCCGTCCGGCTGGAACTGAAAGGTAATGCGCATCCTGATCTTGCGGGCTGCAAGCTGGCCTTCACCAATCCGCTCAAGCGCACACGGCACCAGCATCTGGACACGCTTCAGCCGCTTCAGCAGGGGGTGATTGGAGATCTGACGGCATCGCGGAAGGTGCGGGTTTTTGATATTCCGGTGGATGAAGCTTATATGATGTGCAAGCGCGGGGAAAAACCGCCGGAGCATATGGCGAACTGCCTCTACCTTGAATGGTTCAGCGAACTCAACGGACGGGTGGTGATCGAAAGCACGGATTATTTATTGGAAATATCGGCACCGGAATGGCGGCTGACACCGGAGGAGGAAACTCAACGGGCAGAGGATGCGGCGAAGGGCATGGACCGGTTCCTGCAAAAACTGACCGAGGCCGTCGAGGAACTTAAAAGCGGGCAAAAAGATCCCGAAGCGGAATGGGACGAGCATGATTATGAGAAATTGATGAAGGAGTCCGACGCCCGCACGGACAAATATATCGAACTGTTGGAAAAATACGGGGACTCGGACGAGGCCGAAGAAAAAATCGCGAGGGAGATGGGCTGGCAGAAGGATTTGACGCCGGAGGAAGCCGGGGAAGAAGCGCGGCACATCGAGGAAATCAACCATGCCTGCGAAGAGGCGATGAACGAACCGCCGCCCGAGCCCGATCCACACCGCGAGGGCATTGACTGGATTCGCACGGAGGACGGAAGCATCGCCCATCCGTTACAGCATCGTTGTTCGGAGAGCGCGATGAAGTATTGGAATCTGGCCGATGAACTTGACCTGGAAAAAACGGCGGACAAGGATTTGGAACAGTTCATTTTTGAGTTTCAAACCGCAGGCGCGAAACTCGCCGGGGCGCTGAATGGCATCGCCGCAGACCGGGGTTTGACTGATGCCGCCTTCACCGTTGCCTGTCTTAAACGCGCGCTGGATCATTTGCATAAATCCCAGACCGGGCTGGAAGCCGTTGCGCCAAAAAAGCTGCTGAAAGACAAAATAGTGCGTGAAGCGCGCAAGGAGTTGTTTGAGATCCGTGAAGGCATCCTTAAA
>DATHOG010000206.1:0-25196 GCA_035485115.1 Candidatus Sulfotelmatobacter sp. | reverse complement strand
CTGTTTTCCTTATCTCTGTTGTTTGGGGCGTGAGTCCCACAACCGGTGGCTCGGCACCGCTCACACGGTGCAACCCACGTTTATCCCGGAAAGCAGACACCTTATTCACTTTCATCGCCAGCCATACTGTCTAGGCCACATGAAAACGCACATCGCAACGATTGTTTGTTTCCTTATTGCTCTTGCGGCCATCACCGGCTGCAGACCGGCCCTCACAAGAGATAACGCCAAAAGCTTGATTCCAGACGGAATGGGCGAGGCGCAAGTTTATCAACTGCTTGGCACTAATGGTGTCACAACTTACAATCAGCATGGAAAAAAGTCTGTCATGTATTGGTTCGAGTTCATCGGACCGCCACCCGGAATTAAGACGAAAGTTGACAATATAACTGTGACATTTTCTAATGGAGTCATAATTGGCAGATATTTTTCAACTCCTTAACCATGTGGCCTAACACATCACTGGAGCCAACGCGGGTGGGCGCTTCCATTTTGCGCTTGAGCGTTTTGATTCGCCCCGCCACAGTTCCCGCGTGGCTCAGCTTTCCACGTTAGGCCACTTCACAGCCCCAGCGGGGCGAAAGATAGTAGCCCCGGACAACGTCCGGGGTATCGATCCCCCAAAAAATCTCCTCTCTTTTGCCCGCCGACCGCCGGAGGGCGGTGGGCAAAAGAGAGCCACCGTTCCAGGCTAGACATCCCGACACCTCAGACCTATTCTCGCTCCATGGTCAAGCCGTGGCCTAACCAGTCGCCGGAGCCAACCGCCGTTGGCGCTGCGGTTGCAATCCACGCCGCGAGTCGGCGGTGGCTCAGCTTTTTTCGTTAGGCATCGTATGGCCTCCACCGCACAACGGATTCTGCGAACAGCAGAGATTACCATTATCATCTGCTTTGCCGCGTTTGCCCTGCTTTGTTGGGCATCGTCGGGGAGATTGGAACCATGGAAGCCGATCACCATTTACGTCACTCTGAGTGCTTGGGTACTCACGTTAGTCTGTTCGGTTGCAGTCTGGCGTTCGTACCGATGGTTGGCTGTACTCGGGGTCTTTGTTGCTATATTCTGGATGATATGGGCACTCATGCCGAGACTTTGATACCGATGCCTAACCAGTCGCCGGAGCCAACGCGGATGGGCGCTTTCATTTTGCGCTTGAGCGTTTTGATTTGCCCCGCCACAGTTCCCGCGTGGCTCAGCTTTCGGCGTTAGGCAGCATTTGCGATCGCGAATTGTTATGCAGCCACAAGACATGAAGACGTTCGAGGAGTTGAGTGCGCTTTCGCCACTCGATGCCGTTCGGGCTTGGCTCGACGGAGATTTTTGTATCGGCGACGAGCCAGCTATGATTTCAGCCATTCGCAAAGATTCACGCATCAAGATTTCGTCCGTGGCGATTGAGGATGCCATCCTAGATGCGATGGATGAGGAGTTGGATGCCGAGTCGTGCTTCAAGCGTCTAACTGGTTCGTGATTGTTTTTGAGTTTGCTTATGACCATGCTGCCTAACCAGTCGCCGGAGCCAACGCGGTTGGCCACCACCGGTTCACGCTTGAGCGTGCGGGCTCATCCTGCCACAGTTCCCGCGTGGCTCAGCTTTCGTCGTTAGGCCTTTGTGCGCTACTTTCAATATGAAGCTCGGAAAATGGGATGATGGTTATTTCTTCGACGCCGATCCTCGGCGTGAAGATCCGCTTTATTACTATTTGCAAGAGGGCGGTTGGGGTTCTGCTCTTGGTTTCGAGGTTGACCCGCTTTATGACGAGCACACCGCCACCTCGGTCTCCATTCGAGTATGGCCGCAGCACTTGCCACGCGAGGCCGGGATGGATGCGGCCGAGAGGTGCGAGATGTATCACCGCATCATTCCCATCCTCCTGCGTCGTTTTCCGAAGTGGTCGCGTGTCACTTTGCAGAGTTCATTCCTTCCAGAGATTATGGAGCATGATTTGCTATCGGCGGCATTTACAGCAGCCGGATTTTGTCGCACCATGAGCACCACACGAAATGAGCAGACTTGGACAAAGGCCTAACCAGTCGCCGGAGCCAACCGCCGTTGGCGCTGCGGTTGCAAGCCACGCCGCGAGTCGGCGGTGGCTCAGCTTTCGTCGGGAAACGGGCCGGTTCCTGGTATTGTAGTATTTTGCAATTAAGCTTTTTCTCCGCGTCCCTTTGCGTCCTCTGCACCTTTGCGTTTAATCACTGCTGGAGCAGGCGATAGAAACGATCCGGGTTGTTCGATGTTCCAAAATCGGTGAACTGCCAGACGCCATTCGTTCCCAGCGTGTTCGTGGCGAGCGGCAACCAGTCCGCACCCAGATTCGTCGCCGAGAGCAAAACGTAGGTGTAACCAGGCGAACCCATCAAGTTGAGCGTGAAACTCCCATCCACATTGGCCGCCAGGCCGCCGAAGCCGGGCGGAGGAATATTGACCACCAGCGTGGCGACCTGGCTGGTGGACGAACCGCCGGTCGCGCTGGCCACGGCGAAATAATTTCCCGCGATGTTGGTGGTCAGTCCGGAAAGCGCCAGCGTCACGTTGGTCTGCGCGGCCAAAATTCCATTGTTCAAATACCACTGATAAGCCAGCGGCGTGCACGCGGTCGCGCCCGCGGAGAAACTTGCGGACGCGCCGACGACGTTGGTCTGGCTTTGCGGTTGCAAAACCATCTGCGGCGGCGTTTGGTCGGTGACGACGACCTGATTGGTCGAAAACGATTTATTACCGCTCGCATCGGCAACGGTGATGACCACCACGTTGGTGCCGAGGGGCAACGCAGCATTGTTCGTCGGAATTTGTGTGATGGTCAGCGTTCCGGACAAATCGGTGGCGCGGATGAAATTCGTTCCCGTCACATTCGTCATGAGCGCGACACAATTGGAACTGGCAGCCACAAGCAGATTGGTGAAGCTCCAAAGAATCGTCGGCGGCGTGGTGTCGCGTACAAAGACCGTGCGCGTGGCCGTGTTCGTGTTGCCATTGCCGTCGGCGGCCTTGTAAGTGATCACATTGGTGCTGACCGCGTTCACGTTCACCGTCCCGTTGGTCGTGACCGGCACGGTTCCCGCACACGCGTCAAAAGCGGTCGCGCCGGGGTCGCTGAATGCGGAACCCAGCTCGTTGGTCATGACCGCCGCCCCGTTGAGCGTGATGACCGGCGCCAGCGTATCGATCACCGTCAGCGTGGTGTTGCTCGCCAGGCTGCCATATAGATTGGTGATGACCACGCCCACCGTGTGATTGGGCATGAATAGATTTGTCAGCGAGAAAGTCGTATTGGTTGCACCGGCGATTGGCGTGGCATCCAGGCTCCATTGGATGGAAAGCGGCGCCGTGCCGGCGGCCGCCACGGTATATGTGTTCAGGTTGAGGCCGCACTGAGACGTGCGGTTGGTGAGGGACGAACTCGCCAGCGACGGCGGCAGCAATACGGTCAGCGTCGCGACGCTGCTGGTGGCCGCGCCATAGGCGTTGGTGACGACGAGCGTGTAGTTTGCCGCACTGCCCGCAGTGATGGCAGTCAGTGTCAGAATATTCGAAGTCGCCCCGGAAATGTTCGCACCGTTTGAAATATTCGTGCCGTTTTCGCACCATCGATATGTCAGGTTGGTCGAGCCGTTGACCGTTGCCATAAAGGCGGCGGTACTGCCGGCGGCCAAAATCAGGCTGGCCGGCTGCGCAACGAAACTTGGCGCATAGACCGGGCTCGCCGAAACGTCATCCAGTGCCAAAAAAGTCGGGTCATCGCGCCCGCCAATTTGCAGGGTGGTGCTGGAACCGGTTGCCGTGACGATAAATTGCAGGTTTGTCCAGCCCAGTTTGGGCATATTTGACTGGTCAAAAAGTGTGTTGCCATTCCAGGCGACACTAAATTCATTTGGCGTCTCACCGTCCGGACTATCCATCCACAACGAAACCAGGTAAAGCTGGCCGGCGATTGTGGGGAGCGGCTGCGAAATATATCCGAGTTTGCCGGTTTCACCCAGCAGGGCGTCAAAATTCCCCCCATGAGGAGTGATGGTTATATCGTTCGGATGGCGGCTGGAGCCGATGTTGTAGGTGTAGGAATTGGTAACCAGATCGACGGTCCCGCCGTCACCATTCAACGTCCAAAACGTGAAGTCTCCGGTTTCAAAACCGCCGTTTAGCACCAAGCTTGCTCCCACCACCGCACCGGAAGCCAGGCTCCTGGTCAGATGGCTGGTTTGGTTGGAAAGCAATAATGTGGCGCTATAGGTCCCCAACGGCAGCGCCATCGTATTCGAGTTCGTGGAAACCGTCACCGAAAAGGAACTGTCGCCGGCGAGCGAACCGCTGCTGGAGGAAACCGAAAGCCAGGACGCGGTGTTGATCAAGCTCCAAGGGATCGCGCCGGCAGACAAATTCGTGAATAAAATCGATTCCGAACCGGGCGTAAACGCGCTGCCCGCCCCGCTGGCCGTTGTAAACCCGCTGGTGGTAAGCAGCACCAGCGGATCGGAAATCTGCAGAAAGAACTGAAAAGCATGGGCCACGCCGCTGGTCTGGTTCGAGAAAATCAGCGTTGTCGAATAATTCCCGACCCCAAGGTTGTTGGCGGAGGTGCTGATGCCGGCCGTCACGCCGGTTTGTGCGCCGGCGGCGAGCGAACCGCTGCTGGCGAAAACATTCAGCCAGGCAGAGGTGTTGATCACTGACCAGTTCAACCCCGCTACACCGGAATTAGTCAGGATATAAATCTGTGACGCCGGCAAGAATGGTCCCCCCTGAAATCCCGTGGCCGTAAATCCCGAGATCGGGGTGACTCCCAGCGGATCCGCCGGTCCAGCCAGCGCATTGATGAACGCCTGTCCATTCGGCGTACCCCACCCCGTGCACAGATCGTATCCCGTCACCGCCGGATAATTGGCCGGGCTGTTGGACGAAAAATTATTTCCCGTCGTCGTGTCATGGAAACATGAGGCGTAGCTGGCCGCGGCATTCGATCCGTTCCCGATGGCATAAATCGCCGGATTGATAAATCCCACCGAGTTGGTGGCTTTGCCGGTGTTGATGACCAATTGCTGGTTGACCAGCGCCATGAACCCGGCCCACAACGGCGCGGCGCAACTGGTGCCGCCGAATACGCCCGTGGTGCCATTGCCGTAATACACATAAACCTGATCGGCGGTAAGCGCCACGTCGGGAATATTCCGGTTCGTGGTCGAGCCCAGGTTCGCGGTCATGCTGATGCCCGTCTGCCAGCCCGGAATGGAATAGTATGAACTTATCCCGCCGCTGGTGCCCACATAAGCGCCCGCGTTTGAATCATAACCCCAATTCCAGGCCGTCTCGGAGGCATAAGACGCTCCGGTGCCGCTCATGGTCAAGGTCGTCCCGCCGACCTGCGTGATGTATGGGCTGCTGGATGGCGCGTTGTCGAGCGAAGTATTATCCACCCCGTTCACCGAACCGGAACCCACGGTGAAGGCATCGCTATCCCCGGCGGCGTTAAAAAACGATTGTCCCTGGGCCGCCATCGTTTTGTAGATATTGTCCGTGCTCGTGCTCGGGCCGCCGCTCCAACCCCAGGACGAACTCAAATTTTTTACCGTGTTGCTCGCCGCCATCGCGTTCAGCATGTCATTCGGAATAAAATTATTCGGATTGCCCTCGAATAAAATGATGCGCGACAGGCCGGGCGCCATGGACATCGCCATCTCGATGTCCAGGGAAACCTCGCCGTTGCCGCTGTTGGCGCCCGTCGTCGGTGTCCCGCTGAAACCGTCGAACAACACCGTCTGCAGCACGATGTTCGTGCGCCCCCCGCCGGCTTGCTTCGCATAGGCGGTGATATCGGAGGAATAAAATCCGTCAGCCTGAAACAGTCCGATTGACTGGCTGGCGCCCGTGAGCGTCACGCCCGGCGCATAGGCATTGCGAAAGTCATTCCCCAAAAGCGACGAACCGTCCGGCGCGGAACCGTTGTTCGGCTTGGCGCGCATGCTCGCAGGATGGATTCCCGGATGCGGGCGCGTATAATTATCCAGACCGCTCACGTCCACGATCGGCAAACCGGTATCCACTTCCGGCTCCGTGTCCGGCGCATAAAAATCCCGCTTCTCGGTCGGGTGGTGATATGTATGCAGCGTCACGTGAAACGCCTGTTCCACCGCCGCCGCGCTCCCCGTGACATCCAGCAGCAAACGGTTGGCGGACGTGCCGGCGATCTTCAGGCCGTTCGTCCGCGCAAAATTTTTAATCGCTTCGTAGTCCGCCTCGGTCGGGCCGAAACGTGCAGTGAATTCCTCCGGCGTCAAAAACTTGCGGTAATTCGGGCTCGCCGGATCAGAAACGTCATGCAGAAATTGTTCCAGTTCGTTGGTATTCCGCAAAGGCAGGCCGATGGCCAGGTACAGCTGGTTGGTTGCGTTCAGGATCCCGACCGGGGTCAAACTCGAAATCACGTGCGGCACGTGCCCCTTCAGTTCCTTGCGCCCGGCTTCCACGCCGTTGCTATCCAGCACCGCGCCCAAAAGCACCGTGGCTGCGAGCAGACTGGCTTTGGCAAGGCTCATGAATCAATCTACCCTCAATCTGTTACTGTGCCACCTTTAGCCGGTAAAAACATTGGCTATGCCAGGCCGCATTGGTATCCGTGAAATTAAGCGTATCCGATGCAGCGGTGACCGGGTCGCCCAAATCTGTCCAGTCGGGTTGTGCGAGGTTGGTCGTGTACTGGACTTGATACGTGGTGTTGGGCGTGACAGAAAAATTGAAATGGAACGCGCCGGGAACATTGACCACCGAAAGCAAATCCGGCTTGGGATTCGCCACGGGCGTCACGTTCACATCGTCGAGTCCGAGAAACTGCGGGTCGTCCTGGAATCCAAACTCCAAAACCGACGCTGTATCGGTCGCTGTGACCGTAAACTGCAGGTTCGTCCAGTTTTTCGTGGCAAGGTTGCTTAGGTAATAAATCTGGTTTCCATTCCACAACACCTGGAAAAAATTCGGGGTTTGGCCGGTCGGGTTGCGAAGCCAGAGGGAAACCAGATAATTCTGCCCCGCAATGGTCGTCATACTTTGCGAAAGATAGCCCGGGGTGCCCGATGGCCCGAGTTCCGCGCCGTATTTTCCACCATGCGCATAGGTTGAACCGGTGGCCACCGTCGTGTTGCCTTCGTTGCCGGACTGCGTCCAGTCGGTGAAATTGCCGAGCTCAAATCCGCCGTTCGAGATCACCGGCTGGCCGACGGACAAGGTGAACGGCACGATGCCGATCACGCCACTTTGGTTCGTCAGCTTCACATTTGAGGTATAGAGCGCCGCCTTGAGCAAGGCGGAAGTCGCCGAGAGGCTGATGGTGAAATTCGTCGTCTCGCCCGCCGGCAAAATGCCGTTGGTCAGCGTGGCGACCAGCCATTTCGAAGTGTTGACCAGGCTCCAGGCGATATTGATGGTGTCGGTGTTGATCAGCGAGAAACCCTGCGAAGTCACCGTGAACGGTCCACCGACCGGACCGACCGCCGTGAAACCCGCCGCCGGCGTCAAGGCCATCGGCTGGATGACCTGCAACTGCAATGGTACTTTCAACGTGCCGCGCGACTTGCTGTCCTTGAAGGTGATGGTTGAGGAATAACTTCCGGCGAGCAGGTTGCTGGATGCCTTGTTCAGCTCGAAATACAGGTTCGTCCCCGCACCCACCGCCAGCTTGCCGCTCGTCGCCGCCGCCTTGAACCAGGTCGACGTGGTGGTGAGCGACCAACTGATGGCCACGCCACCGGAGTTTGTCAGTTCAAAATAGGCGGGGTTCGGTGTGAACGGGCCGCCGTGCTGGCCGATGATCATGCCGGCGTCCGAATTCGAAATCGTCAGCGGTTCGATGACTTGCAGGTCGAACGGGATCTTTTGCACCAGGTGCGCCGTGCGGTTCGAGAAGGCCAGCATCGTCGAGTAGTTTGCCGGCGCCAGATTCGTCGCGCTCGCGGCCAGCCTCACCGTCACGTTGGTGGTCGCACCGGCTGCCAGCGTGCCGTTGGTGATGGAACGGATCGCCCACGACGATGTGCAGATGAGCGACCAGTTGAAGGCGGTCGCTCCATTGTTCGTGAGTTGAAACACGCCGGAACTGGGGGTGAACGGCCCGGAAAAAATTCCGCTCGACGAGTAACCGCCCTGCGGCGAAACGCCGAAGGCGCTGGCCACACCGGCGAGGGCGTTGACCAGGTTTTGACCGTTGGGAGAGCCCAAACCGGTTGCCAGATCGTATCCCGCCACCGCGACATAATTGCCTGAACTCTCCGGCCATGAGTTATCGCCGCTCGTCACGTCGTGAAAAATATTTCCCGAACCCGCCAGCTCATAAATCTGCGGGTTGATGAAGCCGGCCGAATTCCCGCCCCCGGCCGCCATCTGCTGGTTCACCAGCGCCATGAAGCCGGCCCACAACGGCGCGGCGCAGCTGGTGCCCTCGGTATAACCGCCACTGCCATTGTCGTATGTGGAATACACATTGTCCGCCGTCATCGCCACGTCGGGAATATTTCTATTCGTCGTGGACCCGCCGTTGGCGCTCATGCTCGTATTCGTCTGCCAGGCCGGTATCGCGTAATGAGTACTGACGCCGCCGGCGCTGCCCCAGTCACCGCCGTTGGGATTGGGGTCGCGGTCATTCCAGACCGATTCCGACACGTAACCTATATACGCTCCTCCTGAAGTTGTGGCGGTCGCGAGCGTCGTCCCGCCTGCTTGCGTAATGTATGGTGAACTCGTCGGGGCGTTGTCCTGCGATGGATCGTCCACCGCGTTGTCGGAACCGGCCACAAACGCATCGCCATCGCCGGAGGCATTGAAAAACGACTGTCCTTGTGAGGCCATCTTTTTGAAAATAGTGTCCGTCGTCGTGCTCGGCCCTCCGCCCCAGCCCCAGGAACAGCTTAAACTTTTCACCATGTTGCTTGCCGCCATTGAGTCCAGGATGTCGTTCTGCGAACCGTCGGGCCCGCCTTCAAAAATGACGATCGCCGAAAGGCCCGGTGCCATCGCCATCGCCATCTCGATGTCCAGCGACACCTCGCCGTTGCCGCTGTTCGCACCCGTCGTCGGCGTGCCGTCAAAGCGGTCGAGCAAAACCTTTTGCAATGGGATGCTGGAACGTCCGCCGCCCGCCGCCTGCGCGTACGCAGAAACGTCGCCCGGATAATAGCCGTCAAACTCAAACAATCCGACCATCTGTCCCGCGCCCGTGAACGTCACGTCCGGCGCGTAAACCTCGCGAAAGTCATCGCCAAAATACTCGCCCTGCCCGTCCGGTGACGAACCGCCCCTGGGCAAAACCTTGGGGGAATTTTTGTGATGCGATTTAAAATGCGGCTTTACCAAATCGGTCAAGCCCTCGATGTCTGCGACCGGCAGATCCGCATCCACGCTCGGCTCGCCGTCCGGCGCATAAAAATCCCGCGCTTCGCGCGGGTGATGATACGTGTTCAGCTTGATGTGAAAAGCCTGCTCGATGTCCGATGCCTTTCCAGTCACGTCGACCAGCAGGCGATCATCATGTTCGCCGGTGATTTGCAGTCCGTTCGTCCGCACAAAATTTTTCACCGCCGCATAATCGTCCGCCGTCGGCCCGAAGCGGGCCGTGAATTCCTCCGGCGACAGGAATTGCCGGTAAGCCGGGCTTTTCGGGTCATAGACCTCCGCGAGAAAAACGTCCAACCCCGCCGGGTCACGCAACGGCAGACCGATGGCGAGGTGTAATTCGTGGGTATCTGTGACCTGTCCGTTTGGTGTTAAATAGTTCACCTCGGCCGGCACATGACCATGCAAGGTCTTAAGTCCCGCGCCAAAAATGGGACAAACCGGAGAAAAAATAGCCAGCGCCAGACACAAGCCGCGTATGGCCGGATGCAGTTTCTTGGTCATTTAAGCAGTTTTTTTACAGAATTCCGCCGGGTGATGCATTTAAGCATGTCATGTTCCAAATTAGCGCCAAATCTACTTCAATCCGGCGCAAAATCAACCCGCCGCATTATCCCCCATTTTACATTAATATGAAGTTAAGAATCACGGATTGTTCCAAAAAAATTTGGCGCATTTCGCTTTCCGCATTTATCCTTCCATTTTAATTTTTAATCGTGTCCGTCCAATTCACCATCCTTGGCAGCGGCTCGGCGGGAAACTGCGCCTACGTCGAGACCGGCGAGGCGCGCATCCTCGTTGATGCCGGCTTCTCGCCGCGCCAGATCCGCACGCGCCTCGCCAGCATCGGCAAGACGCCGGAAAACCTTTCCGCCATCCTGCTCACCCACGAGCACTCCGACCACATCGCCGGTCTGCTCGGGCTGGCCGACAAATTTCACATCCCCGTTTTCTGCAATCGCGGCACGCAGGACGCGACAATCTGGGCGTTCAAGGAAAAATGGAGCAAGAAGACCAACCTCGCGCTCGAAGCCAAGGACACGTTCAAATCCAGAATCGACTGGCGCGTGTTTGAAACCGGCGCGGGCTTTGAGATTGGCGATGTCAGCATCGAGACCTTTTCCATCCCGCACGACGCCCAGGATCCGGTTGGATTTTTGCTCCGCACCGGCACCGGCGCGATCGGTTTTGCCACCGACCTCGGCCACGTCACCAAGCTCGTCCTGGAACGCATCCGCCACGCGAACGTCCTCGTGCTCGAATCCAACCACGACGTGAAGATGCTGCAGGATTGCCCGCGCCGTTCCTGGGCGCTCAAGCAGCGCATCCTTGGCCGCCACGGGCACATCTCCAATGTCACCGCCGCCGAAACCATCGCGCAAATCATGTCCTCCGGTCTGAAACAACTCTACCTCGCGCACCTGAGCCGCGAATGCAACACCCCCGCGCTCGCCGAAAACGTCATGGCCGAGCAACTTCACCACATCGGCGCCAAACACGTCGCGCTCCACATCGCCGCACAGGACGTGCCCTGTATGACGTTGGAAATTGGATGAAGTGAATCCGTGAAAATAAAAAAGACAGTTCTTGGAACTGTCTTTTTCGTTTTAATTTTAAGATGAATCTCAACCAGCCGGCGCCGGCGCAGGTGTGCCGAGACCACCGGGCAATTTCGGCGGCGCGGGTTTCGGCGGTGTTTCGGGTAGCGGTGTTCCCGCCGGTGCGCCCATCATCGGCGACATATTGGCCGGCGGCTTCGGCGGCGGCGTGAACGTGCCGGTCTTGATTATGTCCTCGACCTGTGTACCGTCGAGTGTTTCATACTCCAGCAGGTTGCTGGCAATCATTTCAAGTTTCGCGTGGTTTTCCTCGATCATCTGCTTCGCGGTGTTGAATGCACCGTCCACGATGCGTTTGACTTCCGCATCGATATCCTTCGCTGTTTCCTCGCTATAATCCTTCGAACGCATCATGTCGCGGCCCAGAAAAACATATTCCTGCGCCTCGCCGTAAAGCACATGGCCGAGCTTCTCGCTCATGCCCCAATGCATGACCATCGCCTTGGCAAGATGCGTGGCCTGCTGAATGTCCATGGATGCGCCGCTTGAGATGTCATCCGTGACATATTCCTCCGCGATACGCCCGCCCATCGTCATGATGATGGTGTCGATCGCCTGCTTGCGGCGCATGTTCAACATGTCCTCCTTCGGCAGCGACATTGTGACGCCCAGCGCACGTCCGCGCGGGATGATCGTGACCTTGTGCAGCGGATGTGTGTGCTTGAGCAAAACATTGAGCAGCGCATGGCCGGCCTCGTGCCACGCGGTCGCCTTCTTTTCCTCGTCGCTCATCGCCATGCTGCGGCGCTCGCGTCCCCAGCGCACCTTGTCGCGCGCTTCTTCCAGTTCGGCTTGTTCGACGGATTTCTTGCCGGTACGCGCGGCGAGCAACGCGGCCTCGTTCAAAAGATTCGCAAGCTCGGCGCCGGAATAACCCGGCGTGCCGCGCGCGATGACGGACAGATCCACGTTCGGCGCGAGCTTCACATTCTTGGCGTGAACCTTCAAGATCGCCTCGCGACCGCGCACATCCGGCAGATTCACCGTGACCTGGCGGTCGAAACGGCCCGGACGCAGCAATGCGGGATCCAGCACATCAGGACGATTCGTCGCCGCAATGATGATGATGCCTTCCTGCGTGTCAAAGCCGTCCATCTCCACGAGCAAAGCATTCAACGTTTGCTCACGTTCATCATTGCCGCCGCCAAGACCGTGGCCGCGCGAACGTCCGACCGCGTCGATTTCATCGATGAAAATCAGGCAGGGCGTGGATTTGCGCGCCTGCTCGAACATGTCGCGCACGCGGCTCGCGCCGACGCCGACGAACATTTCCACAAAGTCCGAACCGCTGATGCTGAAAAACTGCGCATCGGCCTCGCCCGCGATGGCCTTCGCCAGCAACGTTTTGCCCGTACCGGGCGGACCGATCATCAAAACACCTTTGGGGATCCTTCCACCGAGGCGTTGAAACTTCTTCGGGTCTTTCAAAAATTCGACCAGCTCGGAAACTTCCTCGATCGCTTCCTCGACCCCCGCAACGTCCTTGAAAGTGGTCTTGTTTCGGTCCTTGGAAAGCACCCGCGCCTTGCTTTTGCCGAAGCTCAAGGCGCCTTTGCCGGCGATCTTTATCTGCCGGATGAAGAAGAACCAGAACAACGCGCCCAGGATCAAAAATGGCGCGATACCCCAGAGCAACTGATTGATCATGACGTTTGGCGCACCGACTTCGACGGAGCCCGACGTCAAAAGCTGGTCCAGCATCTTTTGCGTAAAAAAGGCGTTCGGCACCACAAAGGCCGCCGTGACCTTTTTGCCATCCTTGTCCACTGCCCCCGTATAATATTCACCGTTCACCGGCGTAAGGCTCGAGGCCTGGTTGCCAATATTGATCGACGCATGGGCAATCTGGTTCGACCCGAAATTGTTAAGAAATTTCGCCTGACTCCACGTCTCCGAATTGGGCGACAGATTGACATGGCCCTTCATGTATAGCAGAAAGATCAAAACCATGATGATGCCGGCCCAGACCAGCATGGTCATCTGGATTTTGGAGCCGCCGCCGCCACCGTCGCCGCCCGGTGGTTTCCGGTCCGGCGTCTTCTTATTGGAATCGTCTTCAAACATTTTTAATCGCGACAAATTAACACGGCATTGCAGCTTCCGCAATGCGTGAATTGTGCTACCATTAACCGCGTGCGTTTTGGTCCGCTCAATCTAAGTTCCAATCTATTTCTCTCGCCGCTGGCGGGTTATACCAACCTGCCCTTCCGCCTCGTGGTACGCGAAGTCGGCGGCGTCGGCCTTTGCACCACTGACCTCGTGAACGCCCGCTCGCTGCTGGAAAAACGCGAAAAGGCGTTCAAGCTCATCGAAACGCGCCCGGAAGACTCGCCGCTCGCCGTCCAACTATTCGGTAGCGTCGCCGAAGAGATGCGTGACGCGGCGCAATTCATCGAATCGCGCGGCGCTCACTCCATTGACATCAACATGGGCTGCCCCGTCAAAAAGGTCGTCAAGATAGGCGGCGGCTCGGCCATGATGACCGAACTCGACAAAACCTCCGCCCTCGTCAAAAAGATGGTCGAGGCCGTGAAAATCCCCGTCACCGCCAAGATGCGCCTCGGCTGGGACGATGAAAACCTGACCGCACCCGACCTCGCCCGCGCGCTGGAGGACGCCGGTGCCGCCGCGATTTTTGTCCATGGACGCACCCGCGAGCAGGGTTTCGGCGGCACGGTCAACCTCACCGGCATCTGCAAAGTCGTCGAGGCGGTGAAAAACATCCCCGTCATCGGCAACGGCGACATCGTGACCCCGCAGGCCGCGAAAATGATGTTTGATGAAACCGGCTGCGCCGGCGTGAGCATCGGGCGCGGCGCGTTTTACGACCCGTGGATCTTCAAACGCACGTCCGAATTTTTGACGACCGGAATTTTGCCGCCCGAACCCGCATTTGCCGAGCGTGTGCGTGTGATGCGGGGGCATCTGGATTTGATGATCGAAGTTTTCGGCGAGGATCTCGGTTGCCGGATGTTCCGCAAAGTGGCGCCCTGGTATTCCAAGCGCTTCGGCCCCTGCCACGAATTTAATAAAAAAGTCGTGCAACTCTCCACCAAGGCCGGGTTCGAGGAAATTCTGACGAACTACATCCGCTGGCGGGAACAGTTTCTGGATGCGAACGGCGAACTTCTGCCCCGTTTCGCGCCCGCGCCGATGGTTGCGTCGTTCATGCGCGAACCCGATTCCGTCACGCGCGAAAAAATCCCCGTGCCACGCGGCCCGGTGGAAGTGTGGTGAAAATGATCACGCGAAGAATGCGATTTCTGCTGGACAAAGTTCTATAACGGAAGCAGTGTCCTTCCCATAAAGAACACGGAACACAATACCCGCCCAGATAATCTCTTAACTACTTTGAACACATGATCTTGAAACGATTGCTGGCATACTGTTTGATGGGGACGTTTGCGCTGCTATTGGCCGGGTGCTCCACCCCCAACACCGCCCCAATCTCGAAGTCTCAGGACCAGGTTCGCGACTGGATGCTGGCGCGAACCCCGCTGGGTTGTTCTCCCGATCAGGTCTATATCCTGATCAACAAGCACCAGTGGCAGATTGAGGACGAAGTCAAAAAAGACGGCACCCTCCGGCAATTCGTCGGGCATGTGGGAAATCAAAAGATTGTCGCCAGCTACGTCCGGTGCGACCTCGGCCTAACCCATTACGTCTATTTTCCGTTTCCCACCGACGTATATGCGACCTGGGCGTTCGACAAGGATGACCATCTCATAGATGTGTGGATTGATCAGCAAACGGTCGGAGACGATAGCACGATGGAACCGGTCAAATGAGCGCAGAAGGCAGAACATTTCGCCAAACGCTCTGTTTAGTAATGTAGCACCCGCGCATTCCACCGCCAATCCGCGGCAAGCGTTTCCGCCTCTCTGCAAATTTAGGAAACCTCACTCCTGCGGATAAACGATGATCCGGTCGTGTACGAGCACGATCAGGTCGTTCTTGCCGTCGCCCGTCACGTCCGCCACGACGCATTCGCGCGGTTCGGGCACGGCGCTTTGCGCAGCCCGGAACGTGTGCTGCTCGAACACCTGCCAGCGGTCGCCGGGCACAAGCTTCCGGTTTTTATCGAACACCACCAGGTCGAGATAATTTTTCGCGGTCTCCATGAAGATGAGTTGCTTGCGTCCATTGCCCAGCAGGTCGCCCGCGATCAAATCGTTCAGGAAACCGTCCTTGATCGACGTGTCGTAGTCGTCCAGCTTCGTCAAATCCCAGACATCGCCCGCGAGCGACTGCCATGCGACGGCGTTCTGGCCGGTGAACGCCACTGCCGGCTTGCCGCCGAGCGTCACGGTGCTCAACGCGGGGAAATTCACGAACGGCAGCTCGATGTTTTTCACAACCTGCCAGACGCCGTTGGTATCTCGTTCGCACAACGTCAGCTGCTTGTTCTGGTCATCGAGCAGGAACAGCGAGGGCGTGGAATTTTTTCCGTTCGGCACCACCGCTGCGCCGCTGATATGGGAATCGCTCGCCGAGCCGTTGATCTGATCCTTCACGCGGAACATCCAGTCCGGTGAATTTGTGGAATTGGGATCTTTCGGCTTTTGCTCCAGCACGACCGCGCGCACGAAATTTTTCTGGGGCAGGAGCAGATCCATTTTTCCGTCACCGTCCGCGTCCATCGTCGCAAACCACGGCTGCTCCATGGCGCCGCCGGGCGGATCCACATCCTTCTCGTCAAACCCGCCGTTCGTCGTCTGCAGCAGTACCTTGATTTTTTCGTAGGGAATCAACACCAACAAATCGTTCAGCCCGTCCTGATTCGCATCCGCGATCGCCAGTTGCGTCGGGTTGGATTTGAAACTGTCGCTTAACTTCTGGGTCCTGGTCTTGCCGTCGCCTGTTTTCGTGACGAGCGAACGCGCCCCGTCCTTGTCCACGATGACCGCGAGTATCGGCTTCGCGCCCGGCTTGAGCGCGCCGACGGTCATCGCGATGGGCTTGCCGTCGAATTGCTGCAAGGTCGGGAACGGCAATCGGCCGTTCTTGTCGAACGCCGTCACCCCGATGGCGTTTTCATCGTGGCTCAAAAGAAAGATTTGTGGATGGCCGTCCCCGTTCCAGTCCCCGACGGCGATCTGCGAGACACCGGCGAGGCTCGGAAATTTCTTCGGCGGCGCCAGCGAGCCGTCCGCCTGTTGCAGATAAATGGAAAGTTGTCCGCTCTCCGGCTCGGCCACGAGCAGGTCCGGGCGGCCATCACCGTCCACGTCCGCCCACAACACGCCGCGCGCCGCCGCGTCCGTCTTGTTCAACGGCAGGATTTCAAACTGTCCCTTGCTGAAATTGCCCGACAAAGTCTCGCCCGCTTTGCGCGTGAACTGCCCGACTTCCGCGCGGCCGGTCGAATTCACGATGGATACGACATAATTCGTCTTGTCGCCCGCCAGCGTGTCCACTGTGAACGAACGGATCGGTTGCGATTTGAAGAAGATTTCCGGCCCCAGCTGGCCGCCCGCGATTTGCTGTCGGAAGCGATACGGCGTGGAACTGTCAAAATCCACCAGCAACAGGTCGTTTTTGCCGTCGCCGTCCACATCCACGATCTGTATCGCCTTGGGCGTGCCGCTGTAGGAAATTTTCACCGGCTCGGCGAAAGTATGGTCAGGTTGTTGAGCTAAAAAATATACGGCGCCGTTATCGCCAAGGTAGGCGATGTCGGCCAGTCCATCGCCGTTCAAATCGCCGATGGCCAGTGCATTGGGATCTTCCTGGCCGTCCTCCAGGTGCCATTTTTTGGGTTCGCTCCATCCGTTTGTGCCTTCGTTGTAGAGGACTTCCAGGTCTTTCGAGTCGCCGAAATAAATCAGATCGGGTTTGCCGTCGCCGTTCACGTCGGCCACCGCGAACGCCCGGATATATTCATCGGTCGGGATGGAATCGATGCGGAAGCGCGAGTCCGGCGGCAGCTCGTTGATTTCAAGCTTGTGATCAGTCGTGGCTGCGGCGTTCGTCTTGCCGGTGAGATTGTAGAGCAGGTTGATCTTGGCGCGCAGGTTGTTGACCACCACAATGTCGTTCAAACCATCACCGTCGAGGTCGGCGACGTGCAGGCTCGTGACGCCCTGGTCAATGGGATAAACTTCCTTGCCGCTAAACCCGAAAAGGTTGGTGGTGTCCGCGTGTACGGAAAATACGGCGAATACCGGCAGTGCGGCTGCCGCAAAAAACTTTTGGACGGACAATTTCATCCGCGCAAGCTGCCATCGCCACGCAAGATTGGCGAGAAATTTGTTAGCAGTTAATTTTGAACGATCGAGGCCGGCAGTTGTTTATTTTTACCAGGCACGGGCGTCTGTCTCCCTCTCTTCGCCGATAAACTTTTCCACTGATAAAATCATTTCACCGCACGCCGGGCATCGAGTTCCGCTTGGATTTGCGGCTCCAGCCGTTCAAATTTTCGGTAAAACAGGACGGGAATCAGGCTCACCACCAGACAGATTGCCGGCAACCAGACGAAACTGAATGCAATGGCCTTGAGCGACGAGGCGGGTTGCTCCGCGTTCGCCACGTAGCCGCTTGTGCTCATGATCCACAACGGAATCGCGCCGCCGAGTCCCGCACCCGCCTTCAAGCAAAACGCCGCGCCGACGGCCGTCAGCAGACCGGCGGCACGGATGCCGGTCTTCCATTCGCCGTAATCCACGCTGTCCGATAGTATTGAAAATGGCACCGCCATCGCCATGCCGCTGCCCAGCAAACCGATGACCCAGCCGGTCATGATGAGCGTGATGGAATTGCCACCGGCCACACCCGCATAAGTTACCAGTTGCCCGAGAATCATCACCGACAAACCCCACCCCCACGCGGCGGTTTTGGAGAACCATTTGCAGAACCATGGCAGCAACAGGGCCGTGGCCAGCGAAACCGCGTCCAGACTGAACGCGAGCGAGGTCAGGTCCTTTCGATGCAGGTTGTATTGCAAAAAATAAGGAACAACTGTGTAACGCGTGATGAACGCGATCCAAAAAAACAGGCTGCTTAAAAAAATGATGAACCACGGCCAATTACCTTTCAACGCGCCAAAGGTCCCCAGGATGGGCTGGTGTCTTTTTTCCTCCACGACAACTTCCTTCAAATTCCAAAAACCGAACAAAAACAGTGCCACGCAGCCAACCGCGTAAATCGGCAGCACCCGCTGAAAACCCACGCGGTCGTTTCCATGCCCGAAATAGTCCACGAGTTTCAGCGCGAAGAGATTCACCGCGAGCGCGCCGAACTTGGACCCGAACATCCGCCAACTCATCAGGGTGATGCGCTCCTGCGGATCCGTGGTGAGCGCCGTGAGGATGGAGGTGACCGGCGTGTTGATGCCGGTATAAATCACACTGCTGATGATGTAGGTCACGGCGGCATAAATGACCTTTGCGTGATAACTTAGATCCGGCGCGAGATACGTCAGCACGCCGAACAGCGCAAATGGCACGCACAGCCACAGAAACCAGTGGCGATGCTTGCCGAAGCGGCTGTGAACCTTGTCAAAGATGATTCCCCACACCGGCGCGTCCACGGCATCCACCCAGCGGGCCACGAGCAGGATTGTCGCCGCCGTACCGGCAGTCAGGCCATAGACGTCCGTGAAAAATTTCCCGATGTAACCACCGATAATGAATTGAAAGACCAGCTGCCCGCCAAAATCAAGGGACGCGTAACTCACGCGCGTGGTGTAGGAGGTCTTGTTCACGGGATGCGGATGAATAAACCTTGCCGCGCCCCCGCGCCAGCCAAACCTCTTGAGATTTTTGCCAATAATCTTGCTTAGCGACGCATTCCAGGACGTTCTACAAATTTCAGAGACCATCGCGAATTCACCAGTGCTTTGAACTTACGATAGTCCTCTACCGCTTTTCCCCCGCACCCCCAAACCGTCCGTTTTGCAGGGAATTTTCTTTTTCAAAACGATTCCCTTTGTTTCCTTCGTTGCCTTCTGTAAAAATTATTTCATGAAATTTTCGAAATACCACGCGCTCGGCAACGATTACATCGTCATCCATCCGCAGGAACTTTCCGCATCGCTCACCTCCGAACAGGTCAAGACCATCTGCCACCGCAACTACGGCGTCGGCTCGGACGGCATTCTCCTCGGCCCCCTGCCCTCCCAGAACGCGAAGTGCGCGTTGAAGATCTACAATCCCGATGGCAGCATCGCCGAAAAAAGCGGCAACGGCCTGCGCATCTTCTCGCGTTTCCTGTGGGACACCAAATTTGTCGGCAACGAGGAGTTTGCCATCCAAACCGACGGCGGCCTCGTGCGCTCGACGGTTTTTGAAGACGGCAAGATGGTGCGCGTGGAAATGGGCAAAGTCAGTTTCGCCAGCGACAAGATTCCCGTCACCGGCGCTAAACGCGAGGTCATCAACGAAAAAATTTCCGTCGGCGGACGCGACTTCACCTATTGCGCCGCGACCATTGGCAATCCGCACTGCGTGTTGCTACTGCCGGACATCAGCATGGACCTTGCCGTGCATTACGGCCCGTTGCTCGAAACCCATCACTATTTTCCTCGCAAAACCAACGTGCAGTTTCTGAAGGTGCGCGACCGTGCGAACATCCAGATTGAGATCTGGGAACGCGGCGCAGGCTACACCCTCGCCAGCGGCAGCAGCAGCAGCGCAGCGGCGGCAGTCGCGCACAAGCTCGGCCTCGTGGACAAAAACGTCTCCGTACATTGCCCCGGCGGCATCATCAAGATCGAGATCCGCGACGGCTTCGACATCCTGATGACCGGCAGCGTCACGAAAGTTTCCGACGGCGTCATCAGCCCGGAAATCTTTTCGGTGAAGATCTGAAGCAATTTCGTGTACACAAATCAAAACAAATGGTTCACAATTAGTTTAGTAATTATCACCCTCGTCATTGGCGTGATTTTTCTAGCGGGTTATCCGTTTCGTTCTTCAAATTCACTAAAGGTTTCGTTTGTCACATTCACAAACGATGTAAATCTGGGCAAAATGGCTGTCTTTGCATTAACCAACACTGCCAATGAGCCAATAAATTGTATGCGTTGTAATCCACAAATTAAAATTTTTGGTTCATGGTCACATGAAGATGGTATTTATGGTCCGACAAAAATTATGCCTGCGCATACAACGGCTGAAATAATAATGCCAATCACTACCAATGAAGTTGCTTGGCGCGAGCCGGTATTTTGGATTTATGGAAAACCGTCTCAACTTGAAGATTTTCGCAGCCTGATAATAGAAAATCTGCGATTTAATTGGTTGCTGATCTCAAGAGGACGAAGCCCGCGCTATTTTAACTTTTCCAACGGAAACAGCCATTATGGCTATTCCGAAACCATCACAAACAAATAATTTCAACCAGAAGTATTGAAATTAAGTAGCCGCCGACGTCAGTCGGCGCAAACTAATCTTCCGGCACCCGAATGGCGCGAACTGACGTTCACGGCTACAAAATTTATTGAACCTGCTTCGCCAGTTCCGCCCGCAACTTGGCCGCGATGTCCTTCAACGCGTCCGGCACCACGCCCGTGTCCGCGATGACCGGCATGAAGTTCGTGTCGCCGGTCCAGCGCGGCACGATGTGTACGTGCAGATGGTCCGCGATGCCCGCACCCGCAACTTTGCCAAGGTTGATGCCAACGTTGAACCCGTCCGGCTTCATCACGGCCGTGAGCGCGTTGATACAACGGCGCACCAGCTTCCAGACATCCGCCAGTTCCTCGTCCGTCAGGCCGTTCAAGTCCGGCACCTCGCGATACGGCAGCACCATGATATGGCCGCCGTTGTAGGGAAATGAATTCAGCAGCGCGAAACACGTGCGGTCGCGCACGATGACGAGATTGCCCACATCGTCCGACGATTGCGCGAGGCGGGCGAAGAGCCCTTCTTTCAATTCCGGCTTGGGCGCGAGGATGTATTGGATGCGCCACGGCGCGTGCAGAGATTCCATGCAGGGGAAATTAAGCCGCCCAACGGACAAAGCAAACAGGAAAAATCTATTAACGTACCGGATGCACTACACGCAAATATATAACGCAACCGGCAAAAATTAAAAAAAGCGCCGCCAAAATCCAGACTAGCAAAAGACCCACATTTTTCATCGACCCGCTTTTATCCATTTTCTCCAACTGTTTTTCTAAACGCTCATCTTGAACTTGCTCCTGCCGGGTTAGTTCTTCTCCAGCTTTACGTTTTTTGATCAGAACAATCTGTCGGGCTCCCCAACCCAACGCAGCCAGACCGGCTGCCGCTTCTTGAAATTTGGTTCCTGACTCGGCTGGGATTAAAACCGCAAGCACAAGCATTACCCCGCCGAGAACGGCTGACACGTGGGCCGCCGCCTCAAGTTCATTTTGGTTCTTTTGATTCATGACAATCAAAATTTTGAGTGCGGGCATCTCACCGCTTCCTGAAAAAATATTTCACGAAATCGATCAGCCCGGAGAATTTATATTTCGAATCCACATATTTCTCGATGACGTAAAAGGCGAAGTAATAAAACCGGCAGAAACTCCAGATCGCCAGCACCAATAGCACCGCCGTCTGCCATTTTGGATCATCCAGAAACACCAGCACCGCCGACACGATGCCGATGAGCAAAAATAAAACTCCCTTGAGTTTGATCCAGAATGGATTTGACAAATCTTTCATAAAATTTCCAGCATGCCTTTCGCTTCGCTAATCATGGTAGAGCGAAGCTGCCGCTTCGCCACTTGGTCTTACGACGTTCAAGTTGCAAAGACATTTGCCCTCCACGTCAAAACAAGCTCAAAATCTTTTCCGCCGCCCGACGCGTCGCGCCGGGCTCGCCCAGCGACGCAATTATTTTGTCCAGTTGCGCGTGCATCTTTGTCCGCCGCGTCTCGTCCTGCAAAATCCCCAGCGTGGCGCGCGCCAGATTTTCCGCCGTGAGGTTGTATTGCAAAAACTCAGGGTACACCTCCTCGCCCGCGAGCAGGTTCGCCATCGTGAACGTCTTCACCGTGATGTAATGCCGTGCGATCTGGTAATTCAGCCAGGAGCCTTTGTAAAGCGTCACCGTCGGCACCCGCATAAACGCGCACTCCATCGTCACCGTGCCCGTTTTCGCGATGGCCACATCCGCCTCCGCCAATGCTGCCGGCAGATTCCCAATTTGAATTTCCATATCTACGCCCAGTGATTTGGCCATCTGCACCAACGTTTCATTCGGCACCACCATCTTCGCCTGCACCGACGGAATTTTTTCGCGGATCAACTTCATCGCGCCGAGCATCGCCGGCAAATGCTGTTTCAATTCGCTCCGCCGGCTCCCCGGCAATAGAAGTATCTTGGAGGGACGAGTTCCACGAGTCCCTGACTCAATATTGGGGACTCTTGGAACTCGTCCCTCCGAAGCAAACCGCTCGACCATCGGGTGCCCGACAAATTCCACACGCAGCGTCGGCACCCGCTTTGCATACCACTCTTTCTCGAACGGAAAGATGCTCAACAGCAGGTCGTAATCACCCGCCATCCGGTCAGCGCGTTTGGGGCGCGAGGCCCAGACCTGCGGCGAAATGAACTGCACCACCTTTGGTTTCCAGTCCACGAACGGATTGTCGCGCAGGTATTGCTTGATCGCCTTGCCGAAGCGCAGGTTGAACCCGCCGTAGTCCACACCGATGAATACATCCGGCTTCCGCGCGATGGCTTCCGCGAGCAGCTTTTTTTGCAGACGCCGGATCTCAAAAACCTTTTTCACCACGTCCGTGACCCCCACGACCGCAAGCTGCCCCATGTCATAAACCACGTCCACACCCGCCGCGCGCATCTGCGCACCGCCTGCGCCAAAAAATTGCGCCCCGGGCAATTGTGCTCGCAACGCCGCAACAAGTTCCGCCGCGAGCTGGTCGCCGCTCGCCTCGCCCGCGATGAGCATGAAGGTTTTGGGTTTCACAACGTAGCTGCGGAGCAGCGTCCGCCAGTAGCCCACAGCGATAGCTGTGGGTCATCGTCACATAAAATAAAAAGCTCCGGCAGGAGCGAAAGAAAATTCACTCCCACAAAAACCTTTCGTCATATTCAATCTGATGCTTCTTAAGAAACGCCACAAATTCCTCCTGAAAGGAAACCTTCCGGTGATGTTCCTCCTGACCGGCAATGTACTTTTCAACCTCTGGCAGACTGGAGTGGCTCACGCTGAACGCGCCATAACCGATTTGCCATGCGAATGTTTTTTGGCCCTGAAAATTCTTGTGAACCCAACCCGAGGAATCCGCCTTCAATTCGCGCATTAAATCGGACAACGCATACTTCGCAGCCAGCGATGCCAGAATGTGAACATGATCGGACGGACCGTTGATAATGAGCGCTTTCCCGTCGTGTGCGCGGATGATGCCGCCGAGATACGGAAACAGTCGCGCCTTCAAATCCGCGTCCAGTAATGGACGGCGTTCCTTTGTGCTGAAAACAATATGTGTCAGCAAATGGGTGAAGGTGTGCGCCATAAATTAAAGCGGTAAAAAAGCGGATTCGTTCCAAACCCAAGCTGCCGAGCAGCGCATGGTAGCAGCCCACGGTGAAACCGTGGGAATAGAACGATCAAATTTTTTAAGCTCCGGGAGGAGCGAAAGAAATAAATTTTCCAACGCCTAATTTCTATCGCTCCTCCCGGAGCTTGAGAAATCTTTGGATGAACTGACCCATAGCTCGCGCTATGGGCTACTCTCGCGCGCTGCTCCGCAGCTTCGGCTTTTGAAGCGATTTTATTTTTACGACTTGTTTGCATAAATATCCAACGACACGTTCTCGATTGGTGGTTAATTCCAAGTCTTGATTTTTTCCAAATCAGCAATTGCCTTATCAATTACCTTCCAAAGTTTTAGATTGGCAAATTGAGAATACTGGGAGTGCATGGTTGTTATTTTTTATTCACCTGCCGCGTGATTTCAAACGCCAAATCCAATGCCGCCTTGGCGTGTTCACCGGTGACGACGGGCGTTTTCCCATCGCGTACGGCCTCCACGAAACCTTGCAACTCCAGTTTCAGCGGCTCGCCTTTTTCGATCGGCGCCGCTTCACGCAAAATTTTCTTCCCGCCAAATTCACTCACGATGTTCGCGCCTTCTTTCACCGTTCCCTCTGACAAACGACTGATGTGACCTTCCTGAAGGCGGAAATCAGCGGAAATGTAGCAGGGATTTTTCGGACCATTGTAGAGCCGGATTTTGCGAAGGCGGTCGGCGCTCGCACGGCTGGCGGTGATGTTGGCCACGCAACCGTTCGCGAATTTCAGATGCGCATTCGCGATGTCCTCGCTCTTGCTCAAGACGGAAAGCCCCATCGCATCCACGCTCACAACCGGCGATTTCACGAGCGAAAGAACGATGTCGAGATCATGGATCATCAAATCCAGCACCACGCCGATGTCCATGGAGCGCGCGGGAAACGGCGAGAGGCGCTGGCACTCGATGTAGCGCGGGTCATTGGCCTGGCTGGCAATGTATTTGAAAACGGGATTGAAACGTTCGACATGACCCACCTGCAACACGAGATTTTTTTTCTTTGCCAGCTTGATGAGTTCGCCGGCCTGCGCGGAATTGTCGGTGATGGGCTTTTCAACGAGGACATGCTTCCCCTGCTCCATCAATTTTTTGGCGATTTCAAAATGAAAAACCGTCGGCGTGACGATGTTCAGCGCATCACTCGCGGCGGCGGCTTCATCGAGGGAATTGAAGACGTGCAGCTTGTTCTTTTCCGCGACGGCGCGGGCGCTGGCGGCGTTCGCGTCATAGATGCCGGTCATCTCGAGGAGACCGGCGTCGTGGAGTTCGGAGTAAATCCGTGCATGATGTTGCCCAAGCGAACCCGTGCCGAGAACGGCAACTTTGACTTTGTTCATGTGCGCAGAATAAAGTTCGCGGCGCAGGGTTCAAAGTTCAAATTTTGGCGGGAGTGCGAACGCAATTGACACGACGCGGAGGCAAACCCAACTTGCACGGATGAATGTGACCGAATCCCGCTGGCTGCCCATCGTGCTCCTCGTCTTCTCGAATATTTTCATGACCTGCGCCTGGTACGGACATCTGAAATTCAAATCGAAGCCGCTGCTCATCGTCATTCTGGTGAGCTGGGGCATCGCGCTGTTTGAATACATCCTGCAAGTGCCGGCGAACCGCTGGGGCAGCAATTCCTTTTCGCCGTACCAACTTAAGATCATCCAGGAAGTGATCACGCTCATCGTATTCGTCGGCTTT
>DATHOG010000205.1:0-3736 GCA_035485115.1 Candidatus Sulfotelmatobacter sp. | reverse complement strand
CGTTCCGGTCGCGCAATCTCCCTTCAAGACGGAAAACCAGATCACCCCGGCGGAAATCCGCCTCCGACTATTGCGCCTCGCGCTGGCGGGAAGAGCGAATTGCCAAGTCGACGATCAGGAAACAAAACGCGGCGGCACCTCTTACACGATAGATACGCTGCGCGATTACGCCAAAAGATTTCCGGCGGTGGAATTGTTCTACCTCATCGGCGCGGACAACGCGGCCAAATTGAACGAATGGCGCGAACCGGCTGAACTCGCCAAACTCGCAGAATTCGTGGCCGTGCCGCGTCCCGGCGGCGCAACCCCGGTATTTCCCGCGCCGTTCCGCGGGCGGACATTGAAAGGGTTTCCCTTTGGCGTATCTTCTTCCGAAATCCGCGCGCGGTTGAAAGCCGGATTGCCGGTTGAAAATCTCGTTCCATCCGCCGTGGCGGAAGCCATCCGCGAATCGAAAATTTACGTCTGACCTGATGAAAATCGGCTTGCTCCAGCTCAACCCGACGATTGGCGATTTCAACGCCAACCGCGAAAAGCTTGTGTCCGCCTATGCGGATGCGGTCGCCCGCGGCGCGGAATTTGTGATCGCGCCAGAATTGTTCCTGTGCGGCTATCCGCCGCGCGACCTTCTGTTGCGTGAGGATTTTGTGGACGCCAATCTTTCGGCGCTCGAGGAAACAGCGAAGCAGACCGGCAACGTCCCGCTCTGCGTCGGCTTTGTCGAAAAAAATCCCGAGCGTCCGGGGCGCGCGCTGAAAAATTCCGCCGCCATTTTACAAAACGGAAAGATCATCTGGCGCATGACGAAGAGCCTGTTGCCGACCTATGATGTGTTTGACGAAGACCGTTACTTCGAGCCGGCCAAAAAAACCGAACCGTTCACCTTTCTCGGCAAAAAAATCGGCATCACGATTTGCGAGGACATTTGGAATGACGAGGATTTCTGGCCCGACCGCCTGTACCGCCGCGACCCGGTGAAGGAACTGATCGCCCAGGGCGCGGAATTTATCCTGAATCTTTCCGCCTCGCCGTGGTGCGACGGCAAGGATCGCACCCGGTTGGAAATGCTCCGGCGTGTGGCGCGCGATGAAAAGATTCCGCTCGCGCAGGTCAACACCATCGGCGCGAATGACGAATTGATTTTCGACGGGCACAGCGTCGCGCTGGATACGAATGGGGAAATTATCGCGATGGCAAAGGGATTTGCCGAAGACGTTTTGGTGGTGGATCTGGCCCAAAGCGGAAAGTGGAAATCGGAACGCGGAAACGAATTCCCGGGGCGCGAGGAGCAGTTGTTTGCCGCATTGTCGCTCGGCATCCGCGATTACGTCCGCAAATGCGGGTTCAAGTCGGTGATCCTGGGCCTGAGCGGCGGAATCGACTCGGCGCTCATCGCGGTCATCGCCGCCGATGCGCTCGGACCGGAAAACGTCCGGGGTTTTTCCATGCCGGCGCGTTACTCCAGCGAGGGCAGCCTGACCGATGCGGAAAAGCTGGCGCGCAACCTGAAGATCCGTTGCGACGTGCTGCCGATCGAGCCGGTGTTCCAGGCGGTGGAGGCGCAGTTGCAAAAATTGTTTGCCGGCACGAAGGCGAACGAGGCGGAGGAAAACATCCAGTCGCGCCTGCGCGGCGTGACGTTGATGGCGCTCTCGAATAAATTTGGGGGGCTGGTCCTGACGACGGGCAACAAATCCGAGATGGCGGTCGGCTACTGCACGCTGTACGGCGACATGAACGGGGCGCTGGCACCCATCGCGGATGTGCTGAAAACGGACGTCTATAAGATCGCGAAATGGGTGAACCGCGAACGCGAAATCATCCCCAACGATTCCATCACCAAGCCGCCGAGCGCGGAATTGCGCCCCGGCCAGACAGACCAGGATTCGCTGCCGCCTTACGAAATTCTGGATGCGATCCTGGATCTATATGTCGTGAAGAATTTGAGCAAGCCGGAAATTGTCGCGCGGGGATATGACCTGGCGGTGGTCAACGATGTCGTGAATAAGATCACGTTCAGCGAATACAAGCGCCGGCAGGCCGCGCCGGGGCTGAAGGTTTCGCCACGTGCCTTCGGTATGGGCCGGCGGATTCCCGTGGCTCAGCGGTTCCGGACGAAGGTTTGACAGCATGGCTTTCTTTGAACAGTCTTGGGCGCGTCCAATCAGATAAGGAAACGAATAACCGATCGAATGCCGTTGAAATTCTCCATTGTCACGCCCAGTTTCCGCAATTCGGAATGGCTCAAGCTCTGCATCGCCTCGGTCGCCGATCAAGGGGTGGAACACGAACACATCGTGCAGGATTCCTGCTCGGACGACGGCACCGGCGACTGGCTGCCGCGCGACCCCCGTGTGCAGGCGTTCATCGAGAAGGACCAGGGCATGTATGACGCCGTGAACCGCGGTTACCGCCGCGCGACCGGCGACATCCTCGCCTATCTGAATTGCGACGAACAATATCTGCCCGGCGCCCTCAAAAAAGTGCAGCAGTTTTTTGAAACCCATCCGCAGGTCGAGGTTTTGCTGGCGGGCAGCATCGTGACGGATGGCGCAGGAAAATATATGTGCCACCGGCATTCCATGGTGCCGAACCCTCATCATGTGTGGTTCCGCTTCCCGATTTTGACCAGCGCGATTTTCATCCGGCGGAAGGTCATCAGCGAGCGGCAGATTTTTTTCGACACCAGATGGCGCGACCTGGGGGATTTTCACTGGGTGCTCGCGTTGATGAACGCCGGCGTGCCGATGGTTGCACGCGACGAATTCACCTCCGTGTTTGCCGATACGGGCGAGAACATGAACTTGAAGCCGAACGCCCGGCGCGAAATGGCTGAAACCCGCAAAATGATTCCGCCGGTCACGCGTATGCTCAAGCCCGTCTGGATCGCAAGCCATCGCCTGCGCCGGTTGTTCCGCGGCCATTTCAACCTCCAACCGACCAGCTACTCGCTATACACAAAAGACAGCCCGGCGCAACGGGTGACAGTGGACGTGCCAAAGCCGACCGCCGTCTGGTGGAATCGCATCTGATGCGATGAAAGTCCTGCTTTCAACGTATTCCTGCTTTCCTTGCCAGACTTCCGAGCCGGGTAACGCCTGGCGTGTCATCAACGAGGCGCTCAAGGAACACGAAGTCTGGGCCGTCATCGCCGATGCGCATCAATACCGTGAACTCACCCTGCCGGTCCTCGAGAAAAATCCGCTGCCGAATTTTCATCCGGTTTTTCAGCGCCTGTCGCCCTCCGTGCAATGGATGAGCAATCATGGCTCGACCAGCGCGATATATTATCATCTCTGGCAGGAACGCCTGCGCAAAACCGTCCGTGACCTGCATGCAAAAATCCGGTTCGACCTCGTGCATCATGTCACCTACGGACGTTATTGGACGCCCAGCGGACTGCGCGATCTGGGTTTGCCGTTCATCTGGGGGCCGGTCGGCGCGGCGGAATCTGCGCCCAAGGCGTTTGTCTCGGAGCTGCCAATAAAAAATCGTTTTACCGAGTTCGCCCGCGACACGGCGAGAAATTTTTGCGAGAAGACATCCGCGCTGCGCGATACGGCGCGCGCGGCGACCATCGCCATCGGCGTCACGCGCGAAAGTTGCGAGGCCTTGAAACGTCTGGGTGCGCGGCGCATCGAGCAGATGCCGCAGATTGCGCTCACCGAAAAAGATCTCGCGCAGTTCGCGGCGTTGCCCGACCCGCCGCCCGGTCCGTTGCGGGCCATCTGCATCG
>DATHOG010000204.1:0-9168 GCA_035485115.1 Candidatus Sulfotelmatobacter sp. | reverse complement strand
CAGAGACATTCTCAAGCCCCACATGTGTGCCGTGAGGATGCCGCTGACCACCAGCAATAAAATTGTCACGGCCACCATCATCTCCGTGATGGTGAAAGCACTGCAACGCCGGCCGGAATTGTTCAAGGCTGTTTTCATTCGTCCGGGGCGCGCATGGTTTCAACCGAGCTTGTCATCGTGTAATCCCGGTATTGCCAGATGCAGTCCACATGGATCAAACGCACCGGCGGCGACACCGAAACTTGTGAGATGGTTGTCTGCACCGTGGCGGAAACCGTGTTCGATGGCGAGTCCAACTGGGTCAAGGTCACCATCTGGTTGGGAAAATTTGAAGCCACCAACTGGTCCACGGCCGGGTAGGCCGAGACATCCCATTGCGCGCTGCGCGCCTGCTCGATGCGTGCCTGCGCCTGCGTGCAGGCCGCCAGCTCCAGCGAATCCTGCATGGCGGCATTGGAGCTGTAAATATAACCGCTCACAATGCCCCCCACCGTCAGCGCGGTGATGGCCAATGCAATTACGACCTCGACCAACGTCATGCCCGCCCGATTTCGGGACGGAAATGACTTTGTTTCAAGATGTAAACAATGAATTTTCAAGAACTTTATAAACCCCGTTTCACCGGAGCCTCGTTTCTTTTAGCCGACACCTCAATATTTCAACCTTCAGCAAATAACATAATATATCTGGCCGGTCAGACAAGGACAATAACGTCCGGGTGCATTGACCGTTCAAACGCATATTTGCTTTAAAAACATTCATTTACCATGGCAAATGGAGCAAATTCGGGGCCAAAATCCGTCATCGGGCATACCATTCGCACAATTTGGCGATGTCATTCCGCTGTTGCAGCAATTTCGTGCGCCACGCCAGATAGGGCGTATAACTATAATGGTGATCCACGAGCGAGACGGCGCGCAGGACATCTGCATCCGCCACCTCCGGCTGCCCCGCGCTCAAGGCCAGCCAGCGCGCCAGCCACACGATGACCGGATACAGCAGCGCGAGATTCCGGAAGCCTTCGATGAACGGACGGTTATGGAACGCGCGCCCGCAAAAATGCAGGCTCTGGACCTTCACGCAAAAATAACGGGTCAGCAAGGCCTCCGCGCCCGCCGACAACGGCGCGAAATTTTTCTCGATATCGGAAAATTTCACGCGCTTCAATTCCTCGCTCAGGGCCGGTGTTGAACCGGCCGACCACACGAAACGCGCTGCCGCCGCCAGCATCTTCCAGCGATGGGAACTCCGCACGTCCGTATCCGCGACCGTGACGATGCGCGCGTGCTCCAAAACCATCATCCGTAAAAACAGCCGGCCGAAGGCGCTCGGTTTCTCCGGCGACTCCGGCAATTCAGGAATTTTTTTTGAAGAATTTTCCACCAGCGCCCCCAGAATGTCATCCGCGCTGTCGCCTTCGATCTGGTCGAAATAACTCTTCTCCACCGTACCGAGCCATTGCAACGCGCGGAGGATTTTCAACGCCATCGGGAGCGTTTCATCCGCCAGCGATTTGTCCAGCCAGCGGGTGAAGCGCATGAAATCCGGCCAGTCCAGCCCTGCCGTCGCGGCCACGGCGGGCGGCGGGAATTCATCGCAATTATCCGGCAGAAAAGTTTTGGCCAGCTTTGCCAGGCCCGCGGCATATCCGGACATCGGCACGCCCTTGTTCGCGGCGGCGGACGGGCAACTGAAGCGCAGCCCGACCAGCAGTTTTTTCCCCGCCGGATGCACGACGAGCGGATACAACCGGCAGGCCAGCGGTTTGGCGGCCTCGCCAAATTTCGCGTGGATTTTACAGCGGCCCTGGCTGTCGAGAAAGACACAGGCGCCGTCCGGCTGATGGCCGAGCCGGAAATGGTTCAGGCCGCGCACAACGGCCTTCGCCGGATCGATGCCGTCCGCCGGCGTCCAATTCTGTTCCTCGATCCGTTGCTTGTCCTCCGGTTGCAGCGTGATGAGCAATCCGCCGCGACAGCAATCGGTGCAGCCATGGCAGCTCCAATTCTGTATGTTCGGCGTGATGATGCCCGTAAAATTCACGCGTGCAGCGTAGTCGTTCCGGCGGCGTCGGTGAAAGAAAATTTACTCGCGTTGCATGGATTTCGAGCATAGATTTCCTTCAGATTTGGTGAACTCAGACACTAAAGATTCTTCTTTCGCAGACTTGTCCGCCGTCCGCCGCACCGGACGATTTATCGCACAGGCATGGAATTCCTTTTTTGAGATGCTGGAAACGCCGCAGCGGACGTTAAGCTTTTTCCTTGGCGGTGTTTTGCTCTTCACCTTCGTGCTCGCGGTTTATTCGCCGGTACTGCCGGGAACTTTTCTGATGGATGACTGGCGGTTGATTGACGGCGACAACGACCTGCTGCACGGCAAATTGACCGCCTGGAACATCTGGTTCCAGACGGATTTTGCGCTTTCCAGCATCGCGTTCTGGCTGCAAAGGCTTGCCTTCGGAACCAATCCCTTTGGCTATCACCTGACCAACATCATTTTGCACGCCGCGAGCGCGATGCTCGTCTGGCGGTTGCTGCTGAAATTAAAGATTCCTGGCGCGTGGCTGGCCGCCGCGTTGTATGCGGTGCATCCCGTCTGCGTCAATTCCGTTGCCCGCGCCGCGGAGATCAAGAACACCCTGTCGCTGCCATTTTTCCTGTTCAGCTTCATCGCCTATCTGAATTATGAACGGCTGGCGCTGTATCCGGAGGACAAAAATCAAGCCGCCCGTCCATGGCGAAATACAATCTGGTATCTGATGGCGTTGATATCCTTCCTTCTGGCGCTGTTTGCGAAAACCTCCGTCATCATGTTGCCGGCAATCCTCCTGGCGGCGGCCTGGTGGCAACGCGAAAAAATCCGGTGGAAGGATTTCATTCATACGTCGCCATTTTTTGTCCTGTCGCTCGCGTTCGGCTTGTTGTCCATCTGGTTCCAGAAACATCAGGCGCTGGCTTCCGCCGGCGAAACCCTGGCCCCTGAAACCTTCTGGCAGCGCATCACCGTGGCGGGGCATGTCGTGGCATTTTACCTTGGCAAAGCCCTCTGGCCGTCCAACCTCAATCTGGTCTATCCGCAATGGACACTGGACTCCTTCGCTTTTTTCTCCTGGCTGCCGTTCTTTCTTTTCGGCGCTGCGTTGCTGTGGTGCTGGCGATTTCCCGACAGCCGGGCCCGGCACTTATTGTTCGCGCTCGGCACCTTTGCCGTGGCGCTTTTTCCCGCGCTCGGCTTGTTCGACTCGCAATTCCTCACGCGCTGGCAGGTTTCCGACCACCTTCAATACCTCCCGCTCATTGCACCCCTCGCGCTGATCGCCGCCCTGCTGGCGGCACGGGTTGAAAAGACGGCCATGCGTATCGGTTCCCTGCTCTTGATCTTGATCCTGTCCACGCTCGCGTTTCAACGCGCAAGGGTTTATTCGACCGAGGAAAAACTGATGAGTGATTCCGTCGCCAAAAATCCCGCCGCCAGCTATGCGCAAAATGACCTCGGCGTGATTTTCGCGAACCGCAAGGACATGGCCCGGGCCACGGAGCATTTCCAGGCCGCCGTGCTCGCCGATACCAACAACGCCGCCGCGCATCTAAACCTGGGCCAGTCTCTGATGATGGCCGGGAAATTTTCCGGGGCGGAAAAGGAGTTTCAAACCACGCTGGCGCTCAAGAGCTACGATGTGGGCGCGCACAAAAATTACGCGCGCCTGTTGCGCAGCGAGGGCCGCAATCGCGAGGCGGTTTTTCATTATCTGGTCGCGCTGCGTTTTCAGCCGGACCCCGCCACGCGGCTGGATCTGGCGACGCTGCTTTACCAGGATGGCGACGCGCGCGAGGCCGTTGACCAGTTCCAGCAGGTATTGCTGGCAAAACCGGACCAGGTCGAGGCGTTGAACAATCTTGCCTGGCTGCTGGCAACCTGCGGCGACGGGACCGTGCGCAACGGCAGCAATGCCGTGGTTTATGCCGAACGCGCCTGCGAACTCACCGGCTACCGGCAGGCAAAAATCACCGGGACGTTGGCGGCGGCCTACGCGGAAGCCAGCCGGTTTCCGGAGGCGGTCAGCACCGGGAAGCTCACCGTCAAACTTGCGAATGAGTCCGGTGATCAGAGTGTGACCTACGTCGGCAACGAGCTGCTGAAGCTTTATGCCAACGGCCAGTCGTATCATGAGCCGGTGGCAGCAGGCCGTTGAGCCGCCGGAAAAGAGGCAATGCCTTGTTCTGAGTTTGGGAGCACCGGCTTCACTTGAACGAATTTTTGCGTGGCCACATTGAAGCGGCATAAATGCCGCGCCCCGCAGATCAGGGCGCCGCTGGAAATAAGTTGCCGGTCCATTAAAAAGGTGGAATCGTTCCGTCCACCATGAAAATGTTTTTCGCCGTTCTCGTCGCAACCACGGCTTTCATCTCCATCGCCCGCGCACAAACGAATGATCCGGCAACCGAACTCCACGCGCTCACCGACCGGGTGATCGCGAAATATTCAGGGGGCAAAACCAACGAGGCCGATTATGCCGATGACATCAAGGCCTTCGACGCATTCATTGCGAAGGAAAAAGACATTGATCCCACCAACGCCTCCCTGGCGGTTTACATGAAGGCCAGGCTGTATCTGGAACTTCTGCATGACTACGACAAAACGAAGGCGGTACTCCAACAGTTGGCCAGCGATTTTCCGCAGACGCGATACGGTCAAGCCGCCAGCCAGCAATTGTTGATGTTTGACCAACTGGCGGATGAGGAGAAGGCCATGGCAGAAGCGGAAAAAAAACAGGATGAACTCCTTGGGGCCGGCAAACCGTTCCCTGATTTTTCCGAGAACGACCTGGATGGCAAACCACTTTCAGTCACGGCTCTCAAGGGTAAGGTGGTATTGGTGGATTTTTGGGCGACTTGGTGTGTCCTTTGCCATATGGAACTGCCGAACATCATCACCACTTACAAAAAACATCATGCTGAAGGCTTTGAGATCGTCGGTATCAGCCTGGACGACGATCGGAGCGCGCTGGAAAGATTTGTGAAGGAAACTGACGGCATGACCTGGCCGGAGTATTTCGACGGCAAACACTGGCAAAATAAACTCGCACAAAAATATCTAGTCAGCGCCCTGCCATTTAACGTGCTCGTCGGGCCGGACGGCAAAATTATTGGCACGCGGCTGCAGGGCGCGGCATTGGAAGCCGCCGTCGCCGCCGCGCTTGCCAAAAAGTAAATAATTCCTTCTGTTTGCGCAGGCTGGAAGTTCCCGCCCGTTTGCGTATCCTCTGCGGCGATGTTAAGAACGTTGCGTAAAGCCGAGTACGCCGAACTGATGATTTTGTTCTTCATCCAGGCGGCCGGCATGGCTGTCTGGTTCGTGCCGCTTGGCCCGATACTGGATCAATACGGCCTGCATAGCATCAAGGCTTACGCATTCGCTGCGGCCGCCGTCGCGTCGTTCATTTCACCGCTCATTTTCGGCGCGATGGCGGACCGGCGTGTGCCGCCGGCGAAGGTCCTGCGTTTCCTTGCCACGTGCACGGCGCTGTTGATGACGGGCATCAGTGCGTCGCTGCAATTTCACGTGAACCGATGGTTCTTGCTTGCGCTGATCCAGGTTTTTTATCTTTTTTACTCGCCGATGTTCAGCATCTCCACGGCCATCGTGTTCAACCGTCTGGCGAATGCGCGAAAGGAATTTGGTCCCGTCCGGTCGCTGGCGACGTTCGGCTGGATGGCCGGTGCGCTGCTGGTGAGCCTGCTCGCGCTCGACCGTTCGGCCTTCGCCTGCTATCTCGACGCCTTTCTCTGGCTGCTCGTGGCGGCGTTCACCTATTTTCTGCCTTCGTTGCAAATGCCCGTGTCCGCCGAAAATCTTACCTGGCATGAACGCCTCGGCCTCGACGCGCTGACGTTGTTGAAGCGAAAGGAGGTCCGGGTTGTGTTTTTGACCACGACCCTTTTCAACGCGCCGCTCTGCGCATTTTATCCCTATGCACCGACGAACCTGCATGATCTCGGGTTCAACCGCACCAGCGCCTGGATGAGCCTGGCGCAAACGACCGAGGTCATCGGCATGTTTTCGCTCGCGTGGTTGCTGCACAACTGGCGGCTGAAATGGATTTTCACCTGCGGCCTGGCGCTGGGTCTGGTGCGCTTCCTGTTTGGGGCGCTGAATTATGAATGGTCACTGCTGCTGAACATCATTTTGCATGGTGCCTCCTTTGTCTTTGTCTTCATCACCGCGCAGATTTATCTCGACCAGAATATCGAACCCTCATGGCGCGCGCGCGCCCAGGCACTGCTCACGCTGATGAACGGGGGCGTCGGCAATCTGATCGGATATCTGGGCACGGGCTGGTGGCTGGATGCCTGCGCGCATAATGGCGTGAACAATTGGACGCGTTTCTGGGGCGGACTGGCACTCGTAATTGCCGGCGTTATGGTTTACTTTCTTGCGGCCTTTCGTGATCGCACGGGGGACAAACCAAACTGACCATGACCAAATTTTTTCGGGCGCTGGCCCTGTTGGCGTTGGGAACAAACATTGTTTCCGCGCAAGACCCGGCCACCGCCCCCGGTACGCTCGCTTACCATCTCGCCACCAACGCGGCCGCGCGCGCAACCTTGCCGCTGGATCGCGCCGTGTTTAACGGGCCCAACTCCGTCGGCCTCGACCACCTCACCGGCGCGCACTGGTCGCCGACATTCTGGCTGCACGGGGTGCATGGTTTGAGCGCCACCCCCATCGGCTACACCAACTATCCACTCAGCGGGCAAGGGTTGCCCACATTGGTTTCACCACGTCATTACCTTTGCGCCACCCATATGCACCCCGAGGCTTTCACGGTCGCCTTTCTGGACACGAATAACGTCGTTTGTTTCCGCCGAACCCTGCAAAAGGTGGATGTCGGCAGCGACACTTCCGTCGGCCTGCTGGATAACGACGTGCCCGCTTCGGTGGAATATCTGCCCGTGCTGCCGACGGACTTCATGAGTTATCTCCCCGCCACATCTACTAATTATGTCCAGGGTATCGGCATGAACCAGGCGTTTTATGTTTTTCCCCAGCCGATGTGCTTTTGGTCCCCGGGTAGTGTGACCTGGGACCCCGGAATGGCGGTGCCTCACGGCGTAAGCACGAATGGGGATGTTCCCATCGGCGGCGGCGATTCTTCCAGTCCCGAGATGCTTCTCGTCGGCAACCAGTTGGTGCTCGCTTCACACATTTACTCGGCGCGCGGCGGCCCGAACTACGCTTATCAGATCTATGCCATCGACGAGAAGATGCACTATCTCTCCACCAACAACCATTGCGCCAGTGATTATCAACTCACCGAATTCAGCCTGGGTAACTGGCCGAAGATTCGTTGAACCTCATCCCGCGAGAATCGTTTCAATCCGGGCAAGTTCCTCCGCGCTGAACTTCAAATTTTTCACGGCACCCACGCAGTCATCCACCTGGGCGACTTTGCTCGCCCCGATCAAAGCACTGGTCACGACGGCGTGCCGCAGCACCCACGCGAGCGCCATTTGCGCGAGCGTCTGCCCGCGCGACCGGGCGAGATCGTTCAATTTTTTGGTCTTCGTCAACACTTCGTCGGTGACGTCGTCCGGGCGAAGGAATCTTTTGTCGTGGCCGGCCCGCGAATCAGCGGGAATCCCCTTGAAATAGCGGTCGGTCAACAAACCCTTCGCCAGCGGTGAAAATACCGTGCAGCCGATGCCCTCCTGTTCCAGCGTGCTGAGCAGGTCCGGTTCAACCCAGCGGTCGAGCATGGAATAACGCGGTTGATGGATCAGGCACGGCGTGCCGAGTTCGCGCAAGATTTTGGCCGCGCGGGCAGTTTCCGCCGCCGGATAATTGGAAATACCCGCGTAAAGCGCCTTGCCGGATTTCACCGCGTGGGCCAGCGCACCCATGGTTTCTTCCAGCGGCGTATCAGGGTCGGGCCGGTGTGAGTAAAAAATATCGACGTACGGCAAGCCCATCCGCTGAAGCGATTGGTCGAGCGACGACAGCAGGTATTTGCGCGAACCCCATTCGCCATATGGCCCCGGCCACATATAATAACCCGCCTTGGTCGTGATGATCAGCTCGTCGCGCCACGGCAGCAAATCCTGTTTCAAGATTTTTCCGAAGGTCAGCTCGGCGGCGCCGTCCGGCGGACCGTAGTTGTTAGCGAGGTCGAAACAGGTGATGCCCAGGTCAAATGCCCGGCGGACGATCGCCCGCGCATTGTCGTAGGAATCCGCGCTGCCGAAGTTATGCCAGAGGCCGAGCGAAATCAGCGGCAGCTGGACGCCGGATTTGCCGCAGCGGCGGTAGAAACTCTTGTCATCGTAACGGTTTGTGGCCGGTGAATACATGGCCGTAATTATAACCATCTCCCCTGCCCGGCTCGACAAAAAATTTCGTCAATGTTGCTTATCATATGAAATGCAGCATGCGCACCGTCTGCACCAAAGCATTTTCCGCCGTCCGGAGTCAATCCATGCGGCTTTGCAAATCAATGCTCACCGATGGCAGCGGCGTTGAACCTGGTTTTGCCGCTTCTTCCTTCACCGGGGTAGATTCAAAACTTTGCCACCACTCCGCGCGAAGCTCCGGCGTCCAGGCTTGTGCAAACGGCGTTGTCGCCAGCCGTGCCCTCAGGCCATCCGCCGAATGCGGACGTGCATTCATATCCTTTTCCAGGCAGCACAAGATCAATTCTTCCATCTTCCGGCTGATTGGCTGCGTGGTGCGCCGGCCGGGCGGGATCGGCGCGGCGGTTAATTGCTTCTCCTGCACTTCCGCCATGTTCCCGGCATCGAAAATATAATGACCCGTCAACAGGAAATATCCGAGCGCGCCCAGCGAATAGAGGTCGCTGCGCGGGTCGCCCACGGTGTCTCCGCGCACGGCTTCCGGCGGCATGAACCACGGGGTGCCCTCGACGAGGTTTTCTTTCACGGAAATATTCTCGTCCGTGCCAGCTTGTCGATATTCCCGGACCAGGCCGAAATCCAGGACCTTCACGCAATCCGGCATGCCACCCCGCCGGCAAAGGATGATGTTGCCCGGCTTGATGTCGCGATGGATCAATCCCAGCGCGTGCGCCTCCGCCAGCGAATCACAAATCTGCGCGAGGATATGCACCACCCGGCTCTCCGGCAGCACGCCAAAACGCGCAACGAGGTCGTG
>DATHOG010000203.1:0-7069 GCA_035485115.1 Candidatus Sulfotelmatobacter sp. | reverse complement strand
CTACACAAGTCGCGGGGTATTCGCCGGCTGCATGGTTTTTAGCCCAAAAGCGGGCATTTGCGAAATCAAGTGTTCTGCAAAAAGTACCCGAAAACGGCCCATTTCTGACTTGTGTAGATACCAATGCCCTTGGGGAGAGGGAGAAACGCTCGCAGCGTCTTGACACTGGAACGCGCCAGGTGATTCAAGGGTTCAAAGCGCGAAGTTGTCGGGGAATTCCCACCCTGACCCTCTCCCGGCGGGAGGGCCGGGGTGAGGGGGAACGCGGTAAAATTATTTTCATCGCATGAGTGTCGAAGTTAAAAACGTGGTTAAAAAATTCGGCGGCTTCACCGCGCTCGACAGTGTGAGCCTGAAGGTGGAGTCCGGCGAACTCGTCGCGCTGCTCGGCCCCTCCGGTTCGGGCAAAACGACGCTGTTGCGGACGATCGCCGGCCTGGAATTTCCCGATAATGCCGATGCGCAGGTCCTTTTTTACGGCGAGGACGTGACGCACATCCCCGCGAGCGAGCGCAAGGCCGGTTTTGCGTTCCAGCATTACGCGCTGTTCCGGCACATGAGCGTGTTTGAAAACATCGCCTTCGGTCTGCGCGTGCGTCCGAAGGAAACACGGCCGCCGGAAAAAGAGATCCGCGCGCGGGTGGAAAAGTTGTTGCAGCTCATCCAGCTGGAACCGCTGGCCAAACGTTTTCCGACGCAACTTTCCGGCGGGCAGCGGCAGCGCGTCGCCCTCGCGCGGGCGCTGGCGGTCGAACCGAAAGTTTTGCTGCTCGATGAACCGTTCGGTGCGCTCGATGCCAAGGTGCGCAAGGAATTGCGCCGCTGGCTGCGCCAGTTGCATGAAGAGGTTCACATCACGACGATCTTTGTGACGCATGACCAGGAGGAAGCCCTGGAGGTCGCCGACCGCGTGGCGATTTTGCGCCAGGGCGGAATCGAGCAGATCGGCACGCCGGAAGAGATCTACGATCATCCTGCGTCACCGTTCGTCTATGATTTTCTCGGGCACGTGAATTTGTTCAGCGGGCGCAAGAAGGACGGCGCGGTCGTCATCGGCGACACGGAATTTGCCGCGCCGAACACGGCGGGTGAAGAGGAATCTGACACGGTGGCGTTCGTGCGACCGCACGACATCCGCATCACGCGCGAAGCGGGCGGCTCGAAAACGTTTGCGGCAAAAATTCTGCGCAGCAACGCCGCCGGGCCGGTCGCAAACCTGGAACTGGAACGCCTCGCGGACGGCGGACATTTCACGGCACAAATGAGCAAGGAAGAATTTCAGCAGTTGCAACCGAAGGCGGGGGAGGAGGTTTTTGTCGAACTGAAGAACGTGAAAGTCTTCGGCGACGATTATTCGATCTAAGGTCCGAGCCGGACGGGCTACCGGCGAAACGCAAAGGCGCAGAGAACGCAAAGGGACGCGGAGAAAAAGTTGAATTGTAAAAATACTACAAAACCAGGAACCAACCTTTTTTCGACCCTTTTTCGCAAGGACTCACGGTTCAAACAGGCTTTGCGGAACCGGATTGCCACAGTAAAGGCAAAGCCGGCGATGCGCCGACACCATCCGGCCGCAATTGGGACATTTCTCCTGCGCATCCTTGTCCGCTCCGCTGTGCCGCAGGTCGATCGCGCCAATCGCCTTGGCCAGGTCATCATCCGAATAACCATGCTCCTTTTTCAAAAACGTCCAGAGCGCCTCGGTGATCATCATCAACCGGTCAATGTCGTGTTTCAGCACATCGGCCTCGGATTTCGCCTCGCTGGCATCCGCACGCGCCTCGTCCACGTCATACGCCGCCTGTCCTTTGGGGGAGGCCAGACCCAGTCCGGATAAGCTTGAATAAAACATAATCCCATCGGGTTATCATTATTCCATAAGCAATGTCAAGTTCGGGAATTTGGGGCGCACGGAGCAAGTGCCGCTGCATCTTTGATAACCCAGGTTAAAGAGTTTGCTCTGCGTCACCGCTGCCGGCGGTAATCGCCTGGCGAAAGTCACGTTGAACCCGATAATTTCAATTGAGCTTGTCTACCCGCGGCTTCAGGCCAGAATCAATTTATGCGATGTTTAAATTTCTTGAGCAGAAAGGACGCGCGATGAGCGAGGTTGTAAGCGGCTTTAAAACGAGGGTTACGGCTACGCTAGCGGTTCGGCACTGGGCGCAGGCGGTTGAATTTTACAAAGCGGCGTTTGGCGCGACTGAATTGCATCGCGTGCCGGGCGGCGGGGTCGTTCAGTTATCCGTGCGCGGCGCGGAGTTCTGGGTCGCCGAAGAATCCAAGGAGCACCTCAACTTCAGTCCGGAATCATTGGGTGGCTGCTCGGTTCGAATGCTGCTGATCGTGGAAGACCCGGCGGCGGTGTGTAAGCTCGCGGTCGCAGCCGGCGCGACTCAGGTTTACCCCGTTGCCGACGCCCATGGATGGCGTATCGGCCGGATTGTTGATCCATCCGGACATCATTGGGAGGTGGCCAAACAGTTGACGTGTGAGTAAGAAAGTGAAAAATGTTTCAAGCCGGCCGGGGTGAAGATGGAGCCTCGTCACACCGGCTCTTACACGGCTAAAAATTTGTCCGTTTCCGCCGTCTTCCGCCGTCCATACCTCAAGGCTACGAAATTGTCGGCTGAAATGTTCCCATCGTCCAAAGGTTACCTTCCGGGTCTCTCACGTCGAACTGGGTGCTCCCGTCAGGGAACGCCGGCGTGCGCGCCACGTGCAAGGCGCGCACGATGTCCACACCCGCCGCACAAACGCGCTGGTAGTGTTCACTGACCGATTTGGCATCCTCCGCCACCAAGGCGATCGAGGCCACGCCAACCCGCGACCACGGATTATCTTCCGGTGGCCGGCTTGAAACAAAGACAATGCCGGTGCGCCACACGAGTTCAGCGAAAGCGACCTTTCCGTCCGGCGTCTTATAAAGTGACTTTAGCGTAAGGCCGAGAACCTCCGTCAGCCACTTTATGCCTGCATCGGCATCTGAATATATCAGCGAGGATGTTATTGTGGGTCCACTCATTTAAAATAACTTTTGCTAACGAAATAATCCCGCGACTACAGGACACCCCGAATAGGTGACGTGGCGCGCAACAAGCGTTCTTGATTGACCGAAAGCGTCATCCGCCGTCGCTCCGAAGCCTTGGCGGGACAAGCGCGGTGGCGGGTTTGGCGGCGTGATCATCTACTTTGAAATCATGCCGATCGTGCCCAGCCATGTCTCCACCAATTTAGGCCATTCCGTAATCGGAAACTTCGATGGCCGCAGTCCAAACGCGTGCCCGCCTTGCGCATACAAGTGCATCTCCACGGGAACCCCGGCCTGCTTCAGTCCAGTGTAATAAACCAGCGACTGCTCGACACCATCCACATGATCATCCTCCGCCTGCAACAAAAATGTCGGCGGTGTATTGGACGTAATTGTAATATTCGGATTCAATTTAAGATCTTTACCGTCTTTACCGTCGTCCCACAGATGTCCCGGATAACAAGCGATCGCAAAATCAGGACGACAGCTTTCCTTGTCCGCCGCATCCACCGCCGGATACAAACGTCCGTGAAAATGCGTGCTCATGGCCGCCACCATATGCCCTCCCGCCGAAAAACCGATCACACCAATCTTGTGCGGATCAATCTGCCATCCGGCGGCGTGAAAGCGCACCAATCCCACCGTCCGCTGCGCATCTTCCAACGCCATCCGCGACGTCCGAAACGATTCCCTTATCGGCGTCGGCACGCGATATTTCAACAGCACAGCCGTAATGCCCTTGGAAGCGAGCCAATCACAAATCTCCGTGCCTTCCAGATCGATGGCCAGACAATTGTAGCCTCCGCCGGGAAACACAACCACCGCAACGCCGGTGTTTTTCCCTTTTGGCGAATAGACCGTCATCGTAGGTTGCGAGACATTATTCACCAACACCACGGGACTGCCGGCGATCAACTCCGTGGAAGTCGCCGCGTTCTCAGGCCCCGGGACGGACTGCGGATCAGGCACTGCCCCCGGCCATATTGGCAATTGCGTATGGCCCGGCGACGGCTGCCAAACATTCGTCTGTGCGCACAAACGAGCACACGCAAAAAGGATGCAGGCGGCAAACAATACCTTGGCGGTAATTCTTTTCATGGTGCTTTGTGATGCCTGGATGTAGAAAGCCGAACCACGCGGGAACTGTGGCGGGGCAATTCAAAACGCTCAAGCGCAAAATGGAAGCGCCTACCCGCATTGGCTACGGCGACTTAGGCCACATGGTGGTAATCTGCCATCTTAAAAGCACTAGTTCTTATCACGGCCCCAGCGCAATCCTCAATGGAAGAGTAATCAAATCCCACCATGCATCTTCATTCTGAAGGCTGGCCGAGTCTGTCTGGTTTTTATAATCATAACTCGCCTGTTGTGATTCCGGCAAATTTGCCGATGGCCTTAATGAAGCACAACCATTGCTCATTAGCGCGAAATAGACTATCAGCATTGCGGTGGCAATATTTAGTTTCATCGCGCAAATGTGGCCTGAAGACAAAAACTGAGTCGCCGCCGGCTCGCGGCGCCGATTGCAACCGTAGCGCCATCTGCCTCCGCCAAGGCCATGGCAGACAGGTCTGCCGTCGCTCTGAAGGTATGGCGGGACAAGTCGGCGGTTGTCCTGTGTGCAGGATCCCGCCTGGCTTCGGCTTGAGTGGCTGGCGACTTGATACTCATAGCCTTTGATACCGATAAGCCTGGACGCCGTCTGCCATGGAGCAAACAAAAAACTCACGCACATGCGTCCGGCTATCGCAAACGATCCCCGTGGTGCTTCCTATTGAAAATACTACCTGTACCTCTCCCGTGACCGGTGACTTCTGGATGAATACCCGCTGGAAACGCCCTCGTAGTGAGTCGGGCAGTTCGGTATCCGAAACGACCTCGGCATCTTGGGCGACGATGAAGTAATTGTCCTTATCTAGTGGACCTACCTTGAGCGTGCCATCGTGGAACTTCTGGCGAAAATGCATAGCGCAATTCCTAAGCTCGTCTACTGAAAACTCGTGCCCCAACCGATGCGCGATACCCATCATCTCACAAGTAGCCCCAGGTGGGACTATGGTAAACAGAAGGACGCCCTGCAGAACCATTGCGGCTGCGAAAAATAACACCCGTATCGACGGCTTGGCTTTGAGAATGGCCGAGAATAGAAAAGCGGCAGCCCAAGGCAGAAGGAACATACTTGAGGCACCAGCGAGAAATCCAAAACCTGCTGGAAGAATGCCTGCACCGCCGAGATAATTTCCCAGAAAGTTTACCAAGGGGGCGATGACCAGCAATGACAGACAAAACAAGGTGCGCGACATAGAGCACTAGCCAGCATGTCTGGCGATGAAAGTGAACAACGTGTCTGCTTTCCGGGTTAAACGCGGGTTGCGCCGGGTAAGCGGTGCCGGGCCACAGGTTGCGGGACATCCGCCCCAAACCACCGATGAAAGGAAAACAGTCACCATGAAGACATTCATACTGCGGCAGGCGAAATGTGTCGAGCCGCAAAATCATCACCAGCGGTCCGTGCCGGACGGACGATCCTGGTGGCGCGGGCTCACGCTGGCGGAATTAAATCACAGAGCACTTAAAATGTTGACAATGTAAACAATGTTGGCTATGGTGGGCGGTGACGGGAACGGATTCCGGTTTTCGGAGTTCGGGATGGCGATTTGCAGGTTGTTCTTTGACATAGCCACAAAGTGGCAGTTGAGAGATGGGAGTTGGCAGGTAACGCGGGGGGCTTGAATCCAGCCATTCAGGCCCGCCCGGCGACAGTCCGATCCGGACGTGCCACCGTCTAGCCGGTCTTAAGTCGGCCTATGTTCGCTTATGTTCGCTTATGTTCGCTTAACGGGAGAAAAAAACCGCAGGGCGGCGGCCAATCAAATTAAATCCAAGGAAATCCGATCAAATCCAACTAAATCAAACCGAATCCAACCAAAATAGTGAAGGGTGATGAGTAAACCTGAATTGGAAGCGAAGCCAGCAAATAGCAGGTAAAATGATGATTGTGACAGAAAAAAAATTTGATCGAGGCGCTGCGGAAGTTGTTATGCGGCTGCTGCTTAGCGTTTAGTTGACGTGTGTGGATAAGTGAATTTTACCAAACGAAGCCACCGTTTCCGCATAAATATTGCGTTTTGTTGATTTGGGTTCGCCAAATAACTTCTTCCGGAGGGGCACTAGCGAGGCGAAAATAGTGACAAGCAAGTTTATCCGAGTTAATCCGACCAAATCCAACCTGATCGGGGTCGAGGGACGAGAATGAGGACAATTCTACAAACGTCGTGGAACCTGATTTTTTAAACGGGCGGCCTGACCGGACCATTGCCATTGGCGGAGTTGTATCCGGGCCGCCTGCTCCCGCATAAGGGATTGGGCGCGGCAGCCTTCGCTTCACTTCGTTCAAGCGAAGGCTGGGTTAAAGCCGTTTTTTCGCAAAAGCCCTGCCCGAAGCTGATTTCAAGTAATGTTCAAACTCCGCCGCGCGTTCGCGGTCGGTAAAGGCGATTGCTGTTTTGATTCTCCATGGGCGAAGTGTTTTGGTCGCCGCCACTTCACCGTTGTTATGTTTTTTCAAACGGGCATGTAGATCGACTGTCAGGCCGGTATAGAAATGGTGCGGACGAATTTCACTCTGCAAGATATAGACATAGTGGAAATTCACAGAGAACCTCAATTTTAAAAAGGCTGGCTTGCCGAGCCGTAGCTCATGGCGGTGTTTGACCCGGCCCGCCTACGTTGCACTTCGGCGCGGCAGCCTTCGCTTTCACTTCGTTCAAGCGAAGGCTGGGGTGACCAACGGGACTCGAACCCGCAACAGCCAGAATCACAATCTGGGACTCTACCATTGAGCTATGGCCACCAACCAGAGCCGGAGAAGTTAAATTTTTTGCGCACGTCAGTCAAGTTAAACGCTGTCGTTTCCTTGACACGAAGGCCTTGGTTGCTATCCTCCCACGCTCCGGTTTTTGCGCCGGAAACCGATTTATAATTTATGAAACGCCAGTATCAACCGTCAAAGATCCGCCGTAAACGCCAGCACGGCTT
>DATHOG010000202.1:0-54642 GCA_035485115.1 Candidatus Sulfotelmatobacter sp. | reverse complement strand
GTGCTGCTGAGCGGTGGTGCGTCAGGCAATCCTATCCCGCAGTATCAATGGTGGCAAAATGCCGTGGCAATTCCCAAGGCGACCAATTCCGTTTACACCATCACCAATGTGCAGTTGTCAAATGCAGGCATCTATTACATGACAGCATCGAATTCGTCAGAGGTCGGAAAAGGCTTTGGGAGCCTGCCTGCCGGTGACTGCATTCTGACGGTTTGTGTCACCCCCGGCACCAATTTCACGGTCTTGAATTATACAAACTTCGCCCCGGCGGGTTTACCGCTAACGATGTCGGCTCTAGAAACAAATGTACCCATCGCGACCAATTTCTACACTTGGTATGCCAATGGCGGCAGCCAGGTCGCCAGCACCAGCAACACCCTGGTTTTCACGGGGGTGCAACTTACCCCCAACAAGGGTGGAACCTACACGGTCCGTTTCGACACCACCAACAATCCCCTCGGATATATCGTCACCAACCAGCCCTACGATTCTTATTGGGCATTTGGCTATCCGGCGATGTTCACCAATACACTGCCCGCCAGCACGAATGTCACTACCGGTGGAAACGTAACTTTCAATGTCGGTGTATCGGGATCGTTAGGCGTGGTTTACATACCCACGGCTTACGCCACCAACTTGACCGATCCCGACGCGTTCTGGTACCAGAACGGCACGCTGGTTTCCTCCCAAACCCTGGTTTTGGGGCCGACCAGCGGCACGACCTATTCAAATTCCTTCGTACCTGCAAGCTTGACCTTGAACAGTCTGACCTCGGCAAACAACGGAAACTACACTCTCGTGGTCACCAATTTCTGGGGGAGTTTCACCAATGGTCCCGTCAATCTGACCGTGGGCAGCGCCGGTTTCGCGCCGGGGATCACCGCACAACCGCCGGCGGCCCTGTCTTTGTTGAGCGGGCAAAATTCAGCCATCAGCATTACGGTCACCGGTACGCCGCCATTGATCTACCAATGGCGGAAGAATGGCACGGGCCTGGCCAATGGCGGCGTTTATGGCGGGGTCGCGACCAACGTGCTCACCTTGACAAACGTCGGAACCGGCAACACCGGTAATTACACCGTGGCCGTGACCAATACCATTGGCGGGGTCACCAGCAGCGTGACCATGCTGAACGTCAGCCAGCCGCCAACCCTTTCCGGCACCGGAACGGGCGGCGGGTTTCAGATCGGCGGCAACACGGCCACCGGCCTTAATTATGTCGTGGAATATGCGACCAATATCGCCAGTCCGCTCTGGGTTCCGGTCCTGACCAATAACACCGGTCCCAGTGGCGCATTGAGTTTCAGCACAAACACCATTGGCATTCCGAAGTTCTATCAAATCAAATTTCCCTGAATTTGATTCCCGCTCCGGGAGGTGACCACCGTAAACCCGAAAAGCGTTTGCCGGTCTTCAAGCCGGCAGGAAGTCGCGGAATTTTCGGGAGTAAATCCTGGTCACGTTGGTGGTGATCGCGCCGGCGGCACCGGGATGGAGTTCGATCAATTCCATCCCTTCCTTGGCGCCGAGGATGCAGATGCTGGTGGATAACAACCCGGCGATGGTGCAACTGGGGGAGATGATGCTGGCGGCGCGGACATCGTTCAGCGCCGGATAACCAGTGCGCGGATCCAGGATGTGGCCGTAACGGACGCCATTGAAAACAAAATGGCGCAGATAATCACCGGAAGTCGCCACGGCCTGGTCCGTGAGGGCGACCCCGGCCCAGCATTTGCCGGGGGTTTGCGCATCATCGAGACCGATCCACCAAAACGTTTTTTCCGGCGCATGTCCGCGCGCCCGCACGTCCTGGCCGAAATCGATGAGCACATTCTGGATGCCACGCTGAAGGGCGAGATTCATCACATTGTCGACGGCGTATTCCTTGCCGACGCCACCCAGGTCGAGCGCCATTCCGCGCAGTGGAAGAAAAATTCCGCCGGGGCGGCGCTGGATTTTGTTCCAACCCACCAGCTCCCGCGCCGCGCGGATGGCCTCCGCATCCGGCACGCGTGGCGGCTGCTGTTTCCAGTTCCACAACTGGATGAGCGGCAGGGCGGACGGGTCGAATGAACCGCGGGTGAAGAAGAACAGTTCGTGGCAGAGTTGAAACAACCGGTCGGTTTCCGGATCAGTGTCCACCCAATGTGTTCCGGCGGCGGCATTGATTTTGCCGATGAGGCTGTCGGGAATGAAACGCGAATAGCGCGCTTCAAAGTTGGCGACCCAGTTCACGGCGTCGCGGAAAAAATCGCGGACCACCGGCGCGCCCACGCCGTGAACCTTGATCTGGCACGGCGAGCTCATGGCACGGAATGACAGGCGATACAGCCCGTTTTCGACCGCGGTTTGCGCGGATTGGGTCACGCGGACGACGGCCTCGGCGGCGGAACTGGGAGGGTTTGTAAACATGCCCGCTCAATGTTCGAATTAACGGCCTGATCGTAAAGGCAACCTGTCATCTTAACAAGCGATCAAGGGGACTGTGTGTAAATTTTGCGACAAGAATCCCGTATGGTTATTTGCTTTGTTTTGAAAACCTCCTGTCGTGTAAATTGCCGCCGATTGGAATTTGACCATAGCCCGGCACACCGCCTGGACGGTCAGGCCGCGAACAAGGGAGTCCTCATTTCCCGGCCAAGCCCGATGGCTTTATCCCATAATCACACACTTGAAGTCGCCAGCGAACTGATCACCACAAGGCGTAACCGGAGAGGTTTCAAAATCGCGGTCGATTGAAAAGCCAGAGGAGTCCCTGACGCCTGGCCGGGTCTGCGGCGGGGTGGGTGGGTAGGCGTACCACGGGGTGCCCCGAGAGAAAATAGATTCCTTACCCCCTTGCCGGACGCTCGCCATGATGCCCGCTGCCGCTGCGGTGGATGCGATCTGCCGCCCGCCGTCAATTTTACCTTCCCGGCGAAACCGGACGCGCCAGGCCAAACCAGCCGCGAACACAGGCGCGCAACCTGTCTGGATACACTTGCACAAGTTTGCACAGAATCCGGGGCGATATTGGATTGCACAAAGTTTGCACAGCCGGTTTTATTGCACGCAAATTGCACACGGTTTTCTTCCCGCGACTTCCCAAAAATACACAGAAAATGCTTGAAAACACTAAATGAGGCAAGCGTCGGAAGTGGTGAAAACACCCTTGCTTTAGGTTCCAGTCCTTCCTCTGGAGCCAATCAAAACGGTCATGTTTTGGGTATATATCCTTCAAAATTCCGAAGGGCGCTTTTACGCGGGCCAGACGGATAACCTTTCTGCCAGGTTGGCCAACCACAACCGCGTCGATAAAATCGAGGGTAAATTCACGCGAAAAAACGGGCCATGGGAACTCGTTTGGTCAGAAGAATATCCAACCCGCTCATCGCAGTGATCCAACGTGGCGGTACGTGTTTAGGAGCACGCCCGTCGGCGTGGCCGTTGAGCTGACGAGGGCGAGTTCGCGCGGGTCGGCGCTGTCCGAAAAGCACCTTTTGCCCCGGCCCAGCAAGACCGGGTAGACCACCAGCACCACCTCGTCGACCAGTCCCTGCTCGAGCAGCACGGAGGTCAGCGTGGAACTTCCCCAGACGATCAGGTCAGGGCCGTCCGTTGACTTGACGCGGCGAACACCTGCCATGACGTCCATGCCGAGGTTCCCAACCGGACCCCATCCGAGGCTCTCCGGCCGGTGAGTGACGACATATTTCGTCGCGGCGTTCAGAGCGTCCGCAAACGGACCGCCCTTGACCTTCGGCCAGAAATCGGCCCAGAGATCGTAGGTGCGGCGGCCAAGCAGCAGATCGAAGTTCGCGCCCTGTGCCCCGGCGAGGGCCGCCGCACCGGCCGGGGTGCGATACGGTGCCGACCATCCGCCCTGCGCGAAGTCGCTGTCGCCGGGCGGCGCGATCACGCCGTCCAGCGAGACATGTTCCATGATCCTGATTTTTCTCATTTTGTGTCTGCTCTGGTTGGAAGTTTTGCGGGCAATATTTGTGATGCGCGTCCGGCGACTTTGGCTATCGGCTCATTTTGCAAAACTCTCTCGGTATGCATCAAAATATCTCGCAAGAACTTCCTGCACGCTCGGACTCAATCTATAATATCGGCGATCAAGCTCCTCGATCTCCTCACTAGCATTGCGGCGCTTGAGGATGCGACCCTCAGCAAAAATCTTCGCTTGCTCGTGAGCCCCGATGCTGCGCAATGCCTGAAAAAGCTCATCATCACTTGCATCGGGCGAATTCCAATGCGATGAATGCCCGCCGTTCTGGACGCGACCATCATAATGAAAAACAAGTGCTGCGGGACGCTGAACTGCATCCAAGGTATCGAGCGGACGACATAACAGCTTAATGCACGCATTCCAGCGGGATGGATCAAACGATGTGCAGTTCTCCATGTTCACGATGCAAAATGGCCGTATCAACGAAATAACCCCGCAGCTGCAGGACACGCAGGAACTGTGGCGGGGCAAATCCGAACACTCAAGCGCAAAATGGAAGGCGTCATCCGTGTTGGCCCGGCGACTGGTTAGCCACGGCTTTACCATGAAGCGAGAATAAGTCTGAGGTGTCGGGATGTCTAATCTGGAACGGCGGCTCTCTTTTGCCCGCCGCCCTCCGGCGGTCGGCGGGCAAAAGAGAGGAGAAATTTTTGGTCAATTACCCGGGGTAGGCTCGCTTCCGCCTCCTCCCGCATGCGGGATACGGCGGGACGAACCAACCCCGGGCTAATATCCTAGTGCACCTTCAGCGCACTCAAGATGGGCCGATGTCCCGGCAAATATTCAATGGGCGACGGGTTAGGCTGAACGTCTCGGGTCATAAAAAAATCATCTCAAGAAATTGTAGATAATTCCACCGTAGGCTTCCTCGATAAGCTGGTCTGAAACAAACTCGAATGTCACTGGAAATTTGTCCATCGGATAAAGTGCTTCCGTGAGCCATTTCCGATAGAACGCCTCAATTTCCTGAAGCTTGCGAGCTTTCTGATGCCGCTCCAAATCTGAATCGGTCGGGAAGAAAATATAAATCACGTTGTTAGGGCGATTCTCCTCAAACATGGCGACAGGCAAAACTCGCGTTACTATCACCTCGTTGGAGGCCGCCCAATCACGAAGTCTGCTTTCGGCACTTTTGAAAGCCTGCTCACCTTGAAGCTGGGTCGCGGTCATATTGAGCCTAATAATCGATTAGACCGCAATTTACGGTCCTATTTTTCCCGTTTTTTTGACTGTAATTCTGTCTTTCCATTTTGTCCAGAGCGATTCTGGGCGGCCACAATCCGAATGAAGAATTGTGAATGAAGAATGCAGAAGTTGAAGGCGCGGGGCGGAGGACGGAGGGCACCAGTCAAAGCCCGAAGTATTTTGATGGCTGGCGCGTTAGTAAACAAAATTAACTTTATTGTTGACATTGTTTACATAATTACCTAGGTTGGCGGGAGCGGGTTCCGATTTTCGGAGTTCGGGTTGTTCTTTGACATAGCCGGCGAAGCCGGCGTTAAATGAGTCTCGAGTCCTGGATCTTTGGCGCCAACCTGGTGCTGGGTATCGGATTGCAGGTAGATCGAGGCACAGCCTCGACGCTACACCGCCAGCGCGGAGGGAAAATAGGACTGTTGGGACGGATTCGACCGATGGTGGTGGTGGGGACGGCGGTAGGCCATCCCTGCTGGTACCCGGAAACGTGTTTTTTCTTCAAAACGAACCCAAAGTTACCCCAATAAAAATTGGGTTTATTGAAAAAAAGAACCCAAAATGAAAATCGTTCGGTAGCCGATCGAATCCGGCCGAATCAAGGTAAATCAAGGTAAATCAAACCAAAATAGTGACGGGTTATGAGCAAAATTCACAGAAAAGTTTTGATCGGGGTCCTGCGGAAATTGTTGTGCAGCTTATATTTAGCGTGGAGTTGACGTGTTTAGAAATATGAATTTTACCAAACGAAGCCACCGTTTCTGGGTAAACATTACGTTTTTTTGATTTGGGTTCTCCAAAAACTCCGAGCCGGCGGAGCGGCAGCTCCGCCCTACCAAATCAGGCGATCAGGCAAAATCCGACCGAATCGCACCAAATCCGACCAAATCATAGCCACAGGGTGGCGGCCAAGATGGGCGTCAGGCGCGAGGCGTTAGGCCTAGGACGAGGATGAGGACGGTTCAGTGAATCCGATTGAAACCCAGCAGGTTGAATCATTGAATTTTTACTTAAGTCTGGCGGGATTATTGCCGATGACACGATGTCGGGCGAAGGAAGGATTGGGAAGCTTTGCTTTCAGCCGCGTTGCACGGTGTTTTGTTTGTTCTGGCGAATGCGGCGGATATTGGCAAAATTACCCCTTTTTAGGCCCCTAAAATTCATGCCCCAGAAAACCGGTATCCAAAGAAGCGCCGCCATCACCATGTTTGGCACGGCGACGGTGGCGTTTTTGATTGTCGGCGCGGTGTTTGTCTTTTATCGGTTCCAGTCACGCGAGGCCCGAGTAAGGGAAACATTCAATCCGTACATGGAACTGGTGGCATCGTCAGTCGGACCGGCGCTCAACCCGGAACATTTTAAACGGGTGCAGGATATTCTGGCGGGCCTGAAGGCGAATCCGTTGATTCTGCGCGCGGACATCGTGCTGCCGGATGGCCGCACGATTGCCACATATCCGACGAACAACCCCGTGCTGGATACGAAGGTATTGAGCCGGCCGGCGGGGGTTTATCTCGATGCCGAGACGGCGGAGTTTATCGAAACGGTTCAGGGAACCAACGATCTGGCCGCGGAGATGTTCATGCGTGTGAGCTTGTCGCGGCTGCGGGCGCATGACTTCCAATCGGTCGGGGAACTGGTGGCGGCGGCGGTTTTTATGCTTTCAACGGTGTTTGCGGTACAGTTTTTTCTCCTGCGGCGCGGGGTGTTGCAGCCGGTCGAGCGGCTGGCCGGGGCCGTGGAAAACGTGGCCTTGCAGGGTGATTACCGGAAGCGCGTTCCAGTCCAGGGCGACGGTGAAATCGCGGCGCTGGGGCGGAACATGAATTTGCTGCTGGCAGCGATCGAGGCGCGGGAAACAGAATTGCGGCGGGTGTCCCGGTTTCAGGAGACCATTTTAAAGGAGGCTGCGTACGCCATTTTTTCCACGGACACGCGGGGGGTCATCACCAGCTTCAACCCGGCGGCGGAATGGCTGCTGGGTTATCCGGCAGCGGAGGTGGTGGGCAGGCTTACGCCGGTGGAATTTCTGGAAGCGGGCGACCTCAAGGCGCGGGCGGCGGAACTGACCGTCCAGCTCGGGCGTGAAGTCAGGCCGGATTTTGAAGCCATGGTGGGGCTGCCGCAAAAACTGCCGCTGGAGCTGGAATGGACTTTCATCCGCAAGAACGGCACCCGCGTGCCGGCGCTGCTTTCGGCGACGGTCCTGCGCGATGAAAAAGACGGGCAGGCCGGTTTCATTTTCATGGCGGTAGACATCGTGCGGCGCAAGGCGGCGGTGGCGGCGCTCAAGGAACGGGAGGAAAAATACCGGTTGCTGTTCGAGCACATGACCACGGGTTTTGCCCTCCATGAAATCATCTGCGATGAAAACGGCAAACCGGTGGACGCGCGGTTTTTGGAGGTCAACCCGGCGTTTGAATTGCACACGGGTTTGAAGCCGGAAAAAATCACCGGCCAGCTGGTCAAGACCGTCTCGCCGGACATAGAAGATTATTGGATCGAGACGTATGGCCGGGTGGCGCTGACGGGCGAGCCGGTGAACTATCAAAACTACTCAGCGGGGCTCCAGCGGTATTTTGACGTGGTGGCATTTTCGCCGAAGCCCGGGCAGGTGGCGGTCATCTTCTCCGACATCACGGAGCGCAAAAAAATTGATAACGAGTCGCGGCAAAGGAATTCGCTGCTGGAAGCCACCTTGCAGGCCACGGCGGACGGGATCCTGGTGGTTTCCGGCGGGGGAAAGATCACCAGTTTCAACAAGCGTCTGATCGAACTGCTGCGCGTGCCGCAGGGTTTGCTGGATACGCATGACATCGTCTGCGTGGGTGAATTCCTGTTGCAGCAGTTGAGCAACCCCTCGGCGATGCTCCGGCGGCTGCAGGGGTTCAATGACACATCCAAGTCCGAGACGTTTGATCTGATGCACTTCATCGACGGCCGGGTGTTCGAGCGTCATTCCCGCCCGCAATTCGTCGGCGACAAGGTGGTGGGCCGGGTGTGGAGCTTTCGCGACGTGACCACGCATCACTGGGCCGTCAACTCGCTCCGCGAAAGCGAGCTGAAATTCAAGACGCTGTTTGACACCGCCACCGATGCGATCATGATTTTTCAGGATGGCGTGTGGAAGGATTGCAATCGCAGCGCGGAAGCGATCTTCGGCTGTGCGCGGGAAAAACTGGTCGGCCATTCGCCCGATGAATATTCCCCGGAGCGGCAGTCTGACGGGGCGCTTTCCGCCGACCGCGTGAGCGAAAGAATCGACGCGGTCCTGGACGGCCAGGCGCAATTTTTTGAATGGATCCATTGCCGGGCCGATGGCACGCCGTTCAATTCCGAGGTCAGCTTAAATCGTTTTGAACTGAACGGCCAGCCGGCCATCCAGGCCATCATCCGCGACATCACCGCGCGCAAACAGGCCGAGGCGGCGCAGCGGGAAGCCGAGGAACTTTATCGCACGCTCGTCAACACCTCGCCGGACGGCATCTGTGTGCTCGACCTCGCCGGCTGCGTGCGGTTCGTCTCGCCCCGCGATCTGGAGCTTTACGGGTTGCCGAACATCGAGGCCAAGCTGGGCCGGCACGCGCTGGAATTCGTTGCCGCCGCCGACCGCGAACGCGCGGCGCAGGCCATGCAACTGGCTTTCAACGGCAAAATAGAACCAAACCAGCGCTTCCAGATGGTGCGCGGTGATGGCAAACGTTTCGTCGCCGAAATCAACGCCACAGTTTTGCGCGACGGCCTCGGTGTGCCGCGCGGCTTGATGATCATCACGCGGGATGTGACCGAGCGCCAGCGGCAGGAGGATGACCTGAAGAACAAGAACGAGGAATTGGAACGGTTCACCTACACGGTTTCGCACGACCTCAAAAGTCCGCTCATCACGATCAAGGGTTTTGCCGGCGCCCTGCTGACGGATGCGAAGAACGGGCGCACCGACCGCATCGGCGATGACTTGAAGCGGATCGTGGTGGCGGCGGACAAGATGGGCGAACTGCTCAACGGCCTGCTCGAACTTTCGCGGGTCGGGCGCATCGTCAACCCGCCGGTCAAGATCGACATGACCCGACTCGCCGACGAGGTGGTGGAACTGTTATCCGGCACGCTCAAACAGAGCCAGGCGCAGATATCCGTGGCGCGCGACCTGCCGACGGTGCAGGGCGATCCCCAACGCATCCGGCAGGTGCTCCAAAATCTCATCGAAAACGCCATCAAGTTCGTGGGCAACGACGGCCCGCCGCGGATCGAGATCGGCGTGAAAAAGCTTCTGGACCACGGCGTTTTCTTTGTGCGCGACAACGGACCGGGCATAGCGCCGCGTTATCGGGAAACCGTGTTCGGGCTTTTCAACAAACTGGATGCGCGCAGCGAGGGCACAGGCATCGGCCTGGCACTGGTGCGCCGGATCGTGGAGTTTCACGGGGGACGCGTCTGGGTGGAATCGGCGGACGAAGGTCCGGGGGCGGTTTTTTATTTCACTCTGCCCGGCGCTGCGGCAACATCGCAGCCGGCAGAAGCGACCCGGTCATGAATGCGGCAAACATCCATATCCTGCTGGTGGAGGACAATCCCGACCACGCCGAACTTTTACGGCGTTGTCTGGAAAACGCCGGGTTGTGCGCGCAGGTGCATCACGCCGAGGACGGCGAGGAGGCGCTGGATTATATTTTTGCGCAAAAGAAATTTGCCGACCGCACGCGGTTTCCTGCGCCCGACCTGGTTTTGCTCGACCTGCGCCTGCCGCGGCTCGATGGCATCGAGGTTTTGAAGCAGGTTAAAAATCATCCCGCCACCCGGCATTTGCCGGTCGTGGTGTTGACGACTTCCGACGCCGAGCATGATCTGGATACGGCGATCCGGTTGCAGGCCGACCAGTTTCTTACCAAGCCCGCCGATGCCCAGACGGTGAAGCGTTTGCTGCTGGATTTCGGACTGCTGTCCGCCCCGGGTGCGCCGGTAAAAAATCATTCCGCCATGCCGCAAACGAGTCCCCCCGCATGAAACGCATCCTGCTCATCGAGGACGAAAGCGACCATGCCGAACTGATCGGTCGTGCGTTGCAGAATTCCCGTCTGGAGTGCCGCGTCTTGCACGCGCGCAACCTGGGCGCCGCGCGCGAAGCGCTGGAAGTCTCGCTGCCGGACCTGGCGCTGGTGGATTACCGGCTGCCGGACGGTTGTGGCGACGAATTTGTGAAATGGGCGGACGGCCGTTTTCCGGTGATTTTGCTGACGGCGTTCGGCAACGAACGCACGGCGGTGGAGACGATCAAGGCCGGCGCGCTGGATTACATCGTCAAATCGCCGGAAATGTTTGCCGACATGGCGCATCTCGTGGAACGCTCGCTGCGGGAATGGGAGAATCTCCACGAACGCAAGCGCGCCGAATCGCGCCTGGAAGTGATCAACGACCTGCTTTCCACGATGGGACCGGACTTCGTGAGCAACGCGCAGCGGTTGATTGAACTGCTCGGGCGCGAAACGGGGGCGACGATGGTGTTTTTTTCGGATGGCCGGGGCAAAAAACTCGTCACCGTCGCCGGCTGGCGGGTGCGGGAGACGTTGCCGGGCTGCGGCGAATGCGGTTGCGCGGCGTGCAAAAAAACTCTGGATTACGCGGCGGGGCATTATCAGGAGGTCGAGGACGCACAGTCCAACCTGGATCCGCAGGCGGTGGTTTATTTTCCGTCCGACAAACACACGTATGTCGGCAAGGTCATCCGCCGCCAGCAGGAGCCGGTGGGCATCATCAGTCTTTTTTTTGATGCACCGTACCAGTTGAGCGAAGCCGACCGCCGGTTGTTGAGCATCCTGGGCGCCGCGCTGGGCGCGGAGGAAAATCGCAAGCGCACGGATGACGAGTTGCGCGCGATGGACGGGCGTTACCGCCAGATCATCCAGACTGCGAACGAAGGCATCTGGGTCACGGACGAAAGCGACCGCCTGACGTTTGTGAACCGCCGCCTGGCCGACCTGCTGGGTCATACGGAGGAGGAATTGATTTTCAAGCCGGTGGGAAACTTCGTGCAGCCGGATGATCTGGACGACCATAATTTCAAGATGCAGCTTGGCCGGCGCGGCCAGTTCTGCCAGTTCGAACGCCGGTTGCGCCGCAAGGACGGCAGTGAAGTACTGATGTGGATCTCGGGATCGCCGCTGTTCGATGACCTGGGACATTACCGCGGCTCGTTCGCGATGCTGACGGACCTGACCGAACGGCGGCAATTGGAATCGCAGTTGCGCCAGGCGCAAAAACTCGACTCGGTCGGCCAGCTGGCCGGCGGGGTGGCGCACGATTTCAACAATATTCTCGCCGCGATCATGATGCACCTGAGCCTGCTGCATCAAAATCCGAACCTGGATTCTGAAACGATCGAGGCGTTGAAAGAATTGGAATCCGAAGCCAAGCGCGCGGCGAACCTGACCCGGCAGTTGCTCATGTTCAGCCGGCGTTCCGTGATGCAGATGCGGCCGGTGGACTTGAACGAGGTCGTCCGTAATTTGATGAAGATGCTGCGCCGGTTGCTGGGCGAACACATCACCGTCCAGGTGCTGCCCACCGAACACCTGCCTGCCATCGAGGGCGACATCGGAATGCTTGAACAGGTCCTGTTGAATCTCGCCGTCAACGCGCGTGATGCCATGCCCAAGGGCGGTCATCTGATCATCGCGACCGAAACAAGGGAACTTGATGCGGAAACCGCCAAGCACAACTCCGACCGGCGCATCGGACACTTCGCCTGCCTTACCGTGACCGACACCGGCACCGGCATGGACGACGCGATCTTGAAACGCATTTTTGAGCCGTTTTTCACCACGAAGGAGATCGGCAAGGGCACCGGCCTCGGCCTGCCCACGGCCTATGGCATCGTGAAGCAGCACCAGGGCTGGATCGAAGTGGAAAGCGAGCCCAACCGGGGCACGAAATTCTGTGTTTATATTCCCGTCAAGGCCACCGTATCACGTCCGACAGAGATCCAGGGCGCGCCCATCCCGCCGCTGCGCGGGCAGGGGACGGTCTTGCTGGTCGAGGACGAGGACATTGTGCGCCGGCCGATCGGGATTTTTTTGCGCAAACTCGGGTATCAAGTACTTGAGGCGGCCAACGGCAACCAGGCGCTTGCGGTCTGGCGCGAGCATCAGGAAAAAATCGACCTGCTTTTTACCGACATGGTCATGCCCGAAGGTCTTACCGGTCTTGAACTCGCCGAGCGGCTGGTCACGGAAAAGCCGTCGCTTAAGATCATCATCTCCAGCGGCTACAGCACCGAATTCAGCTCGCACGGCGTGAGCACCGAATCCGGCTTCATCTATCTGCCCAAGCCCAGTTCTTCCTCCATCATCGCCTCGACCGTCCGCAACTGTATCGCGCAGAAAAACGGGAATTGAAGGGGAACACCCTAGTCCGTCGCCGTCAAAATCATGTCGCGTGTGAAATACAGGATGCGTCCGCAGTTCGGGCAGGTCACGATATCCGCCTGTCCCCGGCAGGTCGTTATGATCTGTGACGGCAACTTCATGTGGCAGCCGCCACACGCGCTGTGCTCCACGCCGACGACGACATTTTCGCCTTTGCTTTTGATCAGCCGTTCATAACGTGTGCGTGTCGTTTCGTCCACGGCATCCGCTATTTGGGCGCGTCCACTCGTCAATTCTGCGAGCTCCTTCTTCAAATTTTCCTCGCGCGAATTCAATTTTGTGATCTGCTCATCCAGCAGCTTTTTGGCGGCGGCGGCCTCGGCGGTCGCGGTCGCGACATTTTTCAGCGCCACTTCGGCCTGCTCCATCAGCACGATTTCCGCGTCCTCAATCTTGAAGATCGCCTCCTTCGCCATTTCGATCTCGTGCGTGAGCGCCTTATATTCCTCGTTCTTGCGCGTCTGCAGCTGCTGGTTGAGGTATTTTTCGATCTGTGACTTTTTCGCCTCGATTTCCAGGTCGCGCTGCTTGCGCTCGGATTCGATTTTTTTCACCTGCAATTTCGCGGCATCCAGGGAAGTTTGCGTCGTGGAGGCTTTTCGTTTCAAGCCCTCGCGTTCCGGTTCGATATAGGCGAGTTCCTGTAAAAGGCGCGAAACTTTCCGGTCGCGGTCCTGGAGGATGAGAAGCTTCTCAATGATTTCCTGCATTTGCCAAAGGTTAGCCGCCGGACGAACTCAAGTCAATTCGCCCCGCCGGGTTTGCGCGGCCGTTTTCTGAACTTGAAACTTGAAACCTGAAACTTGAAACTTGAAACTCCGGTATGCGTTTCATCGGCAATGTCATCGAAAAATTGCAGCGCCATCCCAAGCGCGTCGTTTTCCCGGAAGGAGACGAGCCGCGCATCCTGCAAGCCGCGCGCCAGTTCCATGCGTTGCGCCTCGGCGCGCCGATCCTGCTGGGCGACACCGAAAAGATCCGGGCGCAGGCCAGGGAGTTAAACATCGCGCTCGACGGCATCCGCCTCATCAACCCCGCGACGAGCGAGGAACTGGAAAATTTTTCCAAACGTTTTCATGCCATCCGGCGGGCCAAGGGCCTGCGCCCCACCGAGGCGCGCGAGGCAATGCTCCAGCCGAATTATTTCGGCGCCATGATGCTCGCCATGCATCAGGCCGATGGCCTGGTCTCCGGCGCATCGCACATCACGGGCAGCGTGCTGCGGCCGCTCTTTCAGATCATCAAGGCCGCGCCGGACATCCATACCGTTTCCAGCTGTGTCGTTCTTGAGGTCGAAAATACCGCCATTGGCGAGGGTGGTGTATTGTTTATGGCGGATTGCGGCGTGATTCCCGAGCCAAACGTTGATCAGCTCGCGGACATCGCCGTTTCCACCGCCCGCCTTGCGAAACATCTGCATGGCGTCCGCCCGCGCGTCGCGTTTTTGTCATTTTCAACCAAGGGCAGCAGCGCCGCGCATCCCTCCATCGGCAAGATGCAGGCCGCCACCGCGCAGGCGCGGCACAAGGCATCGCAGGTGGGCCTTGATGCGGACTTTGATGGTGAATTGCAGGTGGACGCCGCGCTGGCTTCTGAAATCGCCACGCGCAAATTGCATGACAGCCAGGTCGCCGGGCGGGCGAACGTGCTCATCTTCCCCGATTTGAACTCGGGCAACATCGCGAGCAAGCTGCTCGGTGTCGTTGGCCGCGCCAATTACTACGGCCAGTTGCTCCTCGGCTTGAATCGTCCGGCTGCGGACGTTTCGCGCGGCGCGACCGCGCATGACATCCTCGGTGTCGCCGCCGTCATCGGCGTGCAGGCGACGGATTATCAAAAACTTTATCCGGGCGCAGACGCGCATCTGCCGGGCGAGTAAAAAGTTTTAAGTTTTTAATTTTTAGTTCCTAATTTCCTCACCATGAGCCTGCCACTAAGTGCATTTCTAAAAACGCTTCCGACGTACCAGCCGGGGAGACCGATTGAAGAAGTCGCGCGTGAATTGAACCTGCCCGCCGACTCCATCATCAAGGTGGCTTCGAACGAAAATCCGTTTGGTCCGTCGCCGCTGGCGCAGACGGCGCTGCAAAAGGCGATCGCCGGCGTGAATCTTTATCCCGATGGCAACGCGTTTTACCTGAAACAAAAGCTAGCCGCGAAGCTCGGCATTGAGCCGGCAAATTTGGTGTTGGGGAACGGCTCGAACGAGATCATCGAGTTCGTTTCGCACGCGCTGCTGGCGCCGGGTATGGACATTGTTGTCTCGCAGTTCTGTTTCGCGATCTATCCCATCGTGGCGAAGATGTTTGGCGCGAATGTGATCACCGTGCCGGCGAAAGATCACGGACACGATCTGCCCGCGATGCTCAAGGCCATCACCACCAAAACGCGCATCGTGTTCGTCGCCAATCCGAACAACCCCACCGGTACGCTCGTGCCGCGCGAGGTGCTGATTGATTTCGTCAACCGCGTGCCCGACGACGTGCTGCTCGTGATGGACGAGGCCTACATCGAATTTTTGGAGGATGCCGTGGATTTGATTCCGCTCATCCGCCTCGGTGCGCGGAAGAATCTGATTCTGATGCGGACGTTCTCGAAGATTTACGGGCTGGCCGGCTTGCGCATCGGTTACGGCATCGCGGATGCCGAACTCGCCGCGGCCCTGGAGAAAATCCGCCAGCCGTTCAATGTAAACCTGCTTTCGCAGGTCGCGGCGCTGGCGGCACTGGACGACGATGCGCACGTGGAAAAAACCCGCCAAAACAATTTTGGCGGGCTGGATTTTTTTGGGAAGGCGTTCCGCGAACTCAAACTGGAATACGTTCCATCCGCCGCCAACTTCGTGCTCGTGCGCGTGGGCGACGGCCAGCGCGTCTTCAACGCCATGCAAAAAATTGGCGTCATCACACGGCCTATGGGCGGCTACCAGATGCCGGAATGGATCCGCATCTCCATCGGCACGCCACAGGAAAACCAGCGCTGCCTGGAAGCGCTCAAGAAATCCTTGTGATGTTCAATGGGCAATCGCGGTGTGGTTCGTCAGGGATGAATTTCCCAATTCGTATATTATTTTGGTGACGGCTTGTTTCAATAAAAAGTCAGGTTGGGAAAAAACCTGACCATCTTCCGTGTTTTGGTAATAAACAAATGCATCGGTGCTGATGCAGATGGAATCGCGCCATAAAAGCTCCTGCGATTTGTCCTTCATCATCAAGTCTTCCAGCTTTAGGGAGGTTTGAATCTCCGTTTTCATGTTGGCCGTCGCGGCCAGTCCCACTATCGCGCCGATCGCACCAAAGCCGGAGGAGCCGGCTTCGATGCCTTCCGCTCCCTTATTGATCAATCCGCGTGTTCTATAATCGGCCAGATTGCCTGACAGAATGAAATCTACGTTCGTATGTTTGCCGGAAACAACCTTGGTGAACAAGCCGCTGTAGGCCAGGTGTTTTGCGACCATCTCCGTGACTTCATTTGACAGGTTGGTGTGGTTATAGCCGCCGCGATAGTTGAAGCGCCACTCGCCTTTGTCATCATGCTCGTTGCGCCATTTGGTCAGGTCGTAAATGGTTTTGTCGTCGATGGATTCGACGCAAATCGTCCCCTGGATTTTTGGGCCGGTCCAGCGGTCTTCCTTTGCCAGCGGATAATCAACGCTGTGTAAACAACCCGCAGCCACCAGCGGGAATAACATCACCACCCGGTTGAATTTCATGACGCACAATTTTTTATCGTCTGCAGGCAAAAAAGGCAAGCGCTTAACTTTCTCATCTCCATCGGCACAGGACAGCAAGAGCAGAGCTGCCTGGAGGCGCTAAAAAGTTCATCAAGCAATTCAAAATTGCCAAGGATGAAACACGAACTGACCGCGGATACTTCTCCAGGTTTGATTCGTGGCAAAATTAGTTGTTGAACCCCGCGCGATTTCCGTCATTTTTCCTGTCGCAAATGAAACCGGCCGACCTGCGGGGGGCATCTCTTAATTCCACAAGGACGGCTTGCGGAAATTAAAATTCCCGCGATAATTTCCACATGAGCAAGACGCTGCAAGAAATCGAACAAGCAATCGGCACGTTGCCGTTGCCTGAACGGTTGCAGCTTTATAAGGATATGCCCCAGTTGATCGGGCGCAGCGCGGAGGATCTAGACTGGCAGCGGCTCGGGCTTGAAAATTTTTTCCACGACGATTCACCGGACGATTCCGTGTATGACTCCATTTAAGCCCGGTGACGTGGTGGCGGTGGAGTTTCCTTTCACGGATTTTCAAAACTTCAAGCGGCGTCCCGGCTTGGTGCTGGCTTCCAATGAAACCGATCTGCTTGTGGCCCGGCTTACCACACATCCGCCGCGCGAACTCTCGGATGTAGCGATGCAGCATTGGCCGGCATCCGGCCTGCCGCGCGCCTCAACCATCCGGCTGACCAAGCTCGCGACGATTGATGCGCGGCTCGTTCATCACAAAATCGGAAGGCTGCACGCGGACGACGCGAAGCTGGTTTTTCAAGCGTGGCAAAAACTGGCCGCCGATTTTGCGGTGGCGGCGCAGAAGTGATTTTCGATTCCCAAAAATTTAACGGTGAAAATTAACATTTGCGTCCGCCGCGATTTCCGTCATTTTTTGCACTGCAAATGAAACCGACCGACCTGCGGGGCATCCTGCAATACATCCCGCAATTCCGCGAGAAGACGTTTGTGCTGTCGATTGACGGCGTGATTGTCACGGACGAGAACTTTGTCATGCTCCTGCAGGACGTGGCGGTGCTCCGTTCGCTGAGCATCCGCGTGGTCATCGTCCACGGCGCGTCGGCGCAGATCAAGGCGCTCGGGGAAAAGCAGGGCGTCACGCCCTCCAACAGCGACGGCACGGGCATCACGGACGCGCCGACGTTGCAGATCGCGATGGATGCGGCGAACCGGCTGACGCACGAAATCCTCGAAGGCCTCGCGGCCAACGATTTGCGGGCCGTCTGCCCCAATGCCATTGTCGCGCATCCGCTCGGCATCCTCCAGGGTGTGGATCAGCTTTACACCGGCAAGGTGGAGCGGGTGGACACGGACCTTTTGCAGACGCTGCTGTCGCACGGCATCGTCCCGGTGATTCCGCCGCTCGGTTTCGATGGCGACGGCAAGACATACCGGGTGAATTCCGATTCGGTCGCCGTGGCGGTTGCGGAAGCGTTGAAGGCGACGAAGTTGATTTACGTCACTGCGCACGACGGTATTCACGTGCAAGGCCGGTTGATCCGGCAGATGCTCGTGGCGGATTTGGAATCCGTTTTGGCCATCTCAAAAAATGACATCGCACCGGAGCAGCTTTCCAAGGCCACCCACGCCGTGGCCGCGAGCAAGGCCGGGATTCCGCGCGTGCACGTCATCAACGGCAAGGTGGATGAGGGGGTGCTCGCCGAGGTGTTTTCCAACGAGGGCATCGGCACGTTGATCTACGCCAACGAATACCAGCAGATCCGGCGCGCGATGAAAAAGGACGTGCGGGCGATCCAGCTTTTGACCAAACAGAGCGTGGAAAGTTCCGAACTCGTGAAGCGGACGCGGTCGACCATCGAGAAAAATCTCAACGACTATTTTATTTTCGAGATCGATAAAAATCCCGTCGCGTGCGTGGCGCTGCACGTTTATCCCGAGCAGAAGAAGGGCGAACTGGCCTGTCTTTATGTCAGCCCGTCGCATGAAAACCGGGGCATCGGCAAAAAACTGATCCAGTTCATCGAGAACAAGGCGAAGGAAATGAACCTCGCCGAACTCATCGCCCTTTCGACGCAGACTTTCACCTATTTCCAATCCAAGGGCGGCTTCAGCGAGGGCGTACCGGACGACCTGCCGCCCGCGCGGCGCGAGAAATACGAAGCCAGCGGAAGAAATTCCAAGGTGCTCGTCAAAAAGCTGAAGTGAGCTGTAGAACATTTTGAAATAATCTTTTAGCGTGTTGCTTGCCACGCTTTCTCCCTCACCCTGACCCTCTCCCGCTGGGAGAGGGGATAGCTATGTTTGGTTTCTGTTTCTTGATTGTGGTATTTACCAATGCAGCCACTGGTCTTCGTGTGAAGCGGGGAATGTTTCACCCTCTCCCAGCGGGAGAGGGCCGGGGTGAGGGAGGAAATTAACAAAGAACTACCGCAAGAATATTTCTTAAATTGCTATAGTGTGCCTCAACTGCGGATCTGCCCGTTGCCGAAGCCGATCCATTTGTAGCTGGTCAGTTCTTCCAGGCCCATCGGGCCGCGGGCGCCGATCTTGTCGGTGCTGATGCCGATTTCCGCGCCCATGCCGAATTCGCCGCCGTCGGTGAAACGCGTGCTCGCGTTCCAATACACCGTCGCGGAATCCACCTCGGCCAGGAATTTTTTTGCGACCGCCTCGTTGCGCGTGACGATGCTGTCCGAATGCGCCGAGCCGTAAAAATTGATGTGGTCAACCGCGGTCTGAACGCCATCCACCACGCGCACATTCAAGATGTAGTCGTTGTATTCGGTGAACCAATCCTGTTCGACGGCAGTTCGCAAATTGAGTGACGAGTAACGTGTGACGGGCGAGGAGTCCAAAATTTGACGCGTCGCGTCGTCGATTCGCAGTTCAACTTTTTTATCTGCAAGCTGCTGCGCCATCGACGGGAGAAATTCTTTCGCGATCTTTTTGTCCACCAGCAGCGTCTCCATCGCGTTACAAACGCCGGGACGCTGGACTTTCGCGTTCATCGCGATTTCCCCGGCCATTTTCAAATCGGCCTCGGCGTCCACAAACACGTGGCAGACGCCCTTGTAGTGTTTGATGACGGGAACCTTGCTGCATTCCGCCACGGCGCGGATCAGGCTCTCGCCACCACGGGGCATGCAGAGGTCGACATATTGCGTCAGTGACAGTAGCGCGGGAATCGCCTCGCGGTCGGGCGTGGGCACAACTTGGATTGCGTGTTCGGGAAAGCCCTGGTAGGCGGCCTTGCCGGCTTCGATCATCGTCCGGGCGATGAGTTGATTGGAGTTCAACGCCTCCTTGCCGCCGCGTAAAATCGTGGCGTTGCCGGACTTGAAACACAGGCTCGCAGCGTCGGCGGTGACGTTGGGGCGCGATTCGTAAATGATGACGACCACGCCGATGGGCGTGGAAATTTTTTGCAGCTTCAGCCCGTTGGGCCGGGTGCGTTCGTTCAGAATTTTCCCCACGGGATCGGGCAGGGCGGCGACTTCGCGCAGGCCCTTTGCCATCGCGGAGATCCGTTTGTCATCCAGCTTGAGCCGGTCGAGCATCGCGGCCGATAGGTTCAATTTCGCGCCGACCTCCATGTCCTTGGCGTTGGCTTCCTTGATGGCGGTGGAATTTTTTTCCAGCGCATCGGCCATGGCGAACAGGCAGGAATTCTTTTCCGCCGTCGTCAGTTTGGCGAGTGCGCGCGACGCATCCTTCGCCTGGCGGGCGAGTTGCGTCATCTGTTCCATCAAATTCATGGTGCGATTTTATGCCATTTCGCGATTTGTAAAAGGCGCAAATCACGCGTAAACGGGTGTTAATCTCGCTTTAAACTGAAATTATTCAAGTTTTTGCCGATAACCAAGGCATGAACGTAAGCATGTGGATGTCGCGTGACGCCGCCACCATCGGGCTGGATACACCCGTGGCCGACGCCGCGAAGCTCATGACCGCCCGGCGGGTGCGACGGCTGCTCGTCGCGGAAACGGTCACCGGCGGGCAACGTCTGCTGGGCATCGTGTCCACGAAGGACGTGCTTCACGCCTTTCCGCCGCATATCAACCCCTTTGCGATTGAATCGCCGGATGCCAGAAGCAATTCCACGACGGTGGCGCAGATCATGACGGCGCGGCCCAAAACCACCACGCCGGATGCGCCGATTGAGGAAGCAGCGGCGTTGATGTGCACCCATAAAATCGGCTCGCTGCCGGTGCTCCGCGATGGCTGGATCGCCGGCATCATCACCGAATCAGACATCTTCCGGGCGTTCACGAGCTTGTTTGGTTCGGATGAAAAAGGCGCGCGCATCACGTTCGACGTGTCCCACGGCGAAGACGTTTTTGAACTGGTCGGGAAGCTTTCCCGGCGGCATCACCTGAAGGTTTTGAGCCTCATCTGGACCCGGCACGATGAACTGCCGGTCTGCGTGGTGCGCGTGGCCGGCCATGAGGTGGAAAAGATGCTCGAGGAGCTTTGGAATTCCGGCCACGCGGTGGTGAACGTCCTCCATTTCGAGGCGCCAAAAGAGAAAAGCATCCTGCCGCCGTCGCCGCTGCCGTTCGAGCCGTTTATAATTCCGAAAAGCGAACCGGGCGGACTGTACCCGAGCGGTTGAGTCACTTTTGCCGCGCCGCATCGGCGATGGCTTGGGCCAATTCTTCGGGTGTCCAATCATTGCCGTCGAATTGCCGGAAAATCTTCCGATTCGTGTCCAATACAACCGTGCGCAGGTTATGCGTGATCGAACCGCTGTCATGCCAAAAATGCAGATCCACCTTGGGGGCGAGTTCCGCGAGGGTGTTGGTGGAGGCAACGGTGAACAACCAGCGATTGGTGTCGCCGCCCCGGTAAAAATTTCCGTAGCCGGACAGATTCCCGGGTTTGTCGAAATCCGAATCAAACGAGATGGAGAGCAACTGCCAGTTCGCGGGCGCGTTGGTGTCCGCGAGCAGAATTTTCCTCGTTTCGTAAAAATTCTTGTTCATGCGCGGGCAATAATCCGGCAGCGGACATGCGGTGTAGAAAAAGGTGAACGCCACGGCCTGGCCGTGAAAATCCGAGAAGCTGACGGTATTCCCGTTTTCATCCGTAAATCCAAAATCCGGCAGCGGGTCGCCGGGTTTCAATTCCGCCGATGCCCCATGGAAAACCACCGTGTTGTTCGTGACCTCGCCGATGTGATGCGCGACGAAGCGAAGGTTTTCAACCCAGTCGTCGTTGTCCGTCACGCGCAGCTTGAATTCGATCTCATCGTTCGCGGCAAGACCGTTCAAATCGTTCGTATCGCGCACGGGAAAATCCATCGTCATCGCACCCATGTAATTCGAGATGGCCTCGTGCTTGATGGTGACGGAGCGGAGGTCCGCCGAAATGGCCTGGATGACGCCGTGACCGTCGTAAGTTTTCGCGGCGGCAGTTTGCGGCGGCGGGACAGGGGCGGACGATTCCCTGGTGCAGGCAGCCAGCACAGCCAGTAAAAGTCCGGTGAGAAAAAGTCTAATTTTCATTACGCAACTGATTGATCTCCTTGACGGCGGCGGCCGGCGTCTCCAAGCGCAGGCCGTCGAAGAAGGCGCGGAGCCTTCCGTTTTTGTCCACGATGGCGATGCGCTCGGTGCCGGCGAAATTTCCGGGCATGGAGTTGAAGACATTGGTCGCATCGCTCGCGAGAAAACTGGTGCCGATGACCCGGTACAACTGCGCCTCGTCGCCGGTGAGCAGCGACCAGCGGTTGGTGTCCGCGTCGTAGCGCACGCCCCATTTGGCGAGCACGGACGACGTATCATCGCGCGGGTCAACGGTGAGCGAAACCAGCCGCACGTCGTCCGCGCCGGCGGTCAGCTTCTGGATTTCGGCCATGCGTTTGCTGACTTCGGGGCAGGTCAGGCCGCAACTGGTGTATAAAAAACTGACGGCGAGAATTTTTCCGCGCAGTTCATCGCGCGTGACGGCGCGGCCGTTCTGATCGGTCAGGGAAAAATTCATCAACGTGCGCGGATGGTCCGGCGGGATGGCGCTGACTTTTTCCCTCGCCGCCAGCGCGACGAAGGCGAACCAACTGCCCGTCCCGGCTACCAGCGCCAGCGCGATGACGAAAATCAAAAAGAATTTCTCTTCACCGCGCCGGCCCGGGGAATTTTCAGCGGACGACACGTTCAAAAGATATAGCTGACGCCGGTCTGCAACAAGACCGGCGCGACGAGCTGGTTGCCGTTCGCATTGACATAGACGGGCAGCTCGGCGTTCACAAAGAAGCGGACGGGATGCACATCGAACTCGATTCCGGGCACGAGCAATATGCGCTGGTAGCCGGAGCCGTTCGGATCGGCACCCGATCCACTATCGCGTCCACGGATGGAACCGATGATCTGCAGGGTGGGGGCGATTTTAACGCCGCCGATGTGAAGGCCGGTGTAATAAATCCCGCCCGCGCCATCGAATTCCGCGCCGGGACGGTAGCCGCCCATCGTGAGTGCGGGAATCTCGACATCGGCCTGCACAAACCAGTTCCAGCGCGAGCGGCCGAACTGGTCGCGATGAAAAGCGCCGAGCAGGATGTCGGTGCTGCCGGTGCCCATTTCGGTATCACGATCCACGACGTCGCCGAAGTGGTTGATGCTGCCGGTGGGCAGTTTGACGCCAAAGGTCAGGCCGCTGGACTGGTCCGGTGAAAGCCCGGTGTAAATGCCCTTGAGCCGGATATCGCTGAGGCCGGTCCAGTTGCGCGAGACGACGTCCGGCGTGGCGGTGTCGGAAATATCCGTGCGAAACGTGCGGTTCCAGACGGGCACTTCCACGCGCGCGCCCCAGTCGTCGTTGAACATGTATTGCAAGCCGAGGGTCCCGAAGTGCGTTTCGATTTCCTTGTCGGGATTGTTTGCGGACTGGGCCCGCTCATTGCCGCTCCAATTCTGGTTCTGATCCTGATAACCGTAATTTACAAAGGCCATGCCGCCCGAGCCCTGCGGGAACAGGGAACTGGTCGCGACATCCACGATGCCGCAGCCGCACGCACACGCATGCGCCAGCGCGGGCGTCAGGATGGCCGCCACTATACCGCCCCCGATTTTTATCTTCGTCAAATTTATATCTTTCATTTCAGATTCAAGTTTGTGGGGACGCAAACGGGCGTCCCCAGGTTAAAACGGGAAAATTTCCACGCCAGCAATGACGTGGAGAACAGACACGGGATTCAGACGTAGAGACTGCGGGGTGGCGGCAAGGGCGGCTTGGAGGAATAGGAATCGGCGGAAAATTTCCCGGGTGCGAAAGGCTCGAAGGCTTCGGGCGCGAAAAGGGTGATCTGATCCGCCAGCGGCGGATATTCAAATTTCAACTTCAGCGCGGTGGCATCGGATTTCTTCTCTGATTTTTTGGCGTCCGCAATGGCTTTGCACAAGGGGCAAAGGTGTTTTCCGTCAAAGGTGTCGGATACGGATACGGAGAATGACTCGCTGGTGAGGTTCGCCGCGAGCATCGTGGTCCAGGCGACGGTTTGCAGCGCGGCCCAGTGCAGGCCCGTCGTCAACACGAGCGCGATGACCACCAGAATTTTTCCGCAACGGGCGAACACGCAACGATTGAACACCCGACTTGGCCATTCTGCAAGGCGGGAATTGTTACGGTCGGCGGAGTGTGGCCGTCCCCGGCCACTGCAACGTTCAATTCACGGAGGTCCAAAATACATGAGAGTCTTCGGTCGTGGTCATGTTGCAGCGCCCGGGGACGGGCGCACTCCGGCAATAACCGGCTTATTTTTCCGCGATCCACACGAGCGTGCCGCTCGGCAGCCGATTGTAGAGCGCGATCAGGTCCGCGTCCGCGAGGTGGATGCAGCCGTGTGACGCCGGCCGGCCGATGGATTTCTGGTCGCCGGTGCCGTGGATGTAGATCGTGCGGTCATGCGTGTCCACGTCCACGGTGCCGTTGGTGCCGCAGTTGAAACCGGGTTCGAGCCCTTCCAGCCACATGATGCGCGTGGTGATGCCGCCGGCGGCGATGCCGGATTCCGAAACGCTCCCGACCGCCTCGCGTTCCTTGAAGATGGTTCCCGCCGGGTCGCCAGCGCCATATTTTTCCGCGATGCGATGCAGGCCGCGCGGCGTGCGCGAGGAACCCATGATCTCGCCGACGCCAAAACGCGAGGTGGAGCAGCGGTAGCTTTTCACGAATTTTTTGTCCTCAAATAGCGCGGCGCGTTGCGCGGCGATGTTCACGGTGAAGATATATTTTGTCGGCGATATGCCGAGCCGCTGGCAGGCGGCCAGACAGGCCGGGGGCAGTTTCGGACTGCCGAAGGGATGAAACGTCGCGCAGCCGGTGCCGAAGAAGAGCAACAGCAGCCCGGCGACGAAGGTGGAAATAATCTTTTGCATCCTCGTGCACAAATTGTGTTGGGATGGGCGGCGGGTGTCAATTTTTCATGGATCACGCCTGGCAGGCGGTTCGAACTTTTATCTAACGACCCCGAGCCTTAACGAGTGGCCGTTTCCATTGGCGCCGGGGGGCGTGTTTTAATTGCCGGAGCAGTTCACGGGCATTGGTAATGGCATGGCCTCCGCGGTCATTATTGAAGTACGCCCAAACCCGTTTGCAGCCGCTGTCGCGGATGCGCTCCGCCCAGCCGGCCAGGGCCTCCGAGGAATAATCATGCTGATACCATTTGGTCAAGCCGTGAAAACGAATGTAAACCTCATCGGTCGTGACAATCAGGTCTTCCGGCAATTTGGGTGCGCTACAGGAACAGAATATAACCCCCGCTTTTTTAAATGCTGCATACACACCGGCGTTCCACCAACTGGGATGACGAAATTCCACGACGTTGCGTCGCGTTGGTTCCAATTGCGCCAAAATATTTTTCAAACGTGAGGCGGTATATTGAAAACTTGGCGGCAATTGAAATAACAAGCATCCCATTCGCGGTCCCAACAGGTCGGCGATATGTCCAAAATCCCTGACGAGGGTCCGCGTGCCACGGAAGCGCTTCACATGCGTAATCAATTCACAGACTTTTACGGTATAGATGAATTTGCCTGCTCCGGCGTCGCGGGCCCAGGTTTTGACGGTATTGACCGTGGGCCAGGAATAAAAAGGAGCGTTCAATTCGACGGTGGAAAAATTTTTCCGATAATGGGCAAACCAATCCCTGGTGGGCAAGGACGACGGGTAAAATTCTCCGCGCCAATGCCAATAAAACCAGCCGGAACAACCGACATTAAACATCGGAGGTTTTGCCGGATGGCGGGCAAGCGGGGCTAAAGCGAGCCGGGCGGCATGCATTTTAAGCGCGCGACCGGCATTGGCGGTTCGCTGTTTTTCCCGGCGTTCCAGTTTGCGGGCCCGCCATTCGGCGGCGGACAAGCGCTTAAAAGGAACTTCAGATTTAGGATTACCAGCCGCCATAAACCAATTATTGTGGCCTTAACGATTCATTTGCCGGGCCGGAATAATGAATTAAGAGACAAATGATTTTTCAGGCTTTCCACCAACCTCTGCAAGCGCCGTGCCGCATAAAGTGACAATGGTAAAAGGCCAAAACCTTATATATTTGGATCAAGGCGTTTCCACAGGCCGTAAACTGCAACCGACGACGATATCTGGTTTGCAAGTCGCATGATTTCCAATGGTGAAAAAACACGGCCAGACCGACCCGAGAGGCAGGTTCGTGAAAAATCCGACGAGGAAATGACCCGAAAGACCGGGACTAAAATCATTGACAAAATGTGGCTTGAATACAGAATTTTTAAACGAAGCCCGGCCTTTGCGCATCTTCTCAAAGAACTCGTGTGAAGCCGGGTACGGAACACAACATTGAGCAATACCAATTCATCGAGGCTGAATCAGGAGTTGCTTGATGATTTTTTCACCGAGGCAGACGAACACCTGGACAAAATCCGTCGCGCCTTGCTCAGTCTTGAAACTTCCGAAGGCGAAGTCCAAAACCTCAAAAATATCGGGGAACTGTTCCATCATTTTCATTCGTTCAAGGGCATTTCGGCAATCGCCGGCCTGGAACCGGCCGAGGCCCTCGCTCATGCCTCGGAAGACCTGCTCCGATTGATTCGGGACGGGCAACTTCGGGCCAGCACGAAAATTCTGAATATCCTGAGTCTGGCCACCCGTAAATTGGAGCAGATTGTTGCCGCCTTTCACAAACAGGAAGCATTGCCCGCCTACGAGTCGTTGTTGGAGGAAATAAAAAAAGAATGCCCCAGCGAACCCGTCTCCGGCAGCGTCCCGGCGCCCAGCAGCGGTGTTCCGGCGGCCATTGCCGACATCGTGGAGGGGGCAAAATCGCGTGGTTTGAGTATGTGGAAGTTTACGTTTTCCCCCTCTCAAAAGCTGAATACACAGGAAATAAATGTTAATACCATCCGGGAACAATTATCCCGCACCGGCGAGATTTTAAAATCCACCCCGGTCGTCAAGGGCAAGGGCATCATCACTTTCGAATTTTTGCTCGCGCTGGCGCAACCGCCTCAGGACGGCAAGGATTGGGAAGCCAAGGGTGTCGCCATCGAGGCATTGATGGACCCGGTAGCTCCCACGGTTACTTCCCCCGGTGTACCGGCAGCTCAAGAACCCGATCACAATCCATTCCTCGCCCCTTCCCACGTGGTTCGCGTTGATCTAAAGCGCCTGGACGATTTGCTGCGCATCGTTGGTGAAATGGTCATTCATCGCTCGCGGCTGGATATTGAACTGGGGCGCTTGCACGCAAAAAGTGGCCGTGTGGATTTGCGCGGCGTCCAGGAAGTCAACCGCATGCTGGGCCGTTCGCTGCGACAGATGCGGGACGATATCATGCGCGTCCGGCTGGTGCCCATAGGGGAAATTTTCTCCCGCCTGCCGTTTGTGGTTCGCGACCTCTCGCGCCAGATGTCAAAAAAGGTCCGGCTAAAATTGGAAGGCCAGGACACGGCCATCGACAAATATCTGATCGAGAAACTGAAGGACCCGCTGCTTCATATGGTGCGCAACGCCTTCAGCCATGGAATTGAAACCGCGGCGGAACGGACGGCGCTGTCCAAGCCCGAGGAGGCGACGATTCGGTTAAGCGCCACGGCCGCGGGTGACTCGGTGATCATCAAGGTCCGGGACGACGGCCGGGGCATCAATCCCGGGGCCATCCTTGAACGCGCCAAAAAGCTGGGCTTGAAAATGCCCGTGACGATGGACAATGAAAACATCCTGAACATCCTCTGCTCCCCGGGATTCTCCACCCGGGATGGAGCCGACCGCACAGCCGGCCGTGGTGTGGGCATGTCCGTGGTGCAAACCACCATCAACGAATTGGGCGGCAAACTCACTTTTGAAAGCGAGAAAGGCAAAGGTACTGAATTTACCCTGCGGCTCCCGTTGACCGTGGTGATCGCAGAAACATTGCTCGTCCATGCCGCCGGCCAGACCTGTGCGGTTCCGCAAACTTCGGTGCGCGAAATTTTTCACGCGCAGGAGACGGACATCAAATGGGTGGACGGGATCGAAATGATTTCCTATCGCGGCGGGGTTTTGCCGGTGACACGTCTGGCGGGGCTTTTTAACTTGAAAAGCATTGATCAGGCATTATGGTGCATCCTCGTAATCACATCGGAACGAGGCAGTGTCGGGCTTCTGGTTGAAAAGGTGCTCGGACAGCGGGAAGTGGTCGTCCGCGCCTTTCGTGATCCATTGATCCAGGTTGATGGCGTGTCCGGCGCCACTGAATTAGGAGATGGCAAGCCGGTTTTGATTTTGGACGGGGTGGCGCTGACATCAAAGAATGTCCGGCCGGCCGGCAGCCTGAATTTAATTTAAAATGAACGCCACGACAGAGTCATACGTGCTTTTTGAGCTGGCGGGAAACTTGTACGGGCTTCCCAGCCGCAATGTGCGCCATATCGACATGTTTGAACATGTCACCGTGGTGCCAAATGCAAATCCCGCCATCGACGGGGTGGTGTTCTCCCGCGGCCAGGTGATCCCCGCTTTAAACCTGCGCGTGCGTTTTGGATTCCCCCGCCTCGACCACAGCATCCGCACCCGGATCGTTTTCGCCACGATCCATGACCGGACCGTGGGCTTGATCGTGGATGCCGCGAGGGAATTTAAGAGCTTTTCCAGCGATAGTCTCAAGCCGATCGAAAAAACGCTGACCGGAATAAACGATAAATATCTCACGGCCGTAACCAAGCTTGGTGAAAAGCTCGTGCTGATCCTCGACCTGGAGGCCGTTTTGAATGTGGACGATGTTCAATTGCCTCAATCCAGCCAGCCCGCTGGCGCAACCGCCGGTTCTTAAACTGTTTTGATTTATGCCCAAGAAAAATTCCGCACCAAATGGTTTAGCCACCACGCAACCGGACGCTCACAATGGTTCGCTGACAGAAATCAGCGAATTAGCCACCCGTCTGAGCGGCGGCTTCGACAAGCAAAACGCGGTCCTGAAAGCCACCACCACCGAGACGGATAAATTGGCGAAGTCACTGAAAGAAACGGCGGAGCAGGCCGCCTCGTTGAGCCTTTCGACGGAAGAAACAGCTTCCGCGATCAATGAAATTGCGGCGTCCACCGAACAGGTCACGGCCAACATCACCCAGGTCGCCACCACCGCCACAGAAACCGCCAGTGCAGCGAAACATCTCACCAATTCGATTCAAAGCGTTACGGCTTCGGCCCAAGGCATGGCGACGTCCGGCCAGGAAATCAAGACGGCCATGGAAGAAATCGCCGCTTCGTCCAAATCCGTGAAACGCGACGCGGATGACCTGGCGACCAGCATCACGGAAAACGCCGCTGCCATCGAAGAAATGGGCCAGTCCATCAAGAACGTGACACGCAACAGTGATGATCTCACCGTGTCAGCGGAGGAGACGTCCTCGACCATCAACGAGATGGCCTCTTCCATCGAGGAAGTGGGCGGCATGAGTGAAAGCCTGGCTACGGCCGTGGAGGAAACCAGCACATCAATTGAACAGATGGCCAAGTCGGTTCAAGCTGTCGCCAAAAATGGAGAGAATATCAAACAAGCGGCCGCGGAGGCCGCAACCAGCGCCACCCAATTGGACCAATCCAGCCGCTCGGTCAATGGCCTGATCAAACGCAGCGAGGAAATCGTCCAACGGGTGGCCCGCCAGGCGGAAGAAGGCGGCCATACGATCCAGAAATCGATCCAGGGAATCGCCAAGGTCTCCACCACGATGACCCAGTCCACCACCGTCATGCGCGAGCTTAATAAACGCACGCGCGATATCACCGGCATCGTTGATACCATTAATGTCATCGCCGAGCGCACCAACCTGCTTTCCCTCAATGCCTCGATTGAAGCCGCCCGCGCCGGCGAGGCCGGTCGCGGATTCGCAGTGGTGGCGGAGGAAGTCCGGAATCTGGCGGATCGTTGTGCCAAGGCGACGGCTGAGATCGCAGAAATTGTGCGTGCCCTGGAAGATGCCACCCGGGAAGCGACCGAAGTTTCGACGAACGCGTCCCAAGTGGCGGAAGAGAGCAACCGTCTTTCCGAAGCCGGTTTGGGGAGCTTGAAAACCATTCTGGCCGGCATCAATGAAAGTTCGGCGCTGGTCACCCAGATCAGCCGGGCGGCGGATGAACAAATTCACGTCGTCCGGAAAGTGAGCGCCTCCATTGATACGGCCACCATCCAGGCGCGGGAGATTGCCGTGAGCACGGCGGAACAGGCCAAAGGGGCGGTGGAAATCGTCCGCGCCACCACCCAGATGCGGCGGGGGGCAAAAGAAGTTTCCCAAGCCAACACCGAACAGGCCAAGGCCGCCCGCGAAGTCGTGAAGGCCGCGCAGATGACGACCCAGGCGGCCTCGCAGGTTCGCAAGGCGATGACGGAACAGGCTGCGGGAGCCGCGCAAATCGTCCAGGCCGTCGAATCCATGCGCAAAGGCGCTTCCTCGACCACCCGTGCCATCGCCGAACAATCCACTGCCGTTGAGCAAATCGCAAAGGAAACGGAAAGACTCATGGTGCAATTCGGCGGCCTCGCCAAATCCATGGCCGAGCAGACCAAGAATTGCCAGGAAATCACGGTGGCGACCAATGACTTTCAAAAGCAGGCCAAGGAAGCCGGCGGGGCCATGAAAGAACAGGTGAAGGCCTTGCACGACATCCGCGGCAATGCCACGAACATCACCAAACAAATCAAATTGATCACCGAAGCGAACCTGAACAATTCAGAATCCGCCGTGGCCATCCTCCAAAAGACAAAGGATGTGCTGGATCTTTCGAAAACCAACGCCGAAGACGTGAAAAATTTCAAGGGATTGCTTTCCAAAAAACGTATTTCGCGCTTTTCCGCCACCAGTTGAACCAACGACGTTCCAGCGTTCAAATATAAGGCTGTCCCCTGAAATCAAGCAGCTCCCTTCAAAACGGCGGAGTCAAACCCGTGCGCGTACCCGACGGCGTGCCCAAATTGCTGCGTGACCTGATTCATGATAAAACGGGAATTTATTTTGAGGATTCCCGGCTGGATACCTTGATCGAGAAATTGGAACCCCTGGCCCGCGCCCGGAACCACCAATCTTTCCTGGATTACTACTATGCTTTGAAGGACAACCAGGCGGCTGACTGGGAGGAAACCTGGGAGGCCCTTTCAGTGCAGGAAACGTATTTCTATCGGGAAACCTCCCAGGTGGAGGCTTTGGTTCAAATTATCATTCCCGAATGGTTCCGAAAACATTCCAGCACCTTTCGCATCTGGTGCGCGGCGTGTGCCACGGGCGAGGAGCCTTACTCCATTGCCATCGCCTTGGCCGAAGCCGGCCTGTTATCACGCCCCATTGAAATCGTTGCCAGTGACGCGAGCTTGCAGGCTTTGAAAAAAGCAAAAGCGGCGGTTTACCGGGAAAGGTCCTTTCGCTCCCTGCCGCCGGCGTTGCAGCTTAAATACTTTGAAGCCGTGCCCGGCGCATTCCGGCTAAAGCCTGCCATTACATCGCTTGTGAAATTTCGGCAGGCCAATTTGTCCGAGTCGGCCGATGTGGCGGCGCTGGCCCGCGTTCAGGCCCTGTTTTGCCGGAATGTTTTTATCTACTTCTCGGCCCATGCCATCCGGCAGACGGTGGCAAACATGGCGGCCAAAATGCCGGCCGGCGCCCATTTGTTCGTAGGCGCTTCGGAGTCGTTGTTGCGGACGACCGCGGACTTCGAATTACGGGAGGTCGGGAATGCCTTCGCCTACGTCCGCATTCGTTGACATGCAATTGATCAAAACATTGATCGTCGATGATTCCGCGTTTGTGCGGAAGGTCATTCGTGAAATTCTTTCGAGCAGTCCTTACATCGAAGTGGTCGGCATCGCAAAAAACGGGGAGGACGCCCTGGCCATGGCCGAAACCTTGAAGCCGGATGTCATCACCTGCGATCTCAACATGCCGGAACTGGGCGGTGTCGAGTTCGTAAAAAGGCAGATGGCCACGCGACCCGTGCCGATAATTATTTTAACCGCTTCACCCCAGGATACGGCGCAGGTCGTGGAAGCGCTCGAAGCCGGGGCGTTTGACTTCGTGCAAAAACCCTCCGCCCTGGCCACCGACGCCTTGCGGGCGGTGCGCGAGGAATTGATCGAAAAGGTCAAGGCTGCGGCCAAAGTCACCTCCGGGGCGCCGCCGGTCACGCCTGCGGTGCCGGTTGCCGTTGCCGCCGCGTCGGTGGCGCGGAATTTTGATATCGTGGTACTCGGCATTTCCACCGGCGGCCCGCAGGCGTTGCGCTATATGCTGCCGCAATTTTCCAAGGATTTCCCCGTGCCGTTGGTGATTGTGTTGCATATGCCAACGGGCTACACGGCTCCGTTTGCCGAAAAGCTTGCGGAAATCTCGCAATTGCCGGTCAAGGAGGCGTTCACCGGGTGTCCGGTGGTGCCGGGACAAGCCTGGCTCGCTCCTGCCGGACGGCACCTTACCTTTCAACGAGATTCAGCCGGAGTGGTCAAGGTGCGTCTTGCCCATCAGCCGGCGGGCAAACCTCATAAACCCTCCGTTGATGTCATGTTTGAATCGGCGGCCAAGACTTATGGCAAACGGGTTTTGGGTGTGGTCATGACGGGCATGGGCAGCGACGGCACGGAAGGAGCGGCCTGGATCAAGGCCGAGGGCGGAATGATTTTGACGGAATCTGAACAAAGCTGCATCATTTATGGAATGCCGCGTTGTGTCGTCGAAGCCGGCCTGAGCGACGGGGCAATTCCACTTGCCTCCATGACAGTGGAGATTAATAAGCGATTATGAAACGAAAGATATTGGTGGTGGACGATTCCGCCCTGGCGCGCCGCTTGACGCGAAAGATTCTGGAGGACCTCGGGTACGAAGTCGAAGAAGCTTCGGACGGGACCCAAGCCCTGGAAAAATATGCGCTCGGCCAGCATGACGCGGTCATCCTGGACATGCTGATGAGCGGGATGTATGGGTTGGAAGTATTGCAAAAACTGAAGGAACTCAATCCTTCGCTGCCGGTGGTTGTGGCGACGGCGGACATCCAGAGAACCACGCGCGACCAGGTCAAGAATGGAGGCGCGGCGGCCATGATCAACAAGCCGGTAAATGGGGAAGAACTCGCAGAAATGCTCGATCTGGTCTGGAAAGGAGAGACGGCATGGAATTAAGCCCCAGCCAGAAGGATGCCCTGACCGAACTGATCAACATCGGTTACGCCCGCGCGGCGGCGGCGTTGTCCGATCTTACAGGCCATCGTATCACCCTCCAGGTTCCGGAAGTGGCCATCCATACGATTCCGGAGATCACCCGGAAATTGTTGACCGTTGTTCACGGAGAGGTTGCCAGCGTCAACCAGGTCTTTTCCGGGCCCATCACCGGCAATGCCATTCTCCTGCTGGACCGCGAAGCCGCGCTGCTTTTGAACCGGTTGCTTACCGACCGGCCGGCCGCCTCCGGTTTCGACGGCGCCGCGCGTGAAGTCATCACCGAAGTGGGCAATATCGTTTTGAATGCCTGCCTCGGCGCCTTCGGTAACTTGCTGAAAGTCCAGGTTTCATTCACCGTGCCGGCCCTCCAGATTGAATCCGTCCAGAACGTGCTGCATACCCTGATCATTGAGGAACAGCCTCTGGAATATGCCCTGATCATTCATACCTGTTTTCAGCTCCGGGCCAGCGATGTCAGCGGCTATCTGGTGATCATCCTCGGGGTAACTTCGCTATCCACCCTCCTTGCGGAATTAAAAAAATGGGAAGACCGTGAACTTAAATAACGAGAAGCAGCAATGTCGCAAGAAGAAGAAAATCAGCAGAATCAACGGGAAGGCGCGCTCCTTTCGTGGATCCACCAGTTCGCTCCCTATGGTGTAGTCATTTTGGACCGGACATTTCTGATACGGAGTTGGAACCAGTGGATGGCATCGCACAGCATGCTGTCGAGCGATGACGTCCTTGGCCGGGACTTGCGTGAAATCTATCCCGAACTTGAAGAGCGGAAACTGATTGCGCCCTTTCAGCGGGCCTTGCTGGGGGAATCCAGCGTGCTTTCCACCGCGCTCCATCAATATCTGTTGCGGCTCAAGTCGCCCATGAGCACCGATGAAAGTAACTGGATGCGGCAGACGGCCCGGGTGGCGCCCTTGCTTGCGGAGGGCCAGGTTTGCGGCATCATCCTGGTGATCGAAGACGTCACGCAACGGGAGATCCAGGCCGAGACGCTCAGCCGCCAGCATCGCCGCGACGAAATTCTTTCCTGGGCGCTGATTCATCTTTTGAAATCAGAGGAACCGCGCAAGACTTCCCGCCAGCTCTTTTTCAAGATCGCGGAGGTCATGGATTTTGAATCTTTTTTCCTCTATCTGCGGGAGGGTGATTCGGATCCGATCAGGTTGTACACGGCGGGGGGCATCTCAGATGAGTTACAAAACCAGTTTCTGGAATTTGAGCCGTTCACGAAGGTGCCGAATGACCAGCCGTCAGTCATAATCCATCGCATCAAAAACCGGCCGGAACCGGAATTTGCCCTTTTAAAGGAAGCCAAGATTTCCTCGGCCGTTGTCATTCCCCTTCGCCTGCATCACAAACAACTGGGCTCCCTGTGTTTTGCCAGCTGGAGCCGCGAATTTATTGCCGACGATGAAGCCTCCCTGTTGATAACGATCGCGCAATATCTGGCGACGGCGGTGGACAAGGAAAACACCAACCGGGAATTGCGCGTGGCCCGGGAAAGGGCGGACTCGGCGAACCGGGCCAAGGATGAATTTCTGGCCTCGCTGTCCCACGAGCTGCGCACGCCGCTGAACCCCGTTCTGCTCATCGCCAGCGATGCTTCCGAAAACCCGGCGCTCACCCCCGAGGTGAAAGCTGATTTCAAGACCATCCGCACCAACATCGAACTCGAAGCCAGGTTGATCGATGATCTGCTGGATATCACCCGCATCACCCACGGCAAACTCCTGCTGCATCCCCGGCTGGTTGACCTGAAAATCATCCTGGAAGAAATCATCCGCACCTTCCAGCCGGAGGTGAATGAAAAAAAAATCACCCTGCAGTTTGCGTTTAATTCTCCAAAAAAATTTGTCCATGGCGACGACGTGCGCTTGCAGCAAATATTTTGGAACGTCCTCAAAAACGCCATAAAGTTTACCCCTGAAAAAGGCCGGATCACGATGGCCGTCAATCAAACCGGCACCCGGCTCCAGGTTTCTGTCAGTGACACGGGCATAGGCCTGACCAAGGAAGAAACGGAACAGATTTTTGAGGCGTTTTCGCAAGGCGACCACACCAAGAACGTGACCCGCCGTTTCGGCGGACTGGGTTTGGGCCTGGCCATTGCCCGCAAGCTGGTCGAGCTGCACCATGGCCGTATTTCAGCAAGCAGTGAAGGAACCGACAAGGGTTCGACCTTTACGATCGAATTGCCCTTGGCTGAACCGGAAACGGCCAATTTATCACTGCCGCCGGCAACGCCCCAAAAGGCCGCCGGGGTGGTTGGGGCAAAAGCACGCACCATTTTGCTGGTGGAGGATCATGAAGCCACCCGGGTTGCCTTGTCCAACTTGCTTGTCCGCAGAGGCTATAACGTCATCATTGCCGGCACTGCACGCGAGGCGCGGGAGGCATCGGTAAACGCCAAAATTGATCTCGTAATTTCAGACATCGGCCTGCCGGATGAAAGCGGGCATGACCTGATGAAACATTTGGGCACAACCCTGGGATTGAAAGGCATAGCGCTGACCGGTTACGGGATGGAGGAAGACATTGCCCGCTGCCTGGCCTCCGGTTTCGCGACCCATCTGATCAAGCCGGTGAACATCCATTCCCTCGAGACCGCCGTGGCCTTGACGCTGAATGTTGCCAGTTGAGATGCCGGACGGCCTTTGGAACGCCACCCCGGCCATCACATCAAATCCGGTGGTGTCAGGAACCGAACTTTTGGAATATTAGGGGACAGTCGTTTTTTCCAGACGTGCACTTTTCCTTCGACACGATTGCATTTCGCATTTTGAACAAGAGCCCTCATGCGACAAAGGTGAATCTTTCAAAGGAAAATGAATCGATTTTGGTTGGCAGCCTTTAAGCTCATTCAGAGTTGGAAGACGGTCCGATGAAAGCAGCTTCGAGTGACGACAAAATCGACACGACGGGCAAGCATCAACGAATTCGTCTTCCATTTTTATTTTTGTCCCAACTATCTAAAAAATGAAGCGATCCGGCTCGAACATTGATCCATGGGGAATTCAATCCGCTTTTACGGATGCCTTTGGAAAGCGCCGGCTGGTTTCAAACGAAACCCGCAAGTGGCTTCGCCAAGCCATGGGCAAGGTGGATTTGTCCGATCGGCAAGGTTCTATGGCAAATCACAACAACTTCAATGCGGATGAGACTGGGAGGGCGCGTCACTCCGTGCGCGCCGCCCTTGGCCAGACATACGACGGCGCGCACGGAGTGACGCGCCCTACCTTTAGCGTCTCTGAACACGAATGCGTCGATGCCATTATGAAATGCCATACCGGCCTTCGGATCATCAAGCAGGGAACGTCGTTAGTACTGGCTCGTCCATCTGAATTACGGCTGGAGGATGGCTCGACAATCCACGTTGAAAAAAGAACGCCGCCCAACCTGCCCAGTGGCTATCACGAGCTAAGAAATCTTTCCAATGGTTTCCGCGAACGACTGATGGTCGCGCCGCCGGCATGTTATCTTCCTCCCAACCTGAATGTCTGGGGGTGGGCAGTGCAACTCTATGCTTTGCGTTCTACTCGAAGTTGGGGAATCGGGGATCTGGGCGATCTCAAAGAATTCGGGCGATGGTCGGCGCGAGACCTTGGATGTGGTTTTTGCCTCATCAATCCTTTGGGAGCGGCCACGCCCGTTTTGCCCCAGCAAACCAGTCCGTACTATCCGAGCAGCCGTTGTTTTTTGAATCCGCTTTATTTGCGGGTTGAAGATATTCCGGGCGCAAAAAGCGCCGGGATATCGCTGGATAAACTCGCACTGGCCGGCCGGGCATTGAACTCCCGGAGGTTGATCAACCGGGATGAAGTGTTCCGTTTGAAATTCACCGCCCTGAAAAAAATTTGGAAACAGGGCAAGCCGGCCGCTGATTTTGAGCAATTTTGCAAGAACGAGGGTGTGGTTCTGGACAAATTTGCGGTGTTCTGTTCGCTGGCCGCGCGGTTCAAAGGCGGGTGGCCACAATGGCCGGCGCAATTCCATTCTCCTGCCTCGGCGGCCATTGACAGGTATGCCGTCGAAAACGTGGATGAAATCCGCTTTCATAAATGGCTCCAGTGGCTGTTGCACCGGCAAATGAAAAGTGCCGTCGCCCAAATTCCCGTGATCCAAGACCTGCCCATCGGCGTTGACCCGGGCGGCGCGGATGCCTGGATCTGGCAGGATTTATTGGCGCGCGGGGTCGAGGTGGGCGCGCCTCCTGACGGTTACAATGCGCAGGGCCAAAATTGGGGAATGCAACCGTTCAACCCCCACCGCCTAAGGACCTCTTTTTTTGAGCCGTTTCGGTTGACCATCCGGGCGGCGATGCAATATGGCGGCGGATTACGCATCGATCACGTGATGGGCCTCTGCCGGCTATTTTGGATCCCGGCCGGCAAAACAGGGCAGGATGGCGGATACGTTCATTACCCGTTGGAGGAAATGCTGGCCATCCTGGCCATTGAAAGCCACCGGGCAAAAGCGGTGGTGATCGGGGAGGATCTGGGGACGGTGGAACCGGCCATGCGCCGGGAATTCCGGCGGCGAAATATTCTCTCCTACCGGCTGCTCTGGTTTGAATCACGCGCAGTCAAAAAATTTCCCAAGAAGGCGCTGGCGGCCATTTCAACCCACGACTTGTTCACTTTAGCCGGTCTGTGGAGCGGTGCCGATTTTGAAGAACAAAAAAAACTTGGTTTGAATCCCAGCGCCAAGGAGCGGCGCGGACTCATCAAAAAATTATGCCGTCGCCTTGGCATTTCCGGGCAGACGGAAATTACGGAGGTGATTTTAAAGACACATCAATTGATCGCCAAGTCTCCGTCCATGTTGTTGGCGGCGTCGCTGGACGATGTGCTCAACGTAAGCGAACGACCGAACATACCGGGAACGATTGACCGGCCAAACTGGTCGTTGGCGCTGCCCTATCCGTTAAGCGAGATCAAAAGATCCCGGTTGCTGCGCACCATCAGCCTGAATTTGACGAAAACGCGAAAGGTCCGTGCGGGGAAACCCGCAAGATCTGTATGATAAAAAAATGAACGAAGACCTCCCCCAAGCGATCCGGGCCAAGATGCGCCATGCCAGAGTTGGCGAGGCGACTATTGATGCGTTTCTTGCCAGCGTGGACAAGGTCGCCGCGGGTGACCGGGGCATGATTCCTGAGTCAACGATCGAGCCAGTGGATGAGCTGCCGACGTTGGAATCTTTACCAGCCACAGTCAGCGACCCCGCGGCGCTGCTCGATCAACTGGCCGTCATCAAGCTCAATGGCGGTCTCGGCACAGGCATGGGGCTGGAGAAGGCCAAATCCCTCATCAAGGTGAAGGGCGACGATACTTTTCTGGATTTCATTGCCAAACAGATTTTGCGCCTTCGCGAGCACAGTGGTGCGCCCAAGCTGGCTTTTTACCTGATGAACAGTTTCAGTACGCAGGCGGATACGCTGGCGTACCTCAAAAAATATCCCGAGCTGGCCATCGACGGCGAATTGGATTTCGTGCAAAGCAAGGTTCCGAAGCTCGATGCGAAAACCATGCTGCCGGTCTCCTGGCCGGCCGACCCGGATCTGGAATGGTGCCCGCCGGGTCACGGTGACCTATATCCCTCGCTACTTGGATGCGGACTGCTCGACAAACTGCTGGGGCAGGGCATCAAGTTCCTGTTCGTGTCGAACTCGGACAATCTGGGCGCGACGGTGGATTTGCGATTGCTCCAGGACTTCGCGGCATCTGGAAAATCATTTCTCATGGAAGTAGCGACCCGCACGGCGGCGGATCGCAAGGGTGGCCACCTGGCGCGGCGGCGTGAGGACGGCCGGTTGCTGTTGCGTGAAAGCGCACAATGTCCGCCGCCGGACGAAACTCAATTTCAGGACATCACGCGTCACCGTTTCTTCAATACCAATAATCTCTGGGTCCGGCTGGATGACTTGAAGGCGGAGTTGGAAAAACGCGGAGGGGTATTACCGCTGGCGCTCATCACCAATGTCAAAACGGTCGATCCGCGGGGTACGGAGTCGCCGAAGGTAATCCAGATTGAAACCGCCATGGGTTCAGCGATCGAATGCTTCGCATCCACGGGCGCGATTCTGGTGCCGCGCAGCCGGTTCGCGCCGGTCAAGACGACGTCCGACTTGCTGGCGTTGCGCTCGGATGCGTATCGACTGACCGAGGATTATTTGCTGAGGTTGGATGAAAGCCGCCAAGGCCAGCCGCCGGTGATCGATCTGGACAGCAAACACTACAAATTACTGGCGGATTTTGAGGCGGCGTTTCCGCATGGACCGCCCTCGCTGGTCGAATGCGAATCACTTAAAGTGACGGGTAAAAGGATTTTCCCGGCGAATCTGGTCTTGAAGGGGAAAATGGAGTTCGCCGGGGAATGAAGACGGCGGAGGGGAAGAGCACAAACGAATTCATCGGTACCCATGCAGACTGCCCTGTCGTCAGCAATTTTGCACAATGTAATTTGGAAAATCCCAAGGAAAATGGGGCAAATGGGATTGGCACGTTCCGCGCTTAAGAGCTTGAATCCTAAATTATAAAACCAATATGCAAAATAAAAACCCGGCATCGCCCGACGAGACTGAAAAACAATCCGGCCAGACGGACAATGACCTGCAGGAGCTTTTCCTGGATGAACTGGCAGACCTTTACAATGCCGAACAGCAATTGACGAAGGCATTGCCAAAAATGATCAAGGCCGCCCAATCCGAAGAGCTCAAAGACGCCCTTGAGCAGCATTTGTCCGAAACGGAAGATCACGTGACCCGGTTGGAGCAAGTGGCCAGATCACTGGATGAAACCTTGAAGTCCAAAATCTGTGCGGCGATGAAAGGTCTGATTGAGGAAGCCTCGGAACTTCTCGAAGAGCAGAAGGACAAGTCATCGCTCGATGCGGCCATCATCGCTGCCGCCCAAAAAGTGGAACATTATGAGATCGCCTCCTACGGCACGGTACGCACCTGGGCAGAGCGAATGGGGCACGAGGAAGCCGTGGAACTGTTGCAGGAAACGCTGGATGAAGAAAGCATCGCCGACGAGAAACTGAGTGAAATCGCAGAAGCGCTGGCCAATGACACCGGAGAATAACAAACAAAAACCAATAAACACAAAAGATATGAGCACCTATAAAAACCCAACGTGGTGGACGGCAGAAAATGATTCCTCCTGGGAACGCACCAAGGCGGCATTCAAGCGGGATTGGGATCAGACCAAACATGACATGGGCGGAAAGCAACCGGACACCGACCAGCAAGCCACCGATACCGTGAAACAGGCCGCCGGCAAGGAAGCCATTCCGCAGCGCGGCATGCCGACTTATGACAAGGCGGAACCGGCTTACCGCTTTGGTTATGGCGCGCGGTCGCAATACGGCAAGAAATACTCCCGCTGGGACAACCAGTTGGAAAATGAATTGAAGCGCGACTGGCAACAGACCAACCCCGATCGCAACTGGAATGATGACCGGGAATACATTCAAAATGCGTGGAATCATACGGAGCCCAAGTAACCGGCCAAACACTTGAAAGCACCCCACTAAATATGATTGCTCTCATGGACCCAATGTTCGCCGCCGCCGGCTATTCGCTGATTTATCTTTTATTTGGCGGCGGTTTCGGCGGTGCCGTCCTTATTTTCATTGTCGCCAAAATGTTTGGCAAATGAGGAGTCCCCCCGTAATAAAACAAAAAAATTAATTCATGTATCATCACATCAAAAAGCTCATGTACACCGTCCGGATCGGAACTCCCGATCCGCGTTTCGGCAAAATGTTGCTGGAACAATTCGGCGGCGCGAACGGCGAACTGGCGGCGGCCATGCAATACACCATCCAAGGATTGAATTGCGACGATCTGCCGCGCAAGGACTTGTTGATGGACATCGGCACGGAAGAATTAAGCCATCTGGAAATCATCGGCACGCTCGCCCGGATGCATCTCAAGCCGATGAAAAAGAACCGTGCCGCCGCCGACGCGGATCCCTTGATCGCCATCGCCGGCGGCGGCGGGGTGGCGCTCCATAATTCCCAGGGAAATGCGTGGACGGCGGACTATCTGAAAATCACCGGCGAACTGGACGTCGATCTGCGGAGCAATATCGCCGCCGAGGCCCGCGCAAAAATTGTTTATGAAAGACTCATCAATTTTTGTGACGATGCCGGCACCAAGGATGCCCTGCAATTTTTGATGACGCGTGAAATAACGCACCTCAAGGCATTTATGGCCGCGTTGGACAGCATGGGGAAGGATCCGCTCCAAATCGGATTGATTCCACCGACGCCCGGCGTGGTGGACATGTTTTTTAACGATTCGACCGGCAAGGGCGATCAAGGAGCGACGGACGAGCGCGGTCCGTGGAACACAGATGACGTTCGTTTCATTGAAGCCCCGGCAAAAATCGAGGCCAGTGTCACCGCTGAAGAAGTCACCCGCGAAATCGAAAAGGCCGTCCGCAAATCAGGTTCGGCAGGGAAATCCAAACGGTCAAAATCAAGCTGATAAATTGCAGGAGCGGCTCCGGACGCGAGTAAACTTGGATATTATTATTCATTGACAAGGAGTACTTAGTTAGCTTATAGTGAATCGGCGCTCCGTCTTCGCCAAGTTGGGGCGCGAGGAGAGCATAGTTCTTTGACATAGCCACGAAGTGGCGAGTGACGGGTGACGAGTTCGCACGGCGCGGGGCGTGTGTCTGAACGTCTTGAATCCAGCCGTTCAGCCTCCGCCCCGGCTGCTGCCCGAGTACCAACCTGGTGCGCGGCGTCCGAGCCAGACGGGCTACAAGGCAGCAGGGTGGCCGCCATTCGGGGTAAATCTGATGGCGTGTCCAGCCGTGCCCGGGTTTATCCGAGTTAATCCGACCTTTGAATCCACGGAGTGGTGTGCTTGCGAAGCCGGCCTTACGGTCCGACGAGTCAAGGTTGGTCAAGGTTGGTCAAGGTTAATCAAGGTTAATCAAGGTTAATCAAGGTTGGCACATTCCGGGTCTTGGATCTCTGGTTTCGGTGTTTGGTACTCAACTTCAATGGTTTAGGGCGGAAAAGCGGTGTAAACGGTGGGCAGGAGTCAATCATAGTCAAAGTTAGTCAAGGTTCAGTGAGGAAAGAAATGGTCAAGGTTGGGACCCAGACGAATACGAATGAAGGAAAGAGGGTTGGCTGTGGAACGGTCGAAACCGGATTGCAATTTGCGAGCGGCCTTTTCCCTCCATGCAATTTGCAAGAAGCCGGCTTCTTCACTGAAGAAAAATTTTCAATTACCCCCCAAAAAAGTGAAAACAGATCATGGTTTAATTTCTGCTAAAATTGAGGAGACCAGAATAATAAATAAATAGGGACGTGGCTCAAATGCAATTAAATCCATGCTTATGAGAATAAAATCCACTGAAGGACAAACTTCAAAATGCACCATGGGCGTCGAAGGTTTGGACGATGTGCTGGGGGGCGGCTTGCCGCGCAATCGCGTTTATCTTGTGCAAGGCGATCCCGGCGTGGGCAAGACGACGCTCGCCCTGCAATTCTTGATGGAGGGCGTGCGCCTGGGTGAAAACACCCTCTATATCACGCTGTCGGAAACCAAGGAGGAACTCGCGATGGTGGCGGAATCGCACGGGTGGGATCTGGGCAAAATTCATTTGTTTGAACTCTCGTCCATGCAGGAAAGCCTGAAGGGAGAAACCGAAAGCACTTTTTTCCACCCCTCGGAGGTGGAATTGAACCGGACAACGCAGGCGCTGCTTGCCGAAGTGGAACGCGTGAAGCCGTTGCGGGTGGTTTTTGATTCGTTGTCCGAAATGCGGATGCTGGCGGAAACCCCCTTGCGTTATCGCCGTCAAATTTTGCAGTTGAAACAATTTTTCGCGGGCCGCAAATGCACGGTCCTGCTGCTGGACGATTGTTCGGCCGGCGCGCGCGATCTGCAGATTGAAAGCATCGCGCACGGCGTCCTGACGCTCCACCGTTCGTCGCCGGATTACGGCATCGCCCGTCGCCAGCTGGTCATCCAAAAGATTCGGGGCGTCAAATTCCGCGAAGGTAATCATGACCTGATCATCCAACGCGGCGGCCTGGTGATTTTTCCCCGGCTGGTCGCGGCCGAGCATCATGTGAAATTCAAACGCGAAAGCTTTTCCAGCGGCATCAAGGAACTGGATGCGCTGCTGGGCGGCGGGCTGGACCGCGGCACGAGCAACATGTTCATGGGGCCGCCGGGCACGGGCAAATCCACCATCGCCATCAAGTTCGCCCTCGCCGCCGCCCGGCGCCGGGAAAAAGTCCTTTTTTATCTGTTCGATGAAACCATCGGCACGATGTTGAACCGGGCGCGGCAACTGGGAATGGAGATTGATGCATTTGTTAAGAGCGGATTGATCCAGGTGGAGCAGATTGATCCGGCGGAGATTTCCCCGGGCGAGCTGGCGCATCGGATTCGCAAGGCGGTGAACCAGGACAATACCCGCATGGTGATCATTGACAGCATCAACGGTTATCTCAACGCCATGCCCGCGGAGCGTTATTTGAATCTTCAGTTGCATGAGATGCTCGCCTTTCTGAATCAACAGGGTGTCATCACCATCATGGTGCTCGCCCAACAAGGTTTGGTGGGAACCATGCAATCAACAGTGGATCTGACCTATCTGGCGGATACCGTGATCATGCTGCGTTATTTCGAAGCGCGCGGCGAAGTGAAGCAGGCGTTGTCCGTGATCAAGAAGCGGAGCGGACGTCACGAGCGCACCATCCGGGAAATCAAAATGGGTAAAAAAGGAATCGAAGTCGGCAAACCGTTGACCGGCATGCAGGGGGTGTTGACAGGCACGCCCTCGTTTCTGGAGACTAAGAGCGCCACGGAATCCGAATGAAGCGCGCCCGTAAAGTTGCCAAAACCCTCCCGATAGCCGACGGGCCTCCCCACCTTGAGCAGCGCATCCTGATCCTGGCACCCACCGGCAACGACGCCCCGTTGACGGCGGATTTTTTGACCAAAGCAGGCCTGACCCCGCAGATATGCGGGGACGTGGCCGAATTGTGCGCCCACGCCATCGAGGGCTGCGGCGCGATTCTTTTGGCGGAGGAGACACTCGGGGCAGCTTCAATGTCACTGTTGGTGGATGCCCTGGCGCGACAACCTGAATGGTCCGACATTCCCGTGACCATCATCGCCAGCGGGGGCGAGGCGAGCCAGATGCAACTGCGTCGTCTGGGGGTTTTCGGACCGGGCGGCAATGTCACTTTGCTGGAACGGCCTTTTCGTCCGGGCACACTGACGAGCACGCTGGAGGCGGCCTTGCGTTCGCGCCGGCGTCAATACGAGGTGCGCAAGCTGGTGCAGACGATGAGCAGCCTGATGCGCGAGCAGGAGTCCCAGGCGCGGTTGTTCGACGTGACCTTGTCCTCCATCGCCGATCTGGCCTACACCTTTGACCTGGAGGGAAATTGGATCTATGCCAACAAGCCGCTGCTGAAAATCTGGGGGAAAACCCTGCCGGAGATCACCGGCAAAAGCTCCCTGGAACTGGGATATCCGCCGGAACTGGCCCGCCGTTTGAAGCGGCAGGTGAAGGAGGTCATCGCCACACGAAAACCGGTGAAAGGGGAAACTTATTTCACGGATGCAGCAGGCAAGGAAGATTACCACGAATACATTTTCAGCCCGGTGCTGGCTGACGATGGCACGGTCACGGCGGTCTGCGGCACCACGCGCCTGACGACCGAGCGCAAACAGGCGGAAGCCATATTGCGTCAGAATGAAGCCTTGTTTTCCGCGCTCGTGGACCTGGCACCGACCGGCATGTATGTGGTGGACGGCCAGTTCCGGTTGCAACAGATCAACGCGCGCGCCCTGCCGGCCTTCGTGAAGGTCGAGCCCAGGACCGGCCGCGATTTCGGAGAAGTGATGGAAATCCTCTGGGGGCCGGAAATCGGCGCGCAGCTGGCCGGAATTTTTCGTCACACACTCACGACCGGCGAAGCGTACCGCTCGCCCCGCTTTGCCGAACACCGTCAAGATCTCAACGAGGACAAGGCCTACGAATGGGAAACCCAGCGCGTCACTTTGCCCGACGGCACGCACGGCGTCGTTTGTTTCTTCAATGACATCACTGAAACCGAGCGCAACAAGGCGAACCTCGCCTTCCTCGCGACCATCGGCAACGACCTGCTGCGGTTGGACACGGTGGATGACATTCTGAATACCGTCTGCGAGAAGATTTGCGGTTATCTAAGGCTCAGCAGCGGCTGTTTCGTGGAAATCAATGAAGACGCCAACATTGTGACCGCCACCCACGAATGGCGCCGGCCCGGAATGCCCGTGCTCATCGGCACTTATAAATTATCGGATTATCTCTCGGCTGATTTCCAAAAGGACTTGCGGGCGGGGGAATTTTTCATCGTGCGCGACACCGACACCGACCCGCGAACCGACGCAGAAAAATATGCGCAGTTAAAAATCCGCTCATTTGTTTGCGTGCCGCTCATAACCGATGGCCGGTGGAAGTTCATGTTCGACATCTATGATTCCAAGCCGCGCGAGTGGCGCGTGGATGAGGTCGGGCTGGTGCGCGAACTGACGGCGCGCATCTGGGCGCGGCTGGAGCGCGTGCGCGCGGACGTGGTGCTGCGGCAGAATGAAGCCTTGTTTGCCGCGCTCATCGAGGAGGCGCCCGTGGGCGTCTATGTCATCAATGCGGAATTTCGCGTGCAACAGATCAACACGCGCGCGCTGCCGGCGTTTGAAAAAGTGGAGCCGAAAACCGGCCGCACGCTCACCGAGGTGATGCACATCCAATGGGGCAGGGAGGCGGGCGATGAACTCGCCGCGATCTTTCGCCACACGCTCGACACCGGCGAAGCTTACGTTTCGCCGGGATATTCAAATGTCCGCGCCGATCTCGGCGTGGAAAAAACCTATGAATGGCAGACCCGGCGCGTCACCCTGCCCAATGGTTCGCACGGCGTCGTTTGCTATTTCAACGACATCACGGAGCGGATCCGCTCCGAACAGGCATTGATCCAGGCCAAAATCGCGGCTGAATCCGCCAGCCGCGCCAAGGATAATTTTCTGGCGGCCTTGTCCCACGAATTGCGCACGCCCTTGAACCCGGCGCTGCTGATCGCCAGTGAATCCGCCGACAACCATGAATTACCCGGGGAAGTGCGTTCGAATTTTGAAACCATCCGCAAGAACATCGAGCTGGAAGCCCGGCTGATTGATGACCTGCTGGATTTGACCCGCATCACGGCCGGGAAAATGATTTTGAACCAGGACATGGTGAATGTTCATTACATTCTGGCGGACGCGCTGCGCACGGTTCAAACGGACCAGCAGGAAAAGAATATTCCCGTCACGATCAAGCTGGATGCCACCCATTCGTTGATTGATGGCGACCCGGTGCGCCTCCAGCAGATCTTCTGGAACGTGCTTAAGAACGCCGTGAAGTTCACGCCTGCAAATGGACAGATCACGGTTGAAACCGGGAATGGCGCTGATGGTCAAATAATCATAAAAATCACCGACAACGGCCTGGGCATGAGCGAGGCCGAAGTCGCGCGTATCTTTGCGCCATTCGCGCAGGGGGATCATGCCCGCGGCAACACCCACCAGTTCGGCGGCCTGGGCCTGGGCCTGGCCATCGCCAAAAACCTGGTGGAACTTCATGGGGGAAAGATTTCCGCCCGAAGCGCCGGGGTCGGACTGGGGTCGGTGTTTACCATTGAACTGCCAACAGCCCAAAAGGCAAATGCGCGGGAGAGAATTGAACGGGATTCGAAGCCGAAGGCATCCAATGTTTCGGAACATGGTGCGAACCCGATTTCGGTTCTGTTGGTCGAGGATCATGAGATCACCCGCACCGTTCTGGCCCAGTTGTTGACGCGCCGGAATTATAAGGTGACCCCGGCTGATTCCATCGCCAGCGCCCGCGAGCTTGCCGGCCGGCACAAATTCGACCTGTTGATTTCTGACATTGGCTTGCCGGACGGTAATGGCAACGATCTCATGAAGGAATTTAAGGAACATTATGGATTGAAAGGTATCGCCCTCACGGGCTATGGGATGGAGGAGGATATCGCGCGCGGCAAGGCCGCCGGATTTGTGACTCATTTGATCAAACCGGTGACCATCCAATCTTTGGAAACCGCGCTGGCAATGATGAAATCAAAGGCTTGAGTTTAGGGTCCGGGCCGGACGGGCTGTCGTGTCAGCAATGCCCTGACGGGAGGGTCAGCCGGGCGCCGACTCAAAAACCAGGACGCCGCCGCCAGCGAATGCGCTTGCAGCGGGCGCGGAAAAGCGAACAATTTCAGGTTTTAACTTTGAAGACCCTCGATACGCCTGCTGAAAAGGCAAAATTCATCCGCGACGCCATTCCGCCCGGCGGCTTGTTCGCGGGGCTGGAGTGGCAGATTGCGCCCGCACCCTTTCCGCTGGGCGAAAGCCTGGCGGCGGAGATCGAATCGCTCGGGCGCGTGTTGTTGCAATTTTACCGCGCCGTCAATCTGCTGTATCGCAAGTCCGCCGAGGGCAAACAGCCGGAATGGGTCGCCCGCTGGCTGGACCTCGGCAAACCGCGTGAGTTGATCGAACTGCAACGGGCCGCGGCGTTCAAAAACGAAATCCCGCGCGTCATCCGGCCGGACATCTTGTTGACGGAAACTGGTTTTGCGATCACGGAACTGGATTCCGTGCCCGGCGGCATCGGCCTGACGGCGTGGATGAATCAGACCTATTCGAAGTGCGGAGCGGGGAGTGCGGAGTGCGGAGTGGTAGGCGGCGCGGATGGGATGCTGCGCGGTTTTGAATCTATTTTCGGGGATGCGAAAACGGTTCACCTTGTGGTTTCCGAAGAAGCTAAAACTTATCGGCCGGAAATGGAATGGGTTGCCAAACAGATCGGAAATTCGAGGTTCGAGGTTCGAGATTCGACGTTTGAAAATTTTGCCGAAGGCGATGCGGTGTACCGTTTCTTTGAGTTGTTTGACCTGCCGAATGTGGCGAACTCCAAAAAGATTTTTGAACTCGCGCTGGAGAAAAAAATCAAACTGACGCCGCCGCCCAAGCCGTTGTTCGAGGAGAAAATGCTGTTCGCGCTTTTGTGGAACCGGAACCTCCAGAATTTCTGGCGGCAGGAACTCGGCGAGGGTTTTCTTGCGCGGTTGAAGAAGGTGATACCCTATACCTGGCTGGTGGACCCCGCGCCGCTGCCGCCGCAAGGAGCGATTCCCGAGTTGAATCTCACCGATTGGTCGCAGCTCAAGGCGATGTCGCAAAAAGAACGCGACCTCATCTTGAAAGTTTCCGGGTTTTCGGACAAAGCATGGGGTTCGCGCGGTGTTTTTCTCGGCAGCGATCTGTCGCAGGCGGACTGGGGTGCGGCGGTGGATGCGGCGTTGCGCGACTTTGAAAAATCGCCGAGCGTATTGCAAAGATTCAGCAAGCCGTCGCAGGTGGAGACGAGCTGGTTCGATTTTGCAAAAAATGAAACCGTGCCGATGAAGGGCAGGGCACGGTTGTGTCCTTACTACTTTGTCGGCGGCGAGGGCGATTCCGCGCGGCCGATGCTGGGCGGCGTGTTGGCGACAATCGTTCCAGCGGATAAAAAAATTGTGCATGGCATGAGCGACGCGGTGCTCGCGCCATGCTGTGTTTGATGGCAGAATGAACGCACGATTTCCCATATACCCGGTCATAGTGAAACAAGCACCTCACCCCGGCCCTCTCCCCATCGGCTCCGCAGACTCCGCCGACGCGGAGAGGGGGAAACGCTCGCAGCGGCTTGGCGTTGTAATGTGTCGGGTGATTCGAATTTTCGGCGGGACGCCGAAAATCACCTGCGGGACGCGGGTGCTACATCAAACAAATCATACGTCTTGGCTCTGGAATGCGTCTTTATAAATCATGGCGAAACCTAACTTCATAGAACTGCCGGGCTGCGATTTGATTCCGATCATATTCGAGGACCGCTCGGTCATCGCGATCGACAAGCCGCGCGGCTGGATGCTCGTGCCGGATTCCTGGCGCAAGACGAACTGGAATCTGCAGACGGCGATCGATTCCTCCATCCGCGCCGACGATTTCTGGGCGCGCTCGCGCAATCTCACGTATCTCCGACACGTCCACCGGCTGGATGCGGATACGAGCGGCGTGATGCTTTTCGCCAAGAGCGAAGGCGCGATGCGCGCGATAAGCGACATGTTTGAGTCCCGGCGCATGGAAAAAACCTACCTCGCCGTCGTCGAGGACAAGCCGAAGGAGCAGGAATGGACATGCGCCTTGCCCATCGGCCCCGACCCGCTGAATTTCGGGAAGATGCGCGTGGACGATTCACAGGATGGCAAGGACGCCGAGACGCATTTTCGCACGCTGATGAGCACCGACCGTTTCACGCTCATCGAGGCGAGCCCGCTGACGGGGCGCACGCATCAGATCCGCCTGCATCTCGCGGAATCAGGCAGCCCGATCGTGTGCGATGAACTTTACGGTCAGGTGCAAAAGGGCTATCGCCTCGGTCTGCGCGCCGTGCGGCTGGCCTACAAGGACACGTTCACGCGGCAGTTCGTGAACATTCTGGCGCCGGTGGAAAATTTTCTGAAGGAATACGGCTTCACGCTCTCAAAAGAATTGCAGCAGTCGAAATGGGTGCGCCGCGCATTTGTGCCCAAGGAAAAAGGGCAGGGCGAAAAACCACCGCTGCCCCAGAAGAAAACTCCGCCAGTTCAATAATGCACAGCGCAGCCGTAGGGTTTCGACTGTGAACTCTGAACCTCCCGGCGCATTCCCATGTCAAGACGCTGCGAGCGTTTCTCCCTCTCCCCGAGGGAGAGGGCCGGGGTGAGGGGGAAGTGGTCATCCAAATTTCAGGCCCGCACCATTTGAAGTGAGCGCCGTCTTTCCCCTCATCCTGACCTTCTCCCCCGGGGAGAAGGGACAGCTGCTGTATATGTTGATAAAATTTGGGAGGTTTGGAGCAGCGGCCAGTTTTGATTCGCGAGCAAAAAGCGGCAGGGGACTGCCGCAGTCCAAGACGCTGGCGCGTTTCACCATGGCCCTCGAAATTGGCGAACGACGGGTGCTTCTCAATAATGCACCGCGCAGCCGTAGGATTTCGTCTGTGAAACCTCAATCGGCTTGCCATCGATCAGATCATTCACGGATTCCTTGACGTAATTGCGCGCGGTCTTCGGGTCATGAAACGGATCGGGATGATCATCCATCGCGCCGGCATAAACGAGCGTGCCCTCCTTGCTCACGACAAAACAGTGCGGGGTCGTTTTCATTTCATATAGATGCCCGATGGCGCCGGAACTGTCGTCGATCCACGCGGTCGCATTGATGCCCAAATCCTTCCATTCCTTTTGCGCCTGCTCCGGGGTGCGATGGCTGTCGTTCTTCGGGTTCACGGAATTGACGAGCAGCCAGACGACGCCCTTGGCCGTGAGTTCCTTTTGCAAATCCTGCGTCGCACCCCCGTACTGGTTATGGCAGAACGGGCAGTCGGAGTTGTAAGACTCGATGACGACAATTTTGCCTTTGTAATCGGAGAGCTTAATGGTTTTGCCGGTGATGTCCGTGCCGGTGAAATCCGGCGCGGGCTTGCCGATCTCCACGGCGAACAACGAAGTCGCCAGCATCAGCGCGGCAAGCAGGGCGAAGGTCTTTTTCATATGATGAGTTGGTTTTGGTTCTAACGATAAGACGCTGTCTGCCGGTGGTTGGTTCAAAAATTTAAGTTCCTCGCTGTTTTGGGTGGAATGCTTGGTAGGGATTCACATGACCAGAGATGTCTATGTCTGTAAGAGCCGCCTTTGGTTGCCGAAGGGCTTTTGTAGAGACTTCTACCAGGCTTGTCTTGTAAGATTTCACGCAAAACACTTCCGTTTCAAAGGAATTGTGAGGGAACTTCTTGCTCAAGAATTATTTTAATTTAAAAAACATCTACCCGCATTGATGCCGTGCAATGCGGGTAGATGAATTTTATAGTTCACCGGTCGGTTTGTCGAGTCTGTAAATTAGCGGGGAACCAACAGCGGGGAACCAAATTTAATTAGTCGCCTTATTCAACGCTTCCAAAATAGTCTTCGCGTAGCCGGATGGCAGTTGCAACGGCGAAGGCTGTGGCAAAACAATAGCCGGCAAATCCGCGTTTTTGGGATACACCAAAACTAACGGTACGCCGGCACCGCCATATCGGGCAATCTCGTCGCCGATATTTTTTGGTGTGCGCGTGTTGTCGGCCAACAGCGTGACGACATCGGATTTTTTCAATTCGGCGGAAACGGCATCGCTTTCGAGCGCCGGTTTCACGATGGCATTGCACGTCACGCACCAGGTCGCCGTGAAATCCACGAGCACCATTTTTCCCGCCGCTCGCGCGGCCGCCACGGCTTCCGGCGACCACGGTTGCCAGTTGATTTTATCGGTGGCGAGATGTGTCGTGGGGCTTTCTGCGGCCATATCGCGCCAATGCATTTTATTTTCCAGGGCGTAGAGATAGCCACCCGCGAGGAGGATCAAAACGACGGCGAGGGCGAAAGATCTGTGCGAACGGCCGCGCTGAAAAAATTCACCGAACACCCACGCAGCCGCCGCTACCGTGATCAGAAAGGCACCGAGCCAAAAAACCTTGTCGCCATAATCGGCGGTGGCGGTGTTGAACAGCCACATCACGGTGGCAAGCATCGGGAAGCCCATCGCGATCTTGAATTTTTCCATCCACGCACCGGGTTTGGGCAGGTATTTCAACCACGCCGGATTCCAGCTCAGTAGAACATACGGCGACGCGAGACCGAGGCCGACAGTCAAAAATATCGCAAGGATCACAGGCGGGCTTTGAGTGAACGCATACCCGACCGCGTCAACCAGGAACGCCGCGGTGCAGGGCGTCGCCAGAGTCGTCGCCAGCACGCCATTGAAGAATGCGCCCGCCGGGCCGTGTTTGGATGCAAGTTCATTCGCTTTGTCAAACGCGCTGCCGCCGGGCGTGACTTCAAAGACACCGAACAGGTTCAGCGCCACGAGCGTGACGAGCGTGGTCAGGCCAACGACGAAAACCGGGCTGCCAAATTGCATGCCCCAGCCGACCTGATGACCGGCGGCTTTCAAGAGGATGACGATGACGGCAAAAGTGAAAAACGAGAATAAAACACCGACCGCATAAATGCCGCCAAGAATACGGACGCGGGCCGGTTCACTGCGCGCCTCGCTGACGAAGCCGAGAATCTTGAGCGCGATGACCGGGAGTACGCACGGCATGATGTTGAGTATCAGCCCGCCAATAAAAGCGTAAATCAGTATCAGCCAAAGCGGTTTCGACGCATTTAAGGACGGTTCAACGGCGGTATTCTTTTTTTTTAAGGCCGCCGGTTGTGCCTTCGCGACCGGCATGGTCGCTTGGAAGCCGGTGTTCCCGTTCAATACCACCACGCCGGAGATTTCTTTCGGCCAGTCTCCGGAGAATTTTTTGACCAATTTACGCAACTGGATTTCGTCCGGGCCGGAGGAAATGACTTCCGTTTCCGGCTGGACGACAAAGTTGTCGTTCGCGGCCGGGAAGAAATCCACGGAAGCAAGTTTTGTGTTTTTGTCCGCATCGCCATTGGAATGGCTGAAAATAACCAGGGCACGGGTGTCGTTGGTCGGCGCTTCCCAATAAGCCTGGTATTGATCCGCGGCAGCGGATTGCGGCACTTTGGCTTTCCACGTTTCAATGGTCGCGGCATCCGTGGAATTTTTAGTTTCGTTGCCGATACTCAGCTTCGCTTCGACATTCTGATTGGCGGGAATGCAGACGTCCTTGCATTCGAGCCAGGTGATGCCGGCTTTCAAATCAATTTTGCCGCCGGAAAAATTGGCGGCAATCGTCAATGGCACGATGAGCATGGTTTCGTTTTGGTAGCCATAGGTGGTGACTTCGATGGGCGGCAGTTTTTCCGGCAGCGGCCACTGGATATCCCCGGCGGAAATGCCAGGCGGCAACTGCCACTTGATTTCCGTGGCCGAGCCGGCGTCCCCGGGATTTTTCCAGTAGGTATGCCAGCCGGCGTCCATCTGCATATCCACGCCCGCGTAAATCGTGTCGCCGGGTTTGACGGTATCGGCGGACAAGAGCAGTTTGACCTGCGTGTGGTGGGCGGGCTTTTTAAATATGGAACCGTCCTGCGCTGACGACGGGCGGGTGGTGAGCAGGGTGAGGCAGGACAAAACGATGGCAAAAATCAGTCGCACGTTGATTAGATGCCAGAGTTTCGGTTTCATTTGAAATTATTTCTTCGGGGGCGCGGAAGGCCGGGTTTCGGCACACCAAAATATTTCAAAAAAGTTATTGCAATGGAACGCAGCTTTGATAAATTACGCGCTCCTCGTCGTCCGAAAGGCTTTGAGGACAGCGTTGTTTGCGAACCGATAACTGAATTTCCCGCCACGGGACAGGATTGATGGCTCGTTAACTTCCACGTTGATAATAAACGTTTGCATTTATGCCCGTTAAAACATTTAGACCGCTGACGCCGTCCACGCGATACATCACGATCGCGGACTTCAGCGATATTACCAAAACGAAGCCGGAGAAGTCGCTCGTTGAGATCCGCAAAAAGACCGGTGGACGCAATATGTACGGTCGCGTCACCGCACGCGGCATCGGCGGCGGCCACAAGCAGAAGATCCGCCTCGTGGATTTCAAGCGCAACAAGCACGGCGTGGAAGCCACGGTCGCCGCGATCGAATATGATCCGATGCGCTCGGCCCGCCTGGCCCTGTTGCAATATGCCGATGGCGAAAAACGCTACATCATCGCGCCGGTCGGCATCCAGGTCGGAGTCAAAATTTCCAGCGGCCCCGCCGCGGCGCCCGAAATCGGCAACGCTCTTCCTCTCAAGTCAATTCCGGTCGGTCTTTCCATTCACAACATCGAACTTACTCCCGGTCGCGGCGGCCAGATCGTCCGTTCCGCCGGCAGTGCGGCGACGTTGATGTCGCGCGATGAAGGTTACGCCCAGTTGCGTTTGCCTTCCGGTGAAATCCGCAAGGTGAACGAGATGTGCTACGCGACCATCGGCCAGGTCGGCAATACGGAGCATGAAAACGTGGCTCTCGGCAAGGCCGGCCGTTCCCGTCATCGCGGCATCCGTGGTATCAACCGCGGTGTGACGCGCAACCCGGTGGACCATCCGAACGGCGGCGGTCAGGGTAAATCCAAGTCCGGCGGCGGCTGGCAGCAGTTGATGTCGCCGTGGGGCAAGGTCGCGAAGGGCGGCAAGACCCGCGTGAAATATAAATTCTCCAACCGTTTCATCGTTGTCCGCCGCAACGGTCTCCCGATCAAAACGAAATAATTTATGGGACGCTCCATCAAAAAAGGTCCGTTTGCTGATTTCCAGCTGTTGGACAAGGTTGCGAAAGCCAAAAGCACCAACCAGAAGACGCCCATCAAGACGTGGTCGCGCCGCTCGACGATTTCGCCCGATTTTGTCGGCCTCACGTTCAACGTTCACAACGGCAAGGTGTTCAGCCCCGTGTTCGTCACGGAAAACATGGTCGGTCACAAGCTCGGTGAATTCGCGCTGACGCGCACGTTCAAGAAACACGGCGCTCACACCGCCAAGGCGGAGGCCAAATAGTTTATGGAAGTTTTCGCGATCCAAAAAAATATCCCGATGTCCGCGCAGAAGATGCGCGAGGTCGTGCG
>DATHOG010000201.1:0-18417 GCA_035485115.1 Candidatus Sulfotelmatobacter sp. | reverse complement strand
TGTTCCGTCAGGGGCATCGCTGCGTAGCCATGTGCGGAAGAGATAAGCGCTGAAAGCATCTAAGTGCCAAGCTCATCCCAAGATAATGTTTCCCGGACGCAAGTCCCTAAAGACCACGGGCAGACCACCCGTTTGATAGGTCAGGAATGTAAGCGCCGCGAGGTGTTTAGTTGACTGACACTAATCGGTCGTGCGGCTTGATTGCTTTTTCCTTCTGGGAAATGCAATTTCAACTCGCGAATTGTAGACGCCAATAGGCTCCTATGTATAGTTTTCAGAGAATCGCCGATCCGCTTCGGACAACGATCTTTTAAAAAATTTAGCACGTCAAAACCGTGCAATCCAATTTGGTGGCATTACCGCAGTGGTCCGACCCGTTCCCATTCCGAACACGGCCGTCAAACGCTGCATGGCCGATGGTAGTGGTTGTATAGCTTCCGCGAGAGTAGGTAGCCGCCAGTCTTTCAATAAAAAACCCGAAGAATCCTTTCTTCGGGTTTTTTGCTTTTCAAAACTCTCGTTTCTCTAAGTAGCGCTACGTGCCGGCCGGAGTGCGCCCGTCCTCGGGCGCTGCCATATTCACCAGCCAAATTAACTTGGCAGACCGGGAGCGTCCCTTACCTCGTATGTTGCAGCGACCGGAGACGGTCGCACTCCATTTAAGGGTTTGCGGAAGATGTTTTCCAAAGCGAAATTGCACTTGGAATTCACACCCCGATATCTTCATTCCACAACTCCGGCTTGGCCTTGATAAAATCCTTCATCAACTGGATGCACGTTGCATCGTTCAATATCTTCAGATCCACCCCTTGCGAACGCACATAAGCCTCCGGCCCTTGGAACGTCACATTTTCGCCCACCACGATCTTCGGTATCTTATAGAGCAACGCCGCGCCGCTGCACATCGGGCAGGGTGACAAGGTCGAATACAAAACACAGCGTTCATAAACCTTCGCCGCGAGCCGGCCGGCATTTTCCAGGCAGTTCATTTCCGCATGATGGATCACGCTGCCATGCTGCACGCGCTGGTTGTGGCCGCGACCGATGATCTTGCCGTCGCACACCAGCACCGAGCCGATGGGGATGCCCCCCGCCGCCAGTCCTTTTTTCGCTTCTTCAATCGCTGCTTCGAGAAAAATGTCCATATTGTTACGTGATTTTTGATTTTTTCCTTGAACGTGTCTCCATTTGCGCGAGCTTTATCGCGCTGAATGAAAGCTGCGTCAAACAAAATTTCCGCCACCGGCGGCATTTTTACAGAAAGTCCGATCCGCGACCTGGAAGCGGTCGTCCGTTCGCGCACGCCGCTCATCATGCTGGAAAGTCCCGAGGAGACGCAGATTCTCCGGGTCGTCCGCGAAATCGCCAGGCATCTCCAGCTCAAGGCCTTCCGCTGGACCATCACCGAAGGGCTGGAAGCGCTCGACCCAGCCGACCAGCCGCTGCTCACCGTCACCAAATCGCACGAAGTCCTCAACTATATCAAGACCTCCGCGCGCCACTCGATCTTCGTGCTGCTCGATTTCCATCCGCACCTGCAGGACCCGGTGCACATCCGGCATCTGAAGGACATCGCGCTTTCCTATAATAAACATTTTTGCACCGTCATCCTCGCCGGGCCGATCGTGAAGATGCCGGAAGAACTACTGCCGTACACCGCTGAATTCCGCCTGCCGATGCCCTCGCCCGATGAAGTTCGTGGAATCGTCTTCGACGTCGCCGGTGAATGGGGCGCCGAGCATGGCCAGCGCGACGTCCAGACCACGAACAAGGTTGTTGACCTGCTCGTGCGCAACCTCGTCGGGCTGTCCTCGACCGATGTTCGCCGCCTCGCGCGCAAGGCCATCAACGACAACGGCGTCATCTCCGAAAACGAGATACCCGAGGTCATGCGCGCCAAATACGAACTGCTCGGGCGCGACGGCGTGCTTTCCTTCGAATATGATACCGCGAGGTTTTCCGACATCGGCGGAATGAAACACCTGCGCCAGTGGCTCGAACTTCGCAAGGAGTTTTTTCTCAACGATGCCGAGGTGGCATTGGATCCGCCGCGCGGCGTCCTGTTGCTCGGTGTGCAGGGTTGCGGTAAAAGCCTCGTCGCCAAGGCCGCGGCCGGCATTTTCAAATGCCCCTTGCTCCGGCTCGATTTCGGCGTGCTCTACAATAAATATTACGGCGAAACGGAACGCAACCTGCGCAAATCCTTCGAGACCGCCGAGGTCATGTCACCGTGCGTCCTGTGGATGGATGAGATCGAAAAAGGCATCGCCGTGCAAAGCGATGACGACGGCCTTTCACGCCGCATCCTGGGAACGTTTTTAACCTGGATGTCCGAGCGTAAAAAACCCGTCTTTGTTGTCGCCACCGCGAATGACATCACCCGCCTCCCGCCGGAACTCGTCCGCAAAGGCCGCTTCGATGAAATCTTTTTTGTGGACCTCCCGTCGCCGGAAAACCGCCGCGACATTCTGCTCATCCATCTGCATAAACGCGGGCTTGCCGCCGCCGATTTTGATATTCCCGCGCTGGTCGCGGCCACCGACGGATTTTCCGGCTCGGAAATCGAGCAGGCGGTTGTTTCCGGAATGTATTCCGCCTACGCGCGCCGGCAGCTCCTCACCCAGGAAGATTTCCTCGCGGAAATCCGCGCCACCCGGCCCCTGTCCGTCGTCATGTCGGAAAAAGTCACCGAACTTCGCGAATGGGCTTCCACCCGCACCGTCCCATGTGATTAAATTTCGGGCTGTAAATTTGCATGAGTGAAATTCTAGTCATCGGCCACCGGAATCCCGACACCGACGCCATCTGCTCCGCCATTGGCTACGCGGAATTCAAGCGCCGCACCGGCATGCCCGAGGCCGTGGCCGCGCGCTGTGGCGATACCAACGACCGCATCGACTTTGTCCTGAAAACCTTCGGCGTGCTCGCGCCCAAATTCGTCGCCGATGTCTCGCCGAAAATCTCCGACGTCATGCAGCGCAGAATCTTGAGCGTGCGGCCCGATTCCACGGCCGCCGATGCGTTGCGGATGATGGATGAAAAAAACCTGCGCCTCCTGCCCGTGCTCGACGAGGCGCAAAAATGCCGCGGACTGCTCTCGCTGTTCAAGTTGTGCAAATTTCTGTTTCCCGCCGCCAGCCGCAACGGCGGCGCACAGAACTCCCGCGAAGTCGTCTCCTCGCTTTCCAACCTGGCCCGCACGCTCGACGGCCAGTTGCTCGTCGGTTTCAACGCCGAACACGAGGAGGAACTGATCCTGATGATCGGCGCCATGGGTCTGGAATCGTTCACCGCGCGCCTGGAAAAATTTCCGCCGGAAAAATCATGCGTCATTGTCGGCGACCGGTGGGATATCCAGAACGTTGCCATCCGCGAAGGTGTCCGCGTGCTCATCGTCACCGGTGGCATGGGGGTGGAACCGAAAACGCTCGAGGCCGCCAAAAAAAACAATGTCAGCGTCATCACCTCCCCGCACGACACCTCCACCACGGCCTCGCTTTGCCGCGCGGCGGTTTCGGTGAGCTACGTTCTGAACGAGGAGTTTTTGTGCTTCCGCGAAAACGCGCCGCTCGCCGCCGTGCGCGACGAGGCCATGTCCTCCGGCTACCTGGCCTTTCCCGTGCTCGGCAGCGAGGGCCAGACTGTCGGGATTCTGTCGAAGACCGATTTTTTGAAGACCGTCTCGCGCAAATTGATCCTCGTGGATCACAACGAACTTTCGCAGGCCGTGCAGGGCGCCGACGAGGTGGAAATCATCGAGATCATTGATCACCATCGCATTGGGTCACTGGCCACCCAGCAGCCGATCCTGTTCCGCAACGAGCCGGTCGGCTCCAGTTGCACCATTGTCGCCGATTGTTTCTTCCGTTATGGCGTCGAGATGCCGCGTGATATCGCCGGACTGATGCTCGCCGGGCTGGTTTCCGACACCTTGAACCTCACCTCGCCGACCACCACCTCGCGCGACGTCGAGATTTTAAAAAAGCTGGAGGTGATTTCGCAGGTCAACGCGCGCGAGTTCACCGAAAAACTTTTCGCCAGCGGCTCATTGCTGACGCTCAAGCCCGCTCCGCAAGCCATCAAGACCGATTGCAAGGAATACGAGGAGAACAAGATCAAATTCAGCGTCGCCCAGATCGAGGAGATCGGCTTCGAACAGTTCTGGAAGCGCAAGGACGAGCTGCTCACCGCGCTGGAACTGTTCCGCGCCGGCAAGCCATTTCACTTTTCGGCGCTGCTCGTCACCGATGTCACCACGCAAAGCTCGCTGCTCCTCGTCGTGGGCGACGAAAAATTCATCAAACGCATCACCTATCCGCGCCGGGAACCCGGCATCTACGAACTGCGCGATGTCGTCTCGCGTAAAAAACAGTTATTGCCGTACCTGACCCATTGCCTGCGCGAAACCGAAAAGGGCGTGAAGGGTTGAATCCGGGAAATACTCTGGACAATTTCGCAAATTGCAGACGGCCAGCGGCTCGGATGATCTTCGCATAATCTGGAATGTCCAGCTGCTGTTCCTTCTCCCTGAGGGAGAAGGTTAGGATGAGGGGGAAGGCGATATTCATTTTGTAATTGCACTAAAAAGTTGGATGAACGCCCAAATTCCGCTATAAAGCCGCGCCATGTTGAAGAAAATTTTCCAGCCGCTTATCGCCTGGTACCTCGGTGCGCTCAAAACCGGCGGCTTCGCGGTCATCGCCTTGCTGATGGCGCTGGAGGGATCGTTCCTGCCGTTGCCGAGCGAATTTATCATCCCGCCCGCCGCGCATCTGGCATGGACGGCCGGTTTGAACTTTTTCCAGATGCATTTCACCGGCTGGCCGGCGGAAATGGGCGTGGTAATCGCCGGCGCGCTGGGCGCATGGATTGGTGCATCCGCCATGTATTGGCTGGTGCGTGTCGCGGGCCGTCCGCTCGTGGAGCGTTACGGAAGATTGATTTTTTTCCCGCCGGAAAAATTGGAGAAGGCGGAGCGGTGGATGTCGCACTATGGCGCGGCAGGTGTGCTCGTGGCGCGGATGTTGCCCGGCGCGCGCCAGCTTGTCGGCATCCCGACCGGCATCGCGAAATTCAGCTATCTTCAATTCTCCATCTTCACGCTATTGGGCGGGCTCATCTGGTGCTCCGTGCTTTGTGCCGTCGGCGTCAAGTTTGGCGATGATATGCAGCACACCGAAAATGCTGCCCGGACGATCGGCATCTGGGTGGGCGGCGCGGCGGTTTTCTTTGGCGGCCTTTATTACTTCTTCGTCCACCGCCATTTGCAGAAAAAGGCCTGACGCGATTTTCGCCGAGGCGCTGGGAGCGTTTCTCCCTCTCCCAGCGGGAGAGGGCCGGGGTGAGGGAGAGCGCAGCGCCATGAAACGAGAGGTCACAGTTTTCTTGAACTCCTCTCGTTGGTCATGCTTGCGTCCGTGGCCACCCGCCATTAAATAAATTTCCTTTGCGTCTTTGCGCTGAAAAAGTGCTTTGAATCAACAACATCCTTTTTCCCGTACGCATTGGCAGGCGAACATCGCACACGTCGCGCCAAGAACCGGCGCTGCCAGATAAAGCCACAAATGCTCCAGATGGCCCGACACCAAGGCTGGCGCGAATGATCGGGCAGGATTCATCGAAGCGCCGCAAATCGGCCCCGCAAACATCGCTTCCAAGCCGATGACTGAGCCGACCGCGATGCCCGCCGTGATGCCTTTTTCCTTTGCGCCGGTCGAGACATTCAGAATCGTCAGCATCAGGAAAAAAGTGAGAATGAATTCCAATACGAACGATTGCAGCTCCGAGCCGGCCGGCATCGTTGCCCCCAGCAATTTATTTTCCGGAAAGAGCAACCGCAACACCCCGCTTGCCAGCAGTGCGCCGATGATCTGACCGGCGACGTAAACCATAACGTCCCGCCCCGGCAGGCGACGTGATGCCCAAAAACCGATGGTCACGGCTGGATTGAGGTGTGCACCGGAGATGTCGCCGAATGTATAAATCATCGCCAGTACGATCATCCCGAACGTCAGCGCCACGCCGACATGAGTGACGCTCCCGCCAATCACCTGGTCGATGACGATTGCCCCCGTCCCCGCAAAAACGAGCCCGAAGGTGCCCAGCAATTCGGCCGTGAATTTTTTGAGCATGGGTTTTATTTGCCGGCTGCCTTGGTCTGGTCGCGCCGGCCATCCGCATAGGCCTGAAACACCAGCTTGATCTCATCGCGCACGCGGCGAAACACCGCGAGCTTTTCTTCCTCCGTGCCCGTTGCATGGGCTGGATCATCAAAACCCCAATGGTGACGGTTCAACTGGCCGGGATAAATTGGACATGCCTGGTCGGCATTACCGCAAACCGTGACGACCGTTTCCACCGACTGGTTCAAAAACTCATTCATGGACTTGGAATGATGGCCGGAAATATCAATCCCGACTTCCTTCATCACCTGAATGGCCAGCGGATGAACGTAACCGGCCGGCATGGAACCGGCGCTGACGACGGTCAGGAAATCGCCGGCCGCTGCCCGTAAAAAACCTTCAGCCAGATGACTGCGGCAGGAATTGCCGGTGCAGAGAATGAGAACGGCCGGCTTCATTTGGGGCATTGGCGTTGACATAATTCGGCCGGACTTACCTTCAAAATCTCCTTTAATTTCCTGCCGTCTGACTTGATCTGGTCATCTTTTTCGATGGCTTTGGTCAGCCAGGAAAACCCTCCCCGGACCATTGTGGAAGCCTCCCTGCCGGGCAGGCGGTAATAAACCCAGCGTTCGGTTTTGCGGCTTTCCACCAGCCCGGCCTGGTGAAGGATGGACAGATGTTTGGAAACCGTTGATGGTGCGAGGCCAAATAGTTCGGTGATCTGGCAAACACACAGTTCGCCGCCCCGCAGCATCATCAACATCCGCACGCGGGTTTCATCCGCGAGCGCCTTGGTGAGGTTCATCAACTCTTTCATATACTTCGCCAAATAACGAAATATATTCCACCCGCCGGCCCGTGCTGTCAAGTCCGGTCGCGCAGCTGGCATTCATGCCCCTCCGTGGTTGAATAAATTTCCTTTGCGTCTTTGCTCCTTTGCGTTGAAATTCTCACGTGCCAGTTGCCGAAACCATCCGTAAAAAGTTGTCCACCGTGCCCCACAAGCCCGGCGTGTACCTTCATAAGGATCGTTTCGGCACCGTCATTTACGTCGGCAAGGCGCGCGACCTGCGCAAACGTGTCAGCCAATATTTCCACCCGTCCCGGCGCCTGGGCTGGGATCTGAAGTTCAATACACTGGTCGAGGCCATTGCCGATTTCGACGTCCATGTGGTCCGGAGCGACCCGGAATCGCTCCTGCTCGAAAGCAAGCTCATCAAGGAATTCAAGCCGCGCTTCAACATCATGCTGCGTGACGACAAACGCTACTTGATGCTCAAGGTGAACCTGAACGATCCCATCCCCAATTTCACGTTCACGCGTTTGAAGAAGGACGACGGCGCGCGGTACTTCGGGCCGTTCGTCAATTCCACCGGCCTGCGCAACGCCGTCGCGCTCGCCCGGAAACAATTCAACCTGCGCGGCTGCCGCGTGTTCACGCCCACGGAGGCGGATTACAAACATTGTCTCTACGCGCATCTGAAATACTGCACCGCGCCGTGCGTGGGCAACGTCACGCGCGAACAATATCTTGAACAGGTGAAAGCCGCGTGCGATTTCCTCGAAGGTCAATGCCGCAATACGCAGGGCTCGCTCGAGGAAGAGATGAAAAAAGCCGCCGCCGCGCATGACTTTGAAAAAGCCGCGCAACTGCGCGATCTCATCCGCGATCTGCAGGATACCTGGAAACGCACGGAAAAATTCGAACGCGTCCCATACAACCTGCCGCTCGCCATCAATCCGCAAAGCGACCTCGCCGCGCTCGCCGAAATATTGAAATTACCCGCCCCGCCGGAGCGCATCGAGGGGTTCGACATCTCAAACATCAGCGGCACGTTCGTTGTCGCTTCCTGCGTGTGCTTTAAAAATGGCCGGCCCGACCGCGCGAACTACCGGCGTTTCAAGATCAAGGGCTTTGAAGGTCAGGACGATTTCGCCAGCATCGCCGAGGTGGTTCGTCGTCGCTATTCTCGATTACAGCGGGAAGCCGATTCCGGGACAATCGGAGTGTCGCCGACCCAAAAATCAAAAGACGACGACAGCGGTCACGCCATCGTGGCGGAATTGCAGAACCTCATTGATACCACCGCGCGAAAAGTCCGATGGAGGAAGGCGGCGCAACCGTTCAGGCCCCCGGTCGCAGGACAACCTGAAAGCTCAAACCTGAAAGCGACAACCTTCCCCGACCTGATATTGATCGATGGCGGCCGCGGCCAGCTCGGCATGGCCTGCGCTGAACTGAAGAAGCTGGGCCTGGAAAAGATTCCTGTCATCGGGCTGGCCAAGGAATTCGAGGAGATTTATCTGCCGAATCGGACAGAGCCGCTACGTCTGGGGCTCGATCATCCGGCGGTAAAGCTGTTGCAGCGCATCCGCGACGAGTGCCATCGCGTGGCGAATAGTTTCAATGCGCAACTGCGGTTGAAGAAGATTTCGGAAAGCGTTCTCGACGAATTTCCGGGCATCGGCGAGGCGCGCAAGACGGCGTTGCTGAAAAAATTCGGCTCCGTGTCGCGGCTCAAGCTGGCAACCGTGGAGCAGATCGCGGAAGTATCCGGCTTTGGCGGCAAGGCGGCGGAGGAATTAAAAAGGTTTCTGACGGCGCGAACAATTTGATTGGAAATTATTTGTCCGCCAATTCGATGTGCGTAACTTTGATTTCGGCAACCGGATGATCCGGCCAAAAGGTAACGGCAAATCGGCCGACGACCTTAACAAAAACCGTTCGGTCTTGATTGTCTTTTTCAGAAAAATCACCGGTGTAATTTGGATTGTCCGCCAGCCAGCGAACAAATGCTGAAATCAATCGTCGTTACTCACCGGATTTGGGAGAGGAATCAAGCGCCGATTGGTTGATATAAACCGCGTAAGGCCGCATGAATCAGGCTTGGTCAAGACGGCGGTCAAATTCATCCGGCGTCAGCCAGTGCGATTTGTCCCGGTCATTGAGGCGATCCGTCACTTCGCGGCGATAACCCATGTCGTTCGCGTGGCGCAACTGAAGCGTGAATGAAATCAGCTCGGCCTGTTGGCGGTCGTTCAAAGCCGCGACCTGCTGTTTAAGCTGTTCAAAGCTCATGACCTAGTTTAACCCCAAGCCGGATTTGCGCAAGCGGCGGCGAGCGTTTGCTTTCGCCCTTCGGCGATAGATTGTTCGAGTTCGGGCATCATTTTATGAATCGACGGCGGATCACCCTTCCACGGCCTTTTCCAATCCATAACCCAGGCTGCCTAAAACTGACGCTCCCGCCAGGGACCAGGTCAGTAAAATGATTCCGATGGAAAAATGGACGGGTTGGAGGAAAATCAAGACCGATGCCACGACCATGCCCCCAAAAATACAACCACCGGTTCCTGCCAGACGCCGGATTCGTTGATTGGTTATGACCGGAAGAATCCTCCGGTACTTTCTCCAGCCGAAAATGGACAGAACGCTCACGGTGAGCGCGGCAAAAACCAGGATTCGCCCGGTCACGCCTACGGCGGCATCATATCTTGGCACGGTAAGAATCAACCAGATGGGAAACGCGGAAAGCCAGATGGCCAGCGTGGAATAGAGCAGGCCGATCGTTTTCCACAGCCGGATGCTCCGGGTGTCGCTGGCTTCAAAATAAAAAATGGCGCTGCACAGTCCGAAGAAAATGATCGCAGCCGCAGCGATCAGCCAGGCGTATTGTTCGTTTGGCCGCCAGTGCGCCGCATCAATCTGACCGCTCAGGAATCCCAGAACGGAACGCCAATCGCCGCATTTTTCCGGTGCGAGAGGGGATGCGACGAGATGAATGGTCAACAGCCGCAGCATGATCAACGTGCCGATGCACAACGCCAGATAGCCCATTGTTTTGACGGTCGTGCCTTCGCTTTTCTTGAATTCATGGCTGAGAACTTCGGGCCGGCCGATTTGCTGCAATGAGATTTCAAACGCCGTCCGGGCATTCGAACCTGATTTCATCTGCCGCTCAATCTCTTCACGCAGATGAATTTCCAGTTCGTTCAATGACGCAGGTGATTGGATGCCGGCGGCCAGCATTTGCTGCCGCCATTCGGTGATGGCTTGCTCAAGGTTGAACATGGTTTTAGGCGGTTGCAGTTTTTGTTTTTTGCCACGGCCAGAACAGCCGGATCGTCACAAATCCTAAAACGGTGAAGATAAAACAAAGTGGCTGGAACGCGTGGCTGAGCAGGAAGCCGGCACCGCCCAACGCATCCAAAATCGCCAGCATGAAGATGTACCGGCGTTCGCGCATGACGCCATTGAACAACAGCACGCTCGCCACAACACCGCGCAGGTAAATAAAATCCATCAGCCACGCGAAAACGAAAAGCGGCGTGATCTGGACGTGGGGAAATACCGACATCAAACCGCTGGTGGTGTGATAAAAACTGCCCAGGCAATAAATGAGCCAGAGCAAACCGATCAGCCGGTTGGTCCGTTCGACCGGGCCGGCACCGATCATTCCGGCAATTCCAACATCCTTTTTGAATTCAATTTTCAAACGGTCCGGCGATCCAATACACGCAGCGGCAATGGCAAAGGCTGCCTGCGGGTTTGCACCGGCCTCCACTGCCCGGCTGATTTCCTCCCGCAGATGAACTTCCAGTTCTTCCATGGGCACGGGCGACTGGATGCCGGCGGCGAGCATTTGCTTGCGCCAGGCCACGATGGATTTTTCGAGGTCAAACATATTGCTCCTTTTTCAAGCCGGATAGAACGGCATGGACGAGGGACCATTGTTCCTGATGCTTGGCCATCGCGGTTTTGCCTTCTTTTTTCAATGAATAGTATTTCCGTTTGCGGCCGGTCTCGCTTTCACCCCAGCGTGACTTGATCAATCCGCGGCGCTCGAGGCGGTGGAGAACGGGATACAACATTCCGTCGGTCCAGTTCATCTTGCCCCCGGAACGTTCCTTGACCTCCTGGATGATGGCATAGCCATAGCTCTCTCCTTGTGCGAGCAGCGACAGAATCAGCGGTTCGGCGGACGCGGCGACGAGTTCTTTGCGAATCATAGGGGAACTATACATTGAGAGTCTATGTATGTCAAGCAAATGAATTTTTCGGCAATGTCCTAAGCCGGGAAAAAGGAAAAGCCCGGAGGGCTTATGGAAATTAGCCGGGGATGAAATCCCCGGGCCGGTGACCAAATTGCATTGCGCCCCGGCAGGGGCGCTGGAAATGGATGATTTACGGGACGTTATTGATGATGATTTCCGCCGCCCCTGCCGGGGCGGAATTTTATTCCGCACAAATACCGGGGGCGTTGCCCCCGGCTGATTTCCATAAGCCCTCCGGGCTTTTCTGTTCCCCTATACCAAACCGTTACTTCAGCGATTTCATGTCGATGACGAAGCGGTACTTAACATCGCTCTTGAGGATGCGTTCATACGCCTCGTTCACTTTCTGGATCGGGGTCATTTCGATGTCGGAAACGATGTTGTGCTTCGCGCAGAAATCGAGCATCTCCTGCGTCTCGCGGATGCCGCCGATGAGCGAGCCGGAGAAGTTGCGGCGCTTCAGGATAAGATTGAAGACATTGACCGGCAGCGGTTCGGCGGGGGCACCGACCTGCGTGAGCGTGGCGTCGCGCTTGAGCAGGGTGAGATAAGCGTTGATGTCGTGCGGTGCGGAAACGGTGTCGAGGATGAAATCAAAACTGTTCGCGTGCTTCTGCATCTCGTCGGCGTTTTTGGAGATGACCACTTCCTTTGCGCCGAGCCGGATGGCGTCGGCGCCTTTGCCGGGCGAGGTCGTGAACAAAACCACGTTCGCGCCGAGGGCATTCGCCAGTTTCACGCCCATGTGGCCGAGACCGCCGAGGCCGACGATGCCGACTTTCTGACCTTTGCCCACCTTCCATTTGCGGAGCGGCGAGTAGGTGGTGATGCCCGCGCAAAGCAACGGCGCGGTGGCGGCGAGATCCAGCGATTTCGGCACGCGTAGCGCAAAGGTTTCGTCGAGGATGATCGCCTCGGCGTAACCGCCGTAAGTTGTGCCACCGTGTTTTTTGTCCGGGCTGTTATAGGTGAAAGTTGCCCCGATCTCGCAAAGTTGCTCCTCACCCGCTTTACAGGATTCACATTCGCGGCAGGAATCCACCATGCAGCCAACCGCGGCGAGGTCGCCTTCCTTAAATTTTTTCACATCCTTGCCGGCCTTGGTCACGCGGCCGACGATTTCGTGGCCGGGCACGACGGGATAGACCGTGCCGCCCCATTCGTTGCGGGCCTGATGAATGTCTGTATGGCAGATGCCACAAAAAAGGATTTCCATCTCGATCTCATACGCGTCGGGGTCGCGATAGTTGAAGGAGAAGGGCGCGAGCGGCGAGGTGGCGTTTTGGGCGGCGTAGGCTTTGGTGGTTCGCATAAAAATTTTCTGTGAATTCTGAATCTACTTGGCCGGCCGCGTTTGTCAAACGGTCGTTCGCGAAAGAATTCCATTTTAATTTTTGCATTCGTTCGCTTAATCTTCGCGGGTGAACATTCAAGTGGCAGTCCTGTGCGACGCGGCGACGGACGACAATGGCAAACTGAACCTGCTCGGCTCGTTTGACACCATCTATGCGCCGCAGATGCCCGCTGTGCATCCCCAGTGCGCCGTCGCCCTGCGGGTCACGTTCCAGCCCGGCGACGAAGGTACGCGCAAGCTGATGCTCAATTTCATCAATGCCGACGGCCGGGCCATCATGAAGGGCATCGAATTGCCCGTGCCGGTCGCGTTGCCGGACGAGGCGCACTTTCTCACGCGCAATTTCATCATCAACATCCAGCAGCTCAAATTTGATGAACCCGGCCTGTATTCCGTGGATGTGCGGCTCGATGACGAGTCGCAAGCCAGCATTCCTTTGCTCGTGAAACTCGTCGAACGGCCGGTTGCCTGATTTTTAAACGCGTTGGGGCAGGTTTCCACCGTGCCCAAATTCGATTCGAAAAATTCTGTAATTTTTTTCAAAACTTTTTATCCTCTGCACCGACATGAACGAACCCATTTTGTCCCTCGACCTCCCCGGCATCAAAAAAGTCCGCTCCGGCAAGGTCCGCGAGGTTTTTGACCTCGGCGACAGCTTCCTGCTCGTCGCCAGCGACCGCATTTCCGCGTTCGACGTCATCATGCCCAACGGCATTCCGCACAAGGGCGCGGTGCTGACGCAAGTTTCCCATTTCTGGTTCGAGAAATTTTCCTCGCTCGTGCCGAACCATTTGCTGGCGAAGGCCAATGATCCGTTGCCGAAAAATCTCCAGCCGTTCGCCGATAAACTCGCGAAACGGTCGATGATCGTGAAAAAGGCCAAACCGCTGGCCATCGAATGCATCGTGCGCGGCTATCTTTCCGGCAGCGGATTGAAGGAATACAAAAAATCACAGACCGTTTGCGGCATCAAGCTGCCCGCCGGCCTCGTGGATTCCTCCGAACTGCCCGAGCCGATTTTCACGCCGTCCACCAAGGCCGAGCAGGGGCACGACGAAAACATCAACTTCGAGCAGGCGTGCGGCATCGTGGGCAAGGATCTCGCCACGCAGGCGCGCGACTTGAGCCTGATGATCTACAAGGCCGGGCGCGATTATGCCCGCCAGCGCGGCATCATCATCGCCGACACGAAATTTGAGTTCGGCCTGTTCGAAGGCAAATTGATTTTGATCGATGAAGTGCTGACGCCTGATTCCTCGCGCTTCTGGCCCGCCGACCAGTATGCACCCGGCAAAGGCCAGCCGAGCTTCGACAAACAATTTGTCCGTGACTACCTCGAAACCCTCACCTGGGACAAAACTCCGCCCGGTCCGAAACTGCCGGATGAAGTTGTTGCCAAAACTTCTGCGAAATACCTGGAGGCCTACGAGCGGTTGACGGGCAAAAAGCTTTAATTCATGTTGGAAGAACGCAAGTGTGTGCAGTTGATTTTGGATAATGGAATTATTGAGAATGGAAATCTCATTCTTCGCCATGACGAGAATGTTTTTCGACTTTCATTAGAATTTTCCAATCAAGTCATTGCCAAAACTGGACATTCGGTTTTTCACCTGCTTCAACAAATCCGTAAGGAGTTAGAAGCGAACAGAATTCTTCTAAATTGCTACGGTGCGAGTAAAAACGTTAGGCCTTCTGGTATGTCAATTAGCATGAGTGGTGGAATAAGGGCTTACAAACATATTTTAGGCACAAAACCTAAATTGCCGGAAGACCTTGTGGATATTTTTGAAACCGGACCAGATGTGCGACCGGTTACGGTTGCAGAACAAGACGCGTTTTTTGACGAATGGCTGGCTAGTGTTGGCATTGATAAAAATAAAAAGGTAATTCCATCTTCGGTTAAAATAAATCGCTGGTCGAAATGGATTTTATTCGGAATTTTTATTCTGGCTTTGGTCTGTTTTTGTTTTTATGTGCTAAAATGAATGCGTGCCAGTCGAACAGTTAAAATCAGCCCATCGCGGCGCCTTGGAAAATCCGACGAATCGGGTTGAGAGAATTTTCCCTCGATGGACCAGCACTTTTTATTCGCAATCCACGATAGGCGGAGTAAAGTTTGACCATGAACGTGTTTGACCGGATCACCGTGAATGCCAAAGTCATGTCCGGCCAGCCGTGCGTGCGCGGGCTGCGCGTGACGGTGGCCAATGTGTTGCGGTTGCTGGCGGCGAGCCATTCTCGTGAGCAGATTCTGGCGGCGTATCCGTATTTGGAGCCGGCGGACATTGACGCATGCCTCGCCTATGCCGCCTTGCGTGTGGCTGAAGAGGAAGTGGAACTGTCGCCCGTCGTGTGAAAATCGTGGTGGACATGAACTTGAGCCCGGAATGGGTTCAGGTTTTTGCGGCTTCCGGTTGGGTGGCGCAACACTGGAGCCGTATTGGTAAAGGCAACGCGGAGGACGAAGAAATTTTTCGGTGGGCGTCGGACAACGGTCACATTCTCTTCACTCAGGATTTGGATTTCCCGCAGATTCTTTTCACTAGTCAAAAAGGCAAACCGAGTGTTGTCCTCCTAAGAATTCAAGACGAACTTGATGCTGCACAACGTGGCCGGGTTTGTGCCGCCATGAAGCAGGCAGCGGCAAATTTACAAACCGGAGCTATCCTGGTCATTGACGAACGCCACATCCGGTTGCGTATCTTGCCCATAAAACCGTGAAATTGTGTGTCGTTGCCCAATACCATTTCATCCTGAATAAACATATCGGCCTTTTGGATTAAATTTTCAATGCAAACCGGATTGTTCTTGAGAAAACCACTGGCTCATCGAAAATTTCCGCAAAATGTTTCAGTTCAGATATTCACTCTGCCTACTTGTCCTTTGGTTTTTACGGTCGGCTTCGGCGCAGACAAATTTTCAGATTACTGGTGTCAATGCCGCCGGCCAGATCAACTGGACGAATTCTTTTCCCGCCGGTGTCTGTACCGTGGAGACCGCTACGCAACTCACCGGGAACGTTTCGTGGAGCACCGGCCAGAATTTTTTCACCACCAACTCCACCGGCCGGGGCGCATTTACGCCCACGAACGGCAACCAGTTTTTTCGCCTGCTGGCGGTGAACCTTTCCACCAATACGCCGCTGGCGTGGACGAATTTGATCCAGTCCTACGGCCTCCTGCACACCATCGCCGGCGACGGCGATGCCGGTTATTCCAAGGTCGGCGTGGACGGCTCAAATTACTGGCAGAGCAGTTACGAGGGCGGTTATGCCACCAACGCCGCGCTCTCGCGTCCGCATTTTGCGATGGCCGACAACGCGGGAAATATTTTCATCATCGATAAATGCAGTGATGCGCTGGAAAAAGTCACGCCCGACGGCCGCATCCACACCGTCGCCGGCACGCACGCCATTGGCAACGGGCCGGACGCGGCCACCATCGCCACCAACGTGGCGATGAACCTGCCGAACGGCCTGTTGGTGCGCGGCGATGGCACGGCTTACATCCTCGACACCGGCAACGGCAAGGTGCGCCGCCTCGCCACCAACGGCATGTTGACCACGCTCTTCACCGACAGCAGCGGCGTCAACGGCGGACGCGGCCTGCTTGTCAGCACGGATGAGACGTCCGTGTATTACTGTTCCGGCGCGGATTTACGGCATTGGACTCCCTCCGGCGGCAGCAAAAACCTGAACACACAGTTCAATGACCTGGGCAACATCATTTTCAACGGCACGAACCTCGTCGTGACCGATCGCGGCGACAACACCGTGTGGATCGTGAACACGAACAGCGGCGCGCGCACGTTGCTCTACGGCAACGGCGGCGAGAACCTGGTGGTGGATGATACGCGCGCACTGACCAACAGCCTTTACGGCGTGCGCGGCATCTGGCAGCCGCCCACCGGCGGCTATTTTCTCGTCATGGATTATTCCGCGCAGATGGTTTTTGTGGATGCCGCCGGCGTGCTGCACCTTTTTCTCAACGGCCAGAACGACGACCACGCGGGCGACGGCGGCTGGTTTTATTCGCCCGCGAGCTATTTCACCGGCCAGGGCCGCTCCGTCACGATGGACAACCAGGGCAACTTGATCATTGTGGAAAACGACACCGGCTATGTCCGCAAAGTTGACTTCCACCGCCTGACGCCGTGAAGCGGGGTTTAAGAAAAGTTGTAATCGTTAGTTTGCGTGAATGTTCTCCCTCACCCGCTGGGAGAGGGTCAGGGTAAGGGAGAGAGCATGATAACCCCTACGACTACAGTTTTTACACGCACTATTCCAATCCGCGGTCGAAAAGATCGTCTTCATCCAGTCCGAGAAAGTGGCCGAGTTCATGCAGAAAAGTCGTGCGGACTTCGTCGCGGAAAATTTCCTCGCCGCCTTCGGCAAAGTCCCAGAGATTTTCCAGGAACAGAATGATCTGCGGCGGCATCGGCACGGCATCTTCCTCGGCCATCTCCGCACCAGTGAAGAGTCCCAAGACATCGGGCGCGATGCCATCGGCCTGCAAGCCGGGGTTCGGCACGGGTTCGAGCGTCACGGGCAGTTTCGCCGCGCGCTCGCGCAGCGGCGGCGGTAGTTCCGCGAGCGTGGCCTCGACTTCCGCGGTGGCGAGGTCGCACAGTTTTTGCCAGTCAACATTCACAATGGGATTTTAACCGCGGATGGACACGGATGAACACAGATAAAATGATGGGGGAGGAGCGCTTCGGCAATTCGGTATACCTAGGTTTGCCCAGAGCTCTTCCCCCTCATCCGTCCTGCGGACACCTTCTCCCTTGGGGAGAAGGCGGCAAGGCGGTGAGGCATGCACGTTCCTTGCGTCCCGTGCTTCTCCCGCCAGTTTTGCAAACCTCATAGACAACCACTGAAAGACTCGGATAAAATTAAAAAATAGTTTCTACGCCAATTTTTGGAATCCGTGTTTATCCGTGTCCATCCGTGGTCAAATAAAAAACTCGGCACTTGAACGATGTCCGTTTATCGTTGTCTGAATTCTAGAATTTATGACTGTAATGATTCTTCGGACCAAATGCGCTGTATTGGTTGCCCTTCTTTTTGCCACGCTCGTCGTTCAGGCACAGGACGTTTTACGCGATACATTGCCGAACGGGTTGCAGGTCATCATCGTGCGCAACACGCTCGCGCCGGTGGTCACCACGATGGTCAATTACAAGGTCGGTTCGGACGAGACGCCCGCCGGTTTTCCCGGCAGCGCGCACGCGACGGAACACATGATGTTCCGCGGCAGCCCGGGCGTGGATGCCGACCAGATCGCCGCGCTCTCCGCCTCGATGGGTGGCAATGACAATGCCGACACGCAACAGGCCGTGACGCAGTATTTTTTCACCACGCCGTCGGAAAACCTCGACGTGCCGCTGCACATCGAAGCGGCGCGGATGCAAAAGCTTTTGCCCGACGATTCGCTCTGGACCAAGGAACGCGGTGCCATCGAGCAGGAAGTCGCGCAGGACTTATCGAACCCGGTTTATGTTTTTTACACCCAGCTGCTGGAGGCGATGTTTAAAGGCTCGCCCTATGAGCACGATGCGCTGGGCACGAGGCCGTCCTTCGACAAGACCACCGGCGCGGATCTGCGGAAGTTTCACGACAGCTGGTATTGCCCGAACAACGCGATCCTCGTGATCGTTGGCGACGTTGAACCGACGAACGCGCTCGCGCATGTGAAGAAAATCTTCGGGAAAATCCCCGCGAAAACGCTACCGGCACGCCCTGACTATAATTTCTCGCCCGTCACGGCGGATACGCTGCATCGCGACACCGATCTGCCTTATGGCATGACCGCGATCGTCTTTCGGTTTCCTGGCACGGACAATCCGGACAACGCCGCTGCGCAGATCTTGTCCGACGTGTTGAGC
>DATHOG010000200.1:0-39776 GCA_035485115.1 Candidatus Sulfotelmatobacter sp. | reverse complement strand
ACGACCGCCGGCATCACGCTCTCGAACGGCACAACCTCGCCATGAATATTTTCAACCGCGTTACGCGCTTCTTTGTGTGCCTTGTGCGCGAGCAGGATGCCGCCGGCGATATCACCAATGGCGTAAATGCTCGGGTCGTCGGTCAATTGCTGCGGGTTGACTTTGACGAAGCCTTTTTCGTCGAGCACCACTTTCGTGTTTTCCAGGCCAAGGTCGCCGCTGTTCGGCGAGCGGCCAACGGAAACCAGAACGCGGTCGTAAAGTTCGGTGAGCTTTTCGCCATTGAATTCGGATTCAACTTTGATCTGCTTCCCGGCGGTGGACATCTTGGTCACGCGCGCCTTGAGCCGGATTTCCTTGAACATCTTCTTCGCGTTCGCCACGACGGGACGCGCGAGATCCGCATCCGCACCGGCCAGAATCCCATCCAGCGCCTCAATGACGGTGATCTGGCTGCCGAGACCGGCATAGACCGTGCCGAGTTCCATGCCGATGTAACCACCACCGACGACGAGCAATTTTTCGGGAACGTCCGGCACTTCGAGCGCCTCGGTGCTGGTCATGACGCGCGGGTTGCCGAGGTCGAACGCCTTCGGCATCGCCGGCAGCGAACCGACCGCCAGGATCGCCTTGTCATATTCGACGAACTGCTGGCCGGCCTCGGTCTCCACGCGTAATTTGTTGGAGCCTTCAAAATAAGCGCGGCCATTGATCACCGTGACACCGCGCATTTTCGCGAGCGTGGCGACGCCGCCGCATAGCTTCGCAAGAATGGATTCCTTCCACGCGCGCAGTTTATCCAGTTCAAGCTTGGGTTCCGCGAACGTGATGCCGCGATGCGCGGATTCACGGGCGTTGACGATCTGGTGGGTCGCGTAGAGCAGCGCCTTCGAGGGAATGCAGCCGCGGTTCAAACAGACACCGCCCAAGACTTTGTCCTTTTCGATCAAAGTCACCTTCATGCCAAGGTCGGCGGCATAAAACGCGGCGGCATACCCGCCCGGACCGGCCCCAACGACTACGATTTCAGTTTTGATGGAATCCATACAAATTAAATTTTGACGATCGCTTCGTCGAAGTTCTCAAATGCTTTAACGAGATCCACGGTAAAGCGCGCCGCGCTGCCGCCGTCGATCACCCGGTGGTCATAGCTCAAGGCGATGGGCGTCATCATCCGCGCGACAACCTGTCCGTCGCGTACGACCGCCTTCATCGCCCCGCGACCGAGGCCGAGAATCGCGACTTCGGGCAAATTCACAACCGGCGTGAAATGCGCGCCGCCGATGGCGCCCTGGTTGGAGATGGTGAAGGTACCGCCCTTCATTTCGTCGCCGGAAATCTTCCGGTCGCGTGCCTTCGCCGCGAGCGTTTCCAGTTCCTTCGCCAGCTCAACCATGGATTTTTTATCCACGTCGCGGATCACTGGTACCAGCAAACCCTGCTCGGTGTCCACCGCGATACCGAGGTGGATGTATTCTTTCAAGATGATTTCATTCGCCACTTCATCGAGGCTCGAATTGAAGATGGGATGCGCCTTGAGCGTCGCCGCGACCGCCTTCAAGACGAACGGCGTGAGCGTGAGCTTGACACCCTTGGACTCGTAGGCCGCCGCGTATTTTTTGCGCAACTCGCCGACCTTGGTGAAGTCGATATCGTCGAACTGCGTGACGCGGGCGACGGTGCTGGAACTTTCCGACATGCGCCGCGCGATGACCTTGCGCAATGGCGTGACCGGCTTCTTGAGGATCGGCCCGAATTGCGAGAAATCCACCTGCACCGGCGCGGGTTTCGCGGACGCGCTTTCCCCGACAGCGGCTTTCGGCTGTGCCGCCGCGCGAATGAGCCGGGCGATGTAATTTTTAATGTCTTCGCCGGTGACGCGGCCGGATTCATCGCCGTGAACCTTCTGCAGATCAATGCCAAATTCCCGCGCAGCGCGGCGTACCGAGGGCGACGCCACGGGATTTTCGTTCACGATTTCATCCGCTGATTCGACGACTTCTTCTTCCGCCTCCTCCGCAACCGGCGCGGGTTTCGAGGCGGCCTTTTTCGCAACCGGTTTGGGTGCGGGCGCAGCCGCCGGAGCGGGAGCCGCAGCGGCCGGGGCAGCCCCACCACCGCCGGCGATTGAAATGAGCTTTGCGCCCACGGCGACGCGGTCGCCGGCTTTCACAAAAACTTTTTCCACGACGCCGGTGCCGGTGGAGGGAATTGAGGCGACGGCCTTTTCGTTTTCCAGTTCGATGATCGCCTGGTCTTTGGCGACGGTGTCGCCTTCCTTCACGAAAACGCCGACAACGACGCCGGAATCAGCGCCTTCACCCAGTTTGGGAAGTTTTACGTCCATAAAATTGAACAAACAAGATGACTGAAAAACCTCCTGCTTTCCAGAAAATAAATTTCCGCGCGCAACCTGCCTGTAGATCAGTGGTTGAATTGCAACTGCTTGCTCACTTTCGCGAGCCGTTTTTCCCACTCGCCCTTGTGCGCCAGCGGGTCGGCGTCCGTGCCCCAAAGTTTTTTCACCATCTCCCGCTGCGGCACGAACGGGCACTTCGCCTTCGGATTTTTGTGCGCGTCATCAAGCTGGCGCAGCGCGAGTTGGGCACCGGTCATCAATGCGGGCTTTTCCGGGCGCGAAAACTGCGAATTCATTTTGTTCGCCGCGTCGTCCAGCGCGCCCCAGCGTTCCGCATGCGTACGGCCCCAAAGCGTCGGTTGCGTATCGAGCTTTCCCAAGTTCCAGAACATGATGCGGATTTGGCGCACCATTTTGGTTTGCCCCGCCATGATGTCGCGAAAAATTTCCTCCAGCCGCAGGTTGATGATCGAATTTTGAAATTGCGGATGGATAAAGCGATGCGTGCCGCCGGCCTCGGAGAAATCCTCGAACCGGATCGTCAGGCTCATTTCGCGCGCTTGCAACTGCTCGCGGCGCAACTGGCCGACCAACCGCGTGGTCTCGCTCAGCGCGAAGGTCAGCGCGGCTTCGTAATCCGGTTCGTCATAAGGCAGCGTGGTGTTGCTGGAGATCGTCGTGCGGTCCTTGACCTCCAGCAGTAGCGGTTCGCTCCAAAGTCCGTTGGCGAACAGCCAAAGCTGCTGCCCCCAGATTCCGAATTTCTGTTTCAGCAAGATGGACGGCAGCCGGGCGACATGCCCGAACGTCAACGCCCCGAGCGATGCCAACGCCCGCTGGCGGTTTTTGCCGATGCCGGACATTTCGCGCACGCCGCGGTTCTTGAGAAATTCCTTTTCCTCACCGGCTTTGATTTCCATGAAACCGGGTTTCGCGGCGTCCGTCGCCAGTTTGGCGAGGCGCGAGGAACTGGCGAGGCCGGCGGACACGGGAATCTTCACCTCGCGCGAAATGCGTTCGCAGATTTCCTTCACATATTTTTCCGGCGAGGTGTTGCGCCAGACCACGCTGTCCATGGTGGTGAAATCAAGAAAACCCTCGTCGATCGAGACCGGCACGAGCGTGGGCGAATATTCCTCCAGCACGTGAAACATCTCGGCGGAGATACGCCGGTATTCGTCGTAATGCGGCCGGCATAGCACGCCGCGCGGACAGACCCGTATGGCCTCGAAACATGCCATGCCGGTCTTCACGCCGAATTTCTTCGCCGCGCGGTTCGCGGCGATGACGATGCCGTCGCCACGCCGCCCGCCGCCGACCCACACGGGCCGGCCTTGCAGTTTTTGGTCGAGCGCGATCTCGCAGCTCGCAAAAAAACTGTCGCCGTCCACGTGGAGGATGCGGGTTTTCAAGTCCGTGAACATTACGTCGTCCGCCGTCGCCGCGCCATGCGGAGTTGTTCACAACAGCGGACAGGAGGCATTCTGGCAGAGACCCATGGACAAAGGCTGTCCAACCAAGAAGAACCCTCGACAAACCGGCAATTAGTTAATTAGCTTGCGAACCGGCATACATGGATGCAAACCAGAACATTTATTCACCCGAATATATCAAGCGCCTATTCGATGAAATGGCCCACACTTACGGCATGGTGAACATGGTTTCCTCGCTGTGATTCGCCCGCACCTGGCGGAAGACCTGTGTCTATACGATCAAAGGCGAAGCGGCCCATGTCTGCGATTTGATGACCGGAGGCGGAGAATGTTTGGGCCACATAAAAAAGCATTTCGGCCCCGCAACCAAAGTGGATCTGGTGGACTGGTCAAATGCGATGTGCGAGCGAGCGCAAAATAACATAAACCGAAATAAATACGCCGGCAGCGAAGTCATCTGCTGCAACGCGCTGAACCTGCCCAGCCCCGCAAATAATTATGACGTGGTTTATTCGACCTTTGGACTCAAAACCCTGACCGATGAGGAATTGGTCCTGCTGGCGGATGAGATCATGCGCGTGCTCAAACCGGGAGGCAGATTCTGCCTGCTCGAATTTTCCATCCCGGCCAACTTTATCTTGCAGCTTTTTTTCAAGTTCTATGTCAAACGCCTGGTTCCAATTATGGGGTGGTTGTTTCTTGGAAACCCGGACAATTATCGGATGCTCTGGCAATACACCGTGGCATTTGGAAACTGCGGCAAAGTCCGCAAAATGTTTGAATCCTGCGGCTTTGAAGTTGATTCATCACCCTTCTTTTTCGGCAGCGCTACTCAAATCCACGGTCGCAAGCCCTTTAAAAAGTAAGAAACGCCGTGTAAAAACTTCCAGATCGCAGCGGACTGGAGGGATTCTGGCATAAACCCAGGGACAAAAGCCGTCCAAATCTATGGCAAAAGATGATTAGCGATTACTCCTGCCGTGTGGTTTACTGTGGATGGGGCGAACCGCCTCCATTGACCATGAATAACCTGATAAAAAATCTCCTGAAACTTCAGACCATCGAAATTGACAAGAAATCCGATGCCAGTGCCGCTGAAATCGCGAAACTTCGCGCCACGGTTCCCGCGCAAATCCTCGGCCATTACGACCGGTTTGTCAGCCGCGGTAAACGCGGCGTGGCCATCGTCCGCAATCAAGTCTGCACCGCCTGCCATGTGCAGGTGCCGCGCAGCATGGTGCTTACCCTCATGCGTGACGAGGACATCCAGATTTGCGGCAACTGCGGCCGCTACCTGTATCTCCTGGAAGAAGCCGCCATACCAACCGTAATCCCACTGCCGGTGGTAAAAAAACCCCGCAAACGCGCCGCCGCCCTGCAACCGGTCTAAAACTCTTATCAAAACAAAAAAACGGCGTGGAAAAAATTCCACGCCGTTCTTGTTTTCTGAAATTTCGTTCAGGTCAAAATGATCTTGTCGCCTTCTTTCAAGGTGACGATGGCTTTTTTCCAGCTCGACGCGCGGCCGGCCTGGATGGTGCGCTTGCGCCGGGCCTTGCCGCGGACGTTCAGCGTGTTGATCTTCACAACCTTGACCTTGAAAAGCTCCTGCACGGCCTGCTTGATCTGCGGCTTGGTCGCGAGCCGGTCGGCCACGACGGTATACTGGTTATATTTTTCGCTCTGGCGCGTGCCTTTTTCCGTGAGGCGGACGGTTTTGATGACGTCAAAGGTGTTCATGATTATTCGTTGATAAGGCGGGCTTCGACTGTTTCAAACGCGCTCTTGGTGAAGAGCAGTTTGTCCGGACGCAACACGTCGTAGGTGTTGAGCGAATCGCCCGTGGTGAGCGCCACGTCCTCGACGTTGCGTACGGCGAGCGTGAGATTCTTGTCAATACCGTGGGAGACGATGAGCGTGGTGCCCTTCAACTCCAGCGCGGCGATGAACTTCACGAAGTCCTTGGTCTTGTGCGAGGACAATTTCAGATCGTCCACGATCACGACGTCACCGGCCTTGAGCCGTTCGCCGAGCGCCTTGCGGAGCGAGAGCTGCTTCGTTTTTTTGGAAACCTTCTTGCTGAAATCGCGTGGACGGGGCCCGAAGGTCACGCCGCCGCCGACCCAGATGGGCGATTGGAACGAGCCGGCGCGGGCACGACCGGTGCCCTTCTGTTTCCAGGGCTTCTTGTTCGTACCGGCGACTTCGCCGGCGTTCTTGGTGCTGGCCGTGCCGCTGCGCTGGCCGGCGCGATATGCGGTCACGGTGTCGTGAACGGCCTGGGTGCCTTTGCCGCCCTCGACGAGCGGAAACTTCACTTCCAGTTCACCGGCGTCTTTGCCGGCGGAATTTTTGATGGAAATTTTCATGGCTGATTATTTCTTGGCAGCGGGCGCGGCTTTGGCGTCAGCTTTTTTCTTGGAAATGTTGGTTGCGACCGGCGCCTTCCAGCCCTTCGGACGTTTCTTGGATTCGCGGATGACGACATAATCGCCTTCCGAACCGGGGATCGCACCCTTGATGAGGATCAGATTATCGGCCTCGCGGACCTGAATCACTTCGAGGTTCTGCGTGGTGCGCGTGACCTGGCCCATGTGACCGGGCATCTTCATGCCGCGCATGACCGTGCCGGGGAACAAACGCTGACCAATCGCGCCGGAGCGGCGATGCCAGCCCTTGGCGCCGTGCGTGGAATCACCACCGGCAAACCGATGGCGCTTCACGACACCTTCAAAACCGCGGCCCTTGGTCGTGCCGATGGCGTCGATGAAATCGCCGGGCGCGAACAGCGCCGGTCCGATCAAGTCGCCCGTCTTCACTTCCTTCGAGAAGTTGCGGAATTCCTGGATGCGCTGGATGCCGCTGATGGCGTCCGTGCTCTTGTCCTTCACCTCGACACCGTGTTTCTTCAGATGGCCGAGTTTGCCCTTGGCGATGCGCTGCGGCTTTTGATCGCCGAAGCCGAGCTGCACGGCATTGTAGCCGTCCTTGCCCGCCTGGGTTTTGACCTGCAATACGCGGTTCGGGCCGCAAAGCACGACGGTCACGGGAATGGCGACACCGGCGGCGTTATACACGCGCGTGTGGCCGAGTTTTTTTCCTAAAAGTCCTATTGGCATAAAATTCGAGTATTGATGGGTTGAATTGTTATACCGTCAAATCTTGATGGTGATGTCCACGCCGGCGGGCAAATTGAGCTTCTTCAATTCGTCCACCGTCTTCGCGGTCGGATCGAGGATGTCGATGAGCCGTTTGTGGGTGCGTTGTTCGAAAGTTTCCTGCGACTTCTTGTCCGAGTGCGGGGAGCGTTGGACGGTGAAGCGCTCGATACGGGTCGGGAGCGGAATCGGGCCGGCCACCCGGGCGCCGGTGCGCTTGACGGTGTCGGCGATTTCGCGGGCCGACTGATCTATGACGCGGAAGTCATAGGCCTTGAGGCGGATGCGGATACGTTGTGCCATACAAAGAACGATTGTCTGTTAATGTTTAATTTCCCGCCTTCAACAAATGAAAGCGGACGCGGATAATATCATTTTGTCCTTCGGGTGCAATCAATTTTTTGAAGAATTTTAGGACTGTACCGTTCCCATCCCCATGGCTTCGGGGGAATCACCCAAATCGTCCTCGTCGTCATCCCCATCCTCGTTCTCGACCCCGATCAGGTTTGATTTGGCCTGCCCACCGAAGTTTTAACGTAGGTGGGTCGGATTTGGTCGGATTCAGTTTGATTGGTGGGGCGCGGCCCGAGATGGATGTCAAGGAAGTGGCGTTTCTGCTTGGCTACGAGGATTCGAATTCTTTCTACCGCGCTTTCCGAACGTGGGAAGGAACGACACCCTCCCGGTTAAGGGCGGCGCTCCGAGAATCTGAAACTAGACAACAAGTGCAAAGAAGAAAGGCAGGAATTTATGAACTGCGCGAAGTTCAGCGGCTCCATCGAGCAGCTCGCGCGGCCCTTGGACATTCAACTCAGACCTTCACCACCTTCGCGCGAAAACAAAGCGCCCCCGCTCATTACTCGTTCCATGTCACTGTCGTTGCGAACGCTGCTTCAACGGACTGGTGGCGATAGCCCGGCTTCGATCACGAAGTTGCTCCAATAATTTGACCTTGTCCGAAAATGGCAGCACCGCAAGCTGGCGGCGCATCGCCCGTTTGCTCTCCAAAATTTTTCGCATCCGTTCGCTCATGAGTTGCCTTTGAGAAATTTATCGCCGAACCGCTCCCATTTTGCAACCAGTTCGTGCCGCTGCAAAATCGCGTCCAGTTTATCCGCGTCCAGCCCGCCGCTCTCAATGAACTGCAAAATCCGCGCGTGATCCTTGGCACGTCCGACCTGCAACGCGATGGCCGCCAGATGTTCCGCCGTCATCACGCGCACCGGCACGCCTTCAACTTTTGTTTCAATCGCGTCGGCCAGCGCTTCTTCGACCAAAACGTCGCCTGGCGGCAAAAATTGCACCGGCCAGCCTTCAATCACAATGTATTCCTTTTCGATCTTGTGGCCGCGCGCGGACAGGTAATCGTAAATCGGCGAAAGCGAGACGAGTACGCCCGCGCTTTGTTTTTGAAAGGAAATAAAAACATCAATATCCAGCGTGGCGACCGGCTCCAGATAAAAGGTGGCGCCCACTGCGCCGCCAATCGCGTATCGGCCAATGACGCCGTCGGCTTGCATTTGGTTGATGATTTCCAGCGTGGCTTTCATTTGATCACAACAAACAAGTTTGTTACAGCCCCGCAAAATAAAAAAGCCGGAACTTTCGTTCCGGCTTCTCGTGTTTCGCAAAACGCTTTACGTGCGCGCGGCCGGCTTCTTCGCCGCCTGGTCGAGGATCGTCGTCAACACGCTGTTCGGCACCTGCGCGAAGCTCAATGGCTCCATCGAGTACGAGGCGCGGCCCTTCGACAGCGAACGGATCGCCGTCGCGTAACCGAACATTTCCGCCAGCGGCACTTCCGCGTTCAGGACGGTCTGGCCGTGCTTCGCCTCGATGCTCACGATCGTGCCCCGGCGACGGTTGATGTCACCGAGCAGATCGCCCTGGTACTCATCCGGCGTGGTGCACTCGACCTTCATCAAAGGTTCGAGCAGGATCGGGCCCGCCTTCTTGAAGGCGTCTTTCAAGGCGAAAATGCCGGCCATCCGGAACGCCAGTTCGTTCGAGTCGACTTCGTGGAATGAGCCGTCCGTCACTTCGACTTTGATGTCGATGACCTGATAGCCCGCGTACACGCCGCCCTTGATGGCTTCTTCGATGCCCGCGATGACCGCCGGAATGTATTCCTTCGGGATGGTGCCGCCGACGATCTCGTCCACGACTTCCACGCCCTTGCCCTTTTCATTCGGCGCCACCGTGATGCACGCGTGGCCGTACTGGCCTTTACCACCGGACTGGCGGATGAACTTGCCTTCGCCCTCGGCGGCCTTGGTGATCGTTTCGCGATACGCGATCTGCGGGGCGCCCGTGCTGGCCTCCACCTTGAACTCGCGTTTCAAACGGTCGATGATGATTTCCAGGTGCAACTCACCCATGCCCGCGATGATGAGCTGGCTGGTCTCTTCATTCGTGAAGCAGCGGAACGTCGGATCTTCTTCCGCCAGACGTTGCAGGCCTTCGGACAACTTGTCGCGATCCTGTTTCGTCTTCGGTTCGACGGCCATGCTGATGACCGGTTCGGGGAATGTCGGCGGTTCCAACGTCACGTCATAGTCCTCGTCGCACAACGTGTCACCCGTGGTGATGTTGCGCAGACCGACGAGCGCGGCGATGTCGCCGGCAAACACTTCGCTGATGTCCTTGCGTTCGCTGCCCTGGATGACCATGAGGCGGCTGACACGCTCGCGTTTGCGCGTGCGCGGATTGTAGATCGTGTCGCCCTTCTTGAGCTTGCCGGAATAAACGCGGAAAAACACCAGCTTGCCCGCGAAGGGATCCGTCCACAGCTTGAATGCGAGCGAGCAGAACTTCTCGTTGTCCGTCGTCGGCACTTTGACCACGACGTCCGTTCCCAGTTCATGGCCTTCCGCACCCGGAATGTCCAGCGGGCTGGGCAGATAATCAACGACGGCATCGACCAGCACCTGCACGGCCTTCTTTTTGAAGGCGGAACCGCACAGCACCGGCACCAGTTCGATCTTGCAGGTAAGACGGCGGATGGCCGCTTTCAATACCGGCGCGGAGATGGGCTTTTCTTCGAGCACCAGGTTGGCGATCTCGTCGTCCTTGTTCGAGACGGCGTCGATCAATTCCGCGAGCGCGGCGGCGGCACGGTCCTTGTCCGCCGGGGCGATCTCCCGGATTTCATAGTTCAAACCTTCGTTGGCCTCGGTCGGTCCCCAGTAGATGGTCTTTTGGTTGATGAGGTCGATGACGCCTTCAAAACCACCTTCCACCGGATGACCTTCGGCTTCAACCGGACCCTGGCCCAACGGCAAAAAGATCGGGAACGCATATGCCTTGAGCTTCGTGCGCATGTCATTGAGGGCGTTTTCAAAATTCGCGCCCATGCGGTCCATCTTGTTAACGAACGCGATGCGCGGGACGTTATACTTCGTCGCCTGGCGCCAGACGGTTTCGGATTGCGGCTGCACGCCGGCCACGCCGCAGAACACGGCGACCGCGCCATCCAGCACGCGCATGGAACGTTCCACCTCGGCCGTGAAATCCACGTGGCCGGGGGTGTCGATGATGTTGATCCGGTGCGGGACGTTGTTGAAGGCTTTATAGACCTTGTCTTCGCCGGGCTTCGCGGTTTTCTGCGTCCAGAAGCAGGTCACGGCGGCGGACGTGATCGTGATGCCGCGTTCCTTTTCCTGCTCCATCCAGTCGGTCACGGTATTGCCGTCATCCACGTCGCCGATCTTGTGGATCAGGCCGGTGTAAAACAGGATACGCTCGGTCGTCGTCGTCTTGCCGGCGTCAATGTGCGCGGCGATGCCGATGTTGCGGGTGCGTTCGAGGGTGTATTCGCGGTTGGGCGAATTGACAGGTTTGGCGTCGCTCATAAAAACTTAAATTTTCAACTGCAATTTCCAGGAATTCTAAAATGCAAAATTCCGCTGTTCGTTCACAAAAAGGAGCGTAGAGAATACGTGAGAACCGGCGCAGGGCAATCAATTTCTCGGCGAAATTGGGGATGTCGAAACATTTGGTGGCGTCCCGGAAAGGCTCCTAAAAATCAACCCGGCAGCCGAAAAAGGTGTCAGCAACATCACGCCAGTTTCCGGTCCTGCGAAATCGATTCGCAGGCCGTAGCCCCGGCGTTCAAGATGTTGGCTGCATTCATAGTGCTGGTGCCGGATGATTTCCTGTCACGAAACAGCGCGACACCGGCCATATAGATACATCAACCCGCAGAAATTATCAAGTCCGGCTACATCGCGGATGTCCCGGAGTGTGGCTCCCCGGCCACTGCAACGTTCAATTCACGAGGCTCTAGAATATTTCAGAGTTTTCGGTCGTTGTCTTATCGCAGCGCCCGAGGACGGGCGCACTCCAAAACATTTTCAAAATTCAAGGGCCATCGCCAACGCGCCAGCGTCTTGGACTGCGCCAGCCCTCTGGCGCTTTTCCATGGTGAGTCGCGATGAGCCTTCGAACTCAGAAAAAAGCTCCAACCACCAACCACCAAGCGCCAGAGAATGTTTAACATTCAATCACCAAAACCGCCGGTCGCCATTGAAGTTTGATGCTTGAAAATTCTCTGGATGTTGGAGCTTGGCATTTGGAATTTAATTCATATACGTTCCTCGCATATGGCGAAACCCACCCAACCCAAACTCGAAAAATACACCGTCGCGGACGCCGCCATGGGCTACTCCCGCACCGTCTGGCTGCAACGCGGCCCCGCCGACCGGCCTCAACAGCTCTGCCTTTTCCTCGATGGTGAACTTTACCTGGACAAGATGAAAGCCGCGCCCGTTCTCAATGAAATGGTCACTCGTGGCACCTTGCCGCCAATGACCTTCGCCTTTATCAGCCATGGCGACATGAAGTCCCGCGAACACGATTACACCTGCAACAACCAATTCGGACGCTTCATCGCAAAGAAGGTGGTGCCCTGGCTGGAAAAAGAAATTCCCGATATTCGCCCCGGCCATCATCTCATTGGCGGATTGAGCTTGAGCGGTTTGGCCGCCGCCTGGCTGGCCTTGCAATACCCTGAACATTTTCCCGGCTGCCTCTGCCAATCCGGTTCCTTTTGGTGGAAAGATGAATACTTCACCAAAAACGCCCCACAGCATGCGCCGGTAAAAAACCGCTTCTGGCTCAGCGTTGGCGACCAGGAAACCGAAGTCGACGATCCGCCGGAAGTTTCGCAGATCGTGGGCGTTAACCACGCCCTCCACGTTTTAAAATCCCTCGGCGGCACCGTCCATTACCACGAATATCACGGCGGCCATGATATGAAATATTGGCGCAAAGAATTGGATCAAGCCCTGCATTGGCTGCTTAACTCCAAAAGCGATTAGAGCGGTTTCAGAAAACTTTCAGCCGTTGGCTTTCACGAATTTTCTCCCTCACCCCTGCCCTCTCCCGCTGGGTGAGGGTGAAACGCTTCCAGCTTCATACGAAAATCTGCGGCTGGATTGGAGATCAACGTACTCAAAAAGAAGAAAACTCGCATGGCTGTTCCCTCTCCCAGCGGGAGAGGGTCAGGGTGAGGGAGAGCGCATGATAGCCACCAACGCCACAACTTATTTTAAAATGTTCGAAACTTACGTATACAAAACAAAAAAGCCGGAGTCTTTCGACTCCGGCTTTTTGTGAAAATTTTTCTACCAGCGGAAATGCGCAAAGGCCTTGTTCGCCTGTGCCATCTTATGCACTTCATCGCGCTTGCGGATGGCGTTGCCTTGGCCTTGGTAGGCTTCCAGGATTTCCGCCGCGAGCGCGGCCTTCATCGGCACGCCCTTTTTGGAATCGGCAAAATCGACGATCCAGCGGAGCGCGAGCGCGTTCTGGCGGTCGGCGGGGATTTCCAGAGGCACCTGATACGTGGCACCACCGACGCGGCGGGCCTTCGTCTCGATGCGCGGCTTGGCGTTATCCACGGCGCGCTGCAGGATTTCAATCGGGTTGCTCGCCGGGTTCTTTTCCGAGATGGAATCGAACGCACCATAGACGATGCGCTGGGCGGTGCTCTTCTTGCCGCTGACCATCACGGTGTTGACGAGACGGGCGACGAGTGTGCTTTTGTATTTGCCGTCCGTTGCGAGCGGGCGGCGGGTGGCTTGACGACGACGGGACATGTTTTCTTTATTCCTTTAAAAAGTTATTTGGCAGGAGCGGCGGCGGCCTTTTCCTTCGGCTTCTTCACGCCATATTTGGAACGGCTGACACGGCGTTTTTCGACGCCGGCGGCATCGAGCGTGCCGCGCACGATGTGATAACGCACACCGGGCAAATCCTTCACACGGCCGCCGCGCACGAGCACGATGCTGTGTTCCTGGAGATTGTGGCCTTCATCGGGGATGTAGGCGATGATTTCGTAGCCGTTCGTCAAACGCACCTTCGCGACCTTGCGCATCGCGGAGTTGGGCTTCTTCGGCGTGCGCGTCATCACCTGGATGCAGACGCCACGGCGGAAGGGAGAATTCTCCAGGGCCGGAGATTTCGACTTGTATTTGACTTTAGTGCGGCCCTTACGGACCAATTGATTGATTGTCGGCATTTGCTAAAAAATGGAGGCGAAATCTACCAAATCCAAATCCCGTTGCAAGCACTTAATTTTTTGATTTTACAACACTCTGGCGGGCGTATTCCATGTTTTTGCTCCAGAGGAGCATCGGAAATTAGCCAGACACATCGTGTCTGGTGAATTGTAAAAAACGCAAATGTCCTGAAGGGACATCGGAAAACATGCGGCCAATCCAGCGAGGATTCATTTGAGCGAGGAGAGAATCTTGGAAATATTTGAGCGGTCACCCGGCTGAAAGCGGCCTTGCGCGGCTTCAGCCAGTTTTTCACGAACACGCGGCGGCGTCTCACTTTGCGGCTGGCTATTATCGTCCTGCCACTCGCTCAAACAGCGGGCCACCTCGGCTCGCTCTGCGAGCGTCAATGAGGGAATCGCGGCTTTGATTTCAGCAACCGTGCTCATGCCGGAAAATTAAGCGCAATGCGGTCTGGCGTCAATAGGGCAAAACCGACATGTGGCAAACTGGATTTTGTCCAGCGCCGTAGGCGCGACATATTTTTAGAAACGAAACCAAAAATGTTTTCAGCTCCGCAGCGGCATATTCCGGCAAAATGATTTTCAAAAGATGCCGCTTCTACGGAGGTTGTGCCTAAATTTTACGCGCAAGTAAAATTGAAATGTCATCGGGCAAAGCTCTTGATTGATACCGGACAAGATCAACTAGCCTGCCTGCAGTTGCGTCAAAATCCGCTGCAAGAATTGTCGATGCGATTTTCTCCAAACTTGTGTATTTCAACAGGCCGTCAGTCGCCACGAGAAGTGTTCCATTCAACGACTCGCGGATGAATGGGATTGAAACGGCCCGGCCGCTGCCAAGGAAAGGTTTGCGGGTTTGATTGGCGGTCAGGTTTTCCACTCCATTTTTTGAGAAAACAAACGCCCCGGAATCACCGATGCTCGCTCCAAAAATGCCACCGCCCGACAAGACAACAACTACACCGGTTGTTTCTCCGAAGGTACCGCCGTCAGCCATTTCCCGGTCAAGTGATGTGAGCAGTTCGTTCAATCCGTCTGCATTCATGTCAATCGAGGCAATCCGTTGCTTGATGCCATCAACAAGAAATTGCGCCGCTTCCGCCCCACCGCTCATTCCACCCGCACCATCAGCGACAACCAAAACAAGATTTGAACCCACCCATAAAATTTCGGCCCGGTCTTGCAACTCTTTGCCGCCAGCCTGAATTTGTTTAGCGGTTGCAAACATAAATAGCTCAACCCCAAAACGGACACCGCACAAATCTTCCCGGCTCGACTTCCACTAATTCAGGGCTTTTTATCGAACATTCCGGCCTCGCCACGGGACAACGCGGCGCAAACCGGCAGCCCGGCGGGAAATCACCGATGCGCGGAACATTCCCCGGAATCGCCGTCAGCCGTTCCGCCCCGCCCCGCAACTTCGGAACGGAATTCATCAACGCCTTCGTATAGGGATGCAACGGCCGGCGCAGCAATTCCTTCGCGGGCGCAAGTTCCACGATCTGCCCGGCATACATCACTACCACGCGGTCGGCCATGTCGCCGACAATGCCGAGGTTGTGCGTGATAAGCAGGATCGCCATGCCGAGCCGCTGCTTGAGTTCGCGCAGCAGATCCAGTATCTGCGCCTGGATGGTCACATCGAGCGCGGTCGTGGGTTCATCGGCCACCAGCAATTTCGGCTCGCTCGCCAGCGCCATCGCGATCATCACGCGCTGTTGCATACCGCCCGACATCTCGAACGGATAATTTCTGATGCGCGATTCCGGCGCCGGAATCCCGACGAGTTTTAAGAGACGCAGGACCTCGCCGTCATTCGCCTTTTCCGGGCGATGCAATTTCAACGACTCCTTGATCTGCGCACCAATTCGGAAAACCGGATTCAACGCCGCTCCCGGCTCTTGAAAAACATAGCCGACCACGCCACCGCGGATCTTTTGCAATTCACCGTTGGTCATCTTCAGCGTGTCGCGACCATTGAGCAAAATTTCCCCGCCGACATAATTTGCGGGCGGCACCGGCACCAGGCGCGCGATGGATTGCGCCGTCACGCTTTTGCCACAGCCGCTTTCGCCGACCAGGCAGACGGTTTCGCCCGCCGCGATGGAAAACGACACACCGTCAATCGCACGCAAGGCCTCGGCATTCTTCCCGAAGTCCATCTGCAGGTTTTTGATTTCGAGCAACGGCATTGGCGGTTCAAAATGTGTTGTTAACGTAGCCCATTTCCGATTAGGCTCGCGGAATATGCGCTGGCAAACAATTCCTATTTTTATCGCGGCGGCACTCCTCGCCGGCTGCTCGAGCGTTCCCAAGCCGAAACCCATCCCGGTCGGCTCGCTGGAAAAATTTCAGGCGCGCGCGGCCAAATTCAATGAAGTCGTCACCGTGCCGACGTTCGAGACGACTACGAACGATGTCGCCGCCACCGCTGACAAGGTAATCGCCGACGGCAACGCCGCGCTCGACGCCATCGGTGCCCTCAAGGCGAACGAGGTGAATTTCCGCAACACCATCGTCGCGCTGGATGACATGAGCTACGAGATCCAATCGGCGGAGAATCGCCTGGATTTAATCGACCAGACCAGCACCAACTCCGACGTGCGTGATGCCGCCAGCGACGCCATCAAAAAGATCGACGAATGGTCGGTCGGCACGGATTACCGCGAGGATGTGTACGCGGCGGTGAAAAGTTTTGCTGCCACGCAACCGCCGCTCGTCGACGAGGATAAAAAGCTTTTCGCTGAAACCTTGCGCGATTACCGCCGCGCCGGGCTGGACCTGCCGAAGGACCAGCGCGATGAAGTGGAAAAATTACGCAAGGAACTGACCGTGATGGAAACTGATTTCGAGAACAACGTCACCAAGGCGCATGCGGATTTAAAGTTTTCGCGGGCAGAATTGGCCGGCGTCCCTGATGCCTTTTTGTCCCAGCAGGGCATCAAGACCGGCGACGACGAATACACGTTGCACCCGAACATCACCTTCCATTACATCATGGTCGAGGACAACGCCAAGCTGGAAGCCACGCGGAAAAAAATGCTGGTCGCGCAATACAACCTCGCCCGCGCGGACAACATTCCCCTGCTCCAAAAAATTCTCGTGGCGCGCGATGACATCGCGCATCGCCTCGGGTACAAGAGCTACGCCGATTTCGCCACGGAAGTGCGCATGGTCAAAAACGCGGCCACCGCGATCGATTTTGAAAAAAAACTTGTCGCCGGTTTGCAGCCGAAATATGACGCGGAATTAAAGGAGTTTCTTGATTTGAAGATCGCCGAAACCGGTGAAACCAACGCCATCATCAACGTCTGGGACTGGCGTTACTTCGCGAATGAGCTGAAGAAGACGAAATATAACGTGGATGCCGAGCAGTTGCGCGTTTATTTCCCGATGGACCGCGTCGAGCAGGGTTTATTTGCGATTTACCAGCGGATCTTCGGGTTAAAATTCGAACGCGTTGAGCCGCCCTACAAATGGGTCGGCGACCTGCAACTTTACACCGTGAGTGATGCCAAAACCGGCGAGCCGCTCGGGCTGTTTTATCTGGATCTGTTTCCGCGCGAGGGCAAATACAACCATTTCGCCCAGTTCGGCATCACGGAAGGAAAACTTTTGCCGGATGGCAAATATCAGCGGCCGGTCTGCGCGCTCGTCTGCAATTTCCCGCCGCCCCAGCCGGGTAAGCCGTCGCTCATGTCGCATGACGAAGTGGAAACCATCTTCCACGAATTCGGCCACGCGATGCATACCATCCTGACGCGCGCGAAATACTCGCGTTTCTCCGGCACCAGCGTGCCCACGGATTTTGTCGAGGCGCCCTCGCAAATGCTGGAAAACTGGGCTTGGGATAAAAACGTTTTGGACAGTTTCGCGCGCGACTACCGTGACCCGAAGAAAAAGATCCCGTCGGACATCCTCGACCAGCTCAAGGCCTCGCGCCTTGCGACCGAAGGCACCTTCTACCGCCGCCAGCTTTCCTTCGGCCTCGCCGACCTGACATTGCATACGCAAATCCATGCGACCAACGCGGATGACGTCGTGCCGCTTTCAAACCAGATCCTGACCGATGTCTCGCTGCCGGTGCCGGAGGATTCGGCCTTCGTCGCGTATTTCGGCCACATCATCGGCTATGGCGCGGGCTATTACGGTTACGCATGGGCGGATGCGATCGCCGCCGACATGGCGACCGTGTTTGAAAACGCGCCAGATGGATTTTTCGACAAGACCGCCGGCATGAAGATGCGCAAGGAGATATATTCCATGGGCGACTCGCGCGACATCAACATATCCATCGAAAAATTCCTCGGCCGCCCGCGCTCGATCGATCCGTTCCTGAAAAAGATCGGCGTGGATAAAACACCCTGATCAATCATGGAACTCACCCGTGTGCGCAGGGCCTTGTTGTGGAGTTTCATCGGCTTTCTTTCCGCGACGGCGCTCATCGCGGTATCGTGTCTGTTCGGCAACCAATTCGGAGAACTCCAGGCAAAGGTGCTGGCCACGACCTTCACCATTTCTGCGGCCAGCATTTGTGCGATGGCCTGCGCGGTGTTTATGGAAAAGCGCGGGCTGCGCGCGTGGGGATTTGCCGGCATGTTGCTGTCTGCCGTGGCCGCCGCCGCGACTGTTTTGGTATCTGGGTGGAAAGCAATTCAGATGTTTACTGGAAAACGACCGGAACCTTGATTGTGCTTGCCACGGCCTTCACCCATGCGCTGCTGATGCAAATTCCAGTTTTGAAGCCCGCTCACCGCTGGACCCAGGTTGCCGCCGCCATCCTGGTCGCCGTGCTCTCATTGGAAATAATTTATGTAATTGTTTCCTCCAGCTTTGAACACGATACCGACACAATTTTCCGCCTGATTGCCGCCACCTCTGTTTTTGTGGTTTTGCTGACGCTCGTGATCCCGATTTGCGCAAAGCTGGGCGCCAATCGGAAAGCAAACGACGAGCGGCTGGTTCTGGAAAAAATTTCCGATGATACTTTCGCCGACTCATCCGGACGCAAATATCGCGTGACCGCCATTGGGAACGAATGAATTAACCGCCGCGGTAAACCGCGCGCGCCGTACATGTCTCGGCCACAACCACTTCCGAAAGCAGCGGCAATTTTGGTTTCAACTTTTTCCAGATCCAGACGGCCAGGATTTCACTCGTCGGATTTTCGAGACCGGGGATCTCGTTGAGATAATAATGGTCGAGCTTTTCCCAGAACGGTTTGAACGCTGCGGAAATGTCCGCGTAATCCATCAACCAGCCGAGCTTCGGATCGCACTCGCCCGCCACCACGATCTCCACGCTGAAACTGTGCCCGTGCAACCGGCGGCACTTGTGCTCCTTCGGCAGATGCGGCAGCAGATGCGCCGCCTCAAATTGAAACGTCTTTCGTAATTCCATTTTCATAAAATTTTACGGGAGGGACGGCGTGTCGCCGTCCCCAAATCTTGTTTACCGACAAAAATCAAATTTCCAAATCAGTCCAGGTTATCAGGTCGCCCAACGCCGGACGTCCGTCATGCCGCCAGGTCAACGGTGGATTTTGCATCCGGCCGAGCGGACAGATCCGGGACGCACCCCAGCGGGCAAATTGCCCGGCCAGATGCAGCATTTTTTCCGGCGGGGCCGCAATGCCGACCGTTGAAACTTTGCCGTCTATTTCATCCACGCCCCGCAAAACCGCCGCCATATCCGCCACCGGTTTAATAAAAATAAACCGGTTCAACGGCGAAAAATGAAACCGCGCTTCATGCTCGAACACCACCGTCCAGGCGGTCGAATTTTCGCTCGCCCAGATTTTCACGTCACCGCGATGCGCCGCGAGCGATTCATAAAGCGAACGTCGCGAGGCGATGGCCGCCGATGCTTCGATGGTGATTTCACCGCGCGGCTCACTGGCTTCGCGCCGCATCAATTCCGCCGCGAGCAGCGAGGCGAACCTGTCCGATTCGACCGCTCCGCGCTCCTCGACATAAAAACAATGCGGCGAAAGACAGCCGTTTTGATCCCATGCCACCACGTCATCGGCGGCCCGGGAAACGGTTTCCGCAACCGTTTCTTCGGTCAGAACCTCGCGCGCGATGATTCCGAAACTGACCCGCTGTCCATAACCGAGAAAACGCACCCTGGCCGGCAATCGCGCTTGTACCTGGGCAAGTGTCTTGTCCTCGCCGGTCACGGTCACGCAATCGGCCTCCGCAAAAAGCGCCTGCTCCAGATCGGCATTGCCTCCGCTCCATTTCGCGATTTCCAGACCGGAGCCAAGTTTGCGGTCCGCCGCATAGATCGAGTGCGCGAACAATCCTGGAATGAACGCACCGCCGCTCGCGCATTTCATGAATTGCGCCGAGCGGGTCAACAAGCCCAGCGTCAGGCTCATCAACGCGGGATTTGGCAGGTTGCCCGCCGCGATGTGCGCCAGAAATTGCGGCCCTCGAGCCATGGCTCCGCCGGAAAAATGATCCAGCCTCCCGGCCTCGCCCAGTTCCTGCGCCAGCAAGGCCTGGAAATTTTCCACGGTAAACCGCCGGAAAAAATCATCCAGGCCGCGTTCCAGGATCGGGCGCGAAAATTTTGTCTCCTCCGGCCCGCGCTCCAGCGCCAGCTTGCGGAAGTGGTTGTCCGGCTTGAGCCATTCCTGCGCGACCTCGCAAAGAATCTTCACGATGTCGTCCGTGTTGCGAGACGCCAGATATTTTTCACGGTTGCGCTTCAGCGTCTCACAGGCGGTGGAAATCATCACCGGCGTTAGCTCCGCTCCGGCCGGCAAATCGGCGAGAAAATAATTTGGCAGGTTCATGCGGTCATCAGTGAACAGCCGCGCGGCTCGGCCAGTTGCGCGCGGCCAAGAAGTTCAAAGCCGTCACCCCGGCGGATTCCCAAATCTTCCGTTTGGACCGCGGCCACAGAAAACACATTCGTCAGGTCAAAGATGCGGATAAACCCGGTTTCACCGTCGGCAACTTCCCGTCCGGTCTCCGGCGAGATGATCCGCGCCCGCGCCCACGGCGGGAAATGGAATGCGCCGGCAGAACCGGCGTACCCTTGCGAACTCAACTCGCTCATGCCGTATTCGCAGATGATGCTTTCGCGCGGTACACCAAGAAATTTTTCAATAAGTGCGTGCAGCTCTGCCTTCGGCATGGAACGCGAACGGTTTTTGTATCCGCCGGTTTCCATGACGCGTGTATTTTCAGGCAATTGCAGCCGCAAATCCTTCTCCGCCAGAAAATCCAGCAAATGCACGAAGGAAAAAGCCGTACCCAAAATCAATTTGGGATTGGCGATTGCGGATTGTGGATTTAACGCGGCAAGCACCGCGTCAAAATCCAAGGTCCAGACACCATCGTCAGAAATTCTTCCGTTGAAAACATCCTTCGACGCGGCAAATTTTTTCCGGATGGTTTCAAACATGTGGACCAGCGATGAATGTGGCGCTTGCTCCGGCGGCGGCGTGAGGCAAACCAATTCGCACTCCGCACTCCGCACTCCGCAATTCTGCTGGAACCATTCCCACAAACCCGTCTCATAAAGCGCCAGTGATTCAGCGCAATGAAAGTGGCGGCTCGGCTTTTGTTCGGTCGTGCCGCTGGAATGAAAAACCGCGGTGCGTTCATCCGCCGCGAGGGAAGTCAGTTCCAACTCCTTAAACACGCTGGTCGTCACGGCCGGGATTTGAGTCCAGTGTTCGACCACCTGCGGCGTGAGCTTGCGCACTTCGCAGATTATACGGAAGGCAACATTGTTTTGGAATTGCAACGCAAACAGTTCCAGCGCAAGCGAATTGAATTGCTCATCCCCGATGGTGTCCGGGTGAGAAATCATCCCGCGCAGACGCGCGGCGAAGCTGGAAAGTTCTGGATTCATGCGGTGTTTGTTTTCCGGCTGGTTTTCCGCTACAGCCGGCAGGAAGTTTAGCATCAATCGCCCGCGCTGCAAGCGTGATTGCCTTTGCCGCTTTTGTGCGGCAAGATGATTGGTTCAACGATGAACAAACGGTTCTACATCACCACCGCGATTGATTACGTCAACGGCCAGCCGCACCTCGGCCACGCCTACGAGAAAATCATTGCCGACGTCATTGCGCGCTCGCGGCGGAGCCTCGGCCAGGAAGTTTTTTTCCTCACCGGTTTGGACGAACACGGCCAGAAGGTCCAGCAGGTGGCATTGTCCCAGGGTAAAAACCCGCAACAGTACTGCGATGAACTGGCCGGCGACTGGCAGGCCTTCGCCAAAAAACTGGAATTGACCAACGACGATTTCGTCCGCACCACGCAGCCCCGCCATCAAAAATTTGTGCAGGAAGGCCTCGACCGCGTGCGGGCCGCCGGACAGGTCTATAAAAAAACGTATTCGGGCTTTTATTCGACGCGCGAAGAAACATTTTTGACCGACAAGGACCGCAACCCCGACGGCACATTCGATCCGTCCTGGGGCGAAGTCGTGGAATTGCAGGAGGAAAATTATTTTTTCAAGCTCGGTGAACAGCAGGCCTGGCTGATTGAATACATCGAAAACAATCCCTCGTTCATCCAGCCCGACTACCGCCGCAACGAGGTGCTTGGTTTCCTCAAAAACAATACGCTCGAAGACCTCTGCATTTCCCGTCCGGTGTCGCGCCTCAACTGGGGTATTCCCCTGCCCTTCGATAAAAATTATGTGACTTACGTGTGGTTCGACGCGCTGGTGAACTACACAAGCATCGCTTTCGCACATCCGGAACTGGAACTCTGGCCGGCGGACATTCATGTCATCGGCAAGGACATCGTGAAATTCCACGCCGTTTACTGGCCGATTATGCTCAAAGCGCTGAACCTCCCGTTGCCCAAACAGATCCTCGTCCACGGCTGGTGGCAGAAAGATGGCGCACGCATCAGCAAAAGCACCGGCAACGTCGTTGACCCCATCGCGGTCATAAACGAATGGGGCCTGGACGCATTTCGTTTTTACGTTTTGCGCGAACTCGACATTGGACCGGACGGCAACTGGACGGACGCCGGTTTCAGGTCGCGCTATTCCGCCGAGCTCGCCAACGGCCTCGGCAATCTCGTGAACCGCTCGCTTTCGATGCTCAAACGCTATCGCAATGGAATTGTTCCGGCGAAGTCTGACGACCTTGCCGCCGATGCCGCCAAGGCCGCGGATGAAACCCGCGCGTTGCTGAAACAAAACCAGCTTCAAGCCGCGTTGCAAAGCATCTGGGGCCTGGTGAATCGCGCAAACAAATACGTGGATGAAACCGCGCCGTTCAAACTGGCGAAGGACCCGGCTCAAGCGCAGCGGCTGGATGCGGTACTTTACAATCTGACTGAGACCTGCCGCGTTCTGGCGATCCTGCTGAATCCGTTTTTGCCGGGTACGTCCGCAAAAATTTTTACACAGCTCGCGCTGCCCGGCACGCCGGACAAGCTCGCCGAGGCGACCTGGGGCGGGCTAACGCCCGGCCATACCATCGGCGAACCCGCGCCGCTCTTTCCACGCAAGGACATCTGAGCCGTGAAGACGCTGCTGCAAATCTTTTTGATTTGTTTTGCCGGCAGTATCTTCGCTCAAGAACTTCCCCTGCCCGCGCGCCCCACCAATGCGCCGGATGGCGACGCCTTCGTCCAAAAGATCTCCTCAATGGATTTAGCGCAACGCGATGAAACAACCGCCAGAGAATTTCTCGCGGGGAACGCACCGGGTTTCCTCCGCAAATTTTGCCCGGTCAACGTGACCAACGTTGCGGACGGTAAAACAAATGTCGCCACCTTCTTTGCCACGCCGGATTACCTCGCCATCGGTTCGGATGAAAATTATTTTTTCGCTCCCGTTTCGCCTGCCACCGCACAACAAATTGCAGACCAATTGGATTGCATATTGCCGACGCGCAGGATGGTGGATGCGATTTATGCCACCGCCGCGGTGAAGCTTGTGCCGTCGCCGATTCCACCGAGCGCAGCAATGACGACCGTCCCCATTTTCGCCGAACATAATTTCATCGTGCGCGCACAGCGGATGGCTTGGACGAATGAATATCCGCTCGGCGCGCTCACCGCCGGGCACAAGAAAGATGTGGTGATTACCGCGCGCCTGGCCGCTGTGACGAACAAGGTGGCGATTTATGGCTGGCACCACACGAACGGCGTAGCCATCCAGCCGTTGTATCTCGGTCATGTCGTGTGGTGGGTGGACTACAGCCAATGCATCCGGCTCGTGTCACGGACGATGCTGGTGAACGGTGAAAAAAAATCCATCAATGAAGTGCTGGCGGATCCTCAGCTTTGCGGATTGCTCAGCGATGAAGGCGTTATCACGAATGCACGTTACCCAACGAATTTGATGATGCCTCCACTGATCACGGAAAAAATCAACCTGCCGTGGCCGGAAAAATTCTCCGTTACCACTAATTATGACGAATGGGTCCGGGAGATAAAATTGCCGGAGGACGTCCTTATCGTCATCAATGCGCCAGACAAGGAAAAATTTTCACAGGATAAACCCGTGATGCTGATTTTTTACGCGCTACCAAACGGCAATACCATCGAACAGACCGCCGGTAAAAAAATCCAACCCGGCGAGGACTGGCATTATGACATCCAGCACATCGCCGCCCAGACGCGCTGGCTGCGAAACGTCATCACGAATAAAACCCTGGTCGTCGCCTATCTCGAAGCCGGAGGCAAAAGCTGGCCGGCGTGGAGGAAAATCCATGGAGACCAAAAGATTCCGGATATGCTCGACGGCGTCCGCGGGATCTTTTTCTCGAATCGCGTCGAAGTGGTGCTCGCTGGCCATAGCGGCGGCGGCAGTTTGATTTTTGGCTGGCTGAACGCGTCGGAAAAAATCCCAGATGACGTGGAACGCATCGCATTTCTTGACAGCAATTACGCTTACAACCCCACGAATCATGCGGACAAAATCAAAAGCTGGCTCGCGGCCTCACCCAATCATCACCTGTGCGTACTGGCCTATCAGGATTATCTTGCGGTATTGAACGGCAAAACTTTTGTCAGTGAAAATGGCGGAACCTGGGGACGCAGCCGCGCGATGCTCGAGGATTTGAAAACGCAGTTTGATTTCACCAGCATCACCAACGGCGCGCTGGAAAAATATTCAGCCAACAACGGGCAGGTCGAATTTTTATTGATGGAAAACCCGGAAAAGAAAATATTCCACACCGTCCAGGTCGAACGCAACGGCTTCATCGAGGCGATGCTTTCGGGCACGGCGTATGCCGGCAAGGGTTATGAATACTTCGGTGGACGCGCCTACACGAACTGGATTTCTCCGGCGGGATTTTAAAGCTTTTCCGGTTGCTGTATCAGTTGGCCGATGCGCTGGAGCAATCTTCCCGCTGCGCCACCGTCGAGCACGCGATGATCAAAGCTCAAGGTGAGGTTCGCCTCGGTGACCGGCACAAATTGACCTTTCGCATCGTCCCAATGCGGCATTTTGCGCCCGGCGCCCATCCCCAGCACGAGCGTTTGTTCCGGCAGCGGAATCGGTGTCGCCCAAATCAGGCCAAACGTGCCGAAATTAGTCACCGTCGCAACTGAACCGCCCGTGGCGTCCGGCGGGAGCTTTCGCTGGCGCGCGAGCTCGACAAGTTCATTGTAACGGGTGACCAGTTCTTTTAGCGGTTTTTTGTCCGCACCGCGCAACACCGGCACGAGCACGCCGTCCTCGGCCTCGACAGCGAAACCGACGTCTATCGCGCTGGGGTGCACGATCTTGCTGCCGACCAGACGCCCGGCGGGTGCGGAATTTTCTGAAAGCGCAATGGCCAGCGCCCGCAACGCGTAAAGCGCCGGGCCGGGTTTCGGTTCGCAGGTCTTCCGGTGCACGAGCACCGCATCGAGCACAATCGGCAAGCCAACGGTGGCCAGCGGCCGCGTCCAGCTTCGGCGCATTGCATCGGCCACGGCCACGCGCATCGAGGATGCACCGCTCAGCTTGTGCTTTTCGAGGCTGGAAATATATTTTTCAAAATCCTGGATGGTCAACCGCCCCGCCGCGCCGCTGCCGGCAACACCGGCCAGGTCCGCGGCGTGCAAGCCGAGCTCATCCATGCGCGCCTTCAGACGCGGGGACAGATAACTCGCGCCTGCCGCGTTCGCAGGCACGGGCAAACCGCGGATGGTGGGCTCGACCCGGGATTTTTGTCCGTTGGATTCGGATCGTGAATGAGGTTCCGTCCCGGACAATTTCTTTGATTCGGTGACATCGAAGCCAAGGCGTGTGGCTTCCTCCTTGGTGGCGTCGATTTTTCCAAGCGTCGCGCCCACGGGATAACTTTCCTCAAGTTGCGCCGAAAAAAATTCAATTTTCCCTTTGCAAGGCGAGGCGACGGTCATCGTGGCCTTGTCGGTCTCGACCTCGATCAAATCCTGCTCGGCTTCGACCTGGTCCCCGGGCTTCACCAGAAACTGGATGATCCGGGCCTCGGCGATGGATTCGCCGAGTTGCGGCATGATGATGGAAACGAGCGGCATAAAATTCAGTATCTTAAAATTTTTCGGGCGGCGGCGGCGATGGCGCGAACCGTCGGACGGTGGGCGGCCCACAAATTGGGATGAAAAGGCACGGGCGTGTCCTTTGCATTCAGGCGTTGCGGCGGCGCGTCGAGCAGGCCAAATCCTTCGCTCACCACCCGCGCAATGACTTCAGCGGTGACACCACCCCACGGCCAGGCTTCGCCGACCGCAAGCAATTTTCCCGTGCGCGCGACGCTCGCGACCACCGTGTCGGTATCCAGCGGCTTCACGGAACGCAAATCCACCACCTCAATCTCCCAGCCTTCCACGGAGAGCTCCGCCGCCGCCTCGAGCGCGTCGTGAACCATCGCACTATAGGCGACTACCGTCAGGTCGCGGCCCTCCCGCGCGATGCGCGCCTTGCCCACGGGCAGGGCTTCGGTCGGCAATTTTTCCGCCTTCAAATGGCGGTACAAAAATTTGTGTTCGCAAAAAATCACCGGATCGTCAATCGCTACTGCTTCCAGCAGCATCGAATACGCATCTTCCACGGTTGCCGGCGTCAGCACCACGAGGCCGGGATAATGCGCGTAAATCGCCTCGGGTGTCTGGCTGTGGAACGGGCCGCCGCCGGACGTGCCGCCGAAAGGCAGGCGCACCGTGATCGGGCACGGCACATTCGTGCGCCAGAAAAGCGTCGCGGCCTGGTTGACGATCTGGTTGAACGCAACGGACGAAAAATCCGCGAACTGCATCTCAATGATGGGACGCAGGCCTTCAATCGCCGCGCCCACGGCGAGGCCGACAATCGCATCCTCGGAGATCGGTGCGTCAATCACCCGCCCGGGATAATCGTTCGCCAGGTTCTTTGTGGCCTTGAACGCGCCGCCGAAGGCGCCGACGTCCTGCCCGTAAATGAACACGCGTGGATCGTCACGCAGCGCATGGGCTTGCGCTTCGCGGATGGCATCGAGATAGGTAAGGCTCACGGGATAATTATTCGTGACGGCCTTCGGTCAGGTGGCCGCTTGATATCGCAACCCATTTTTCGACGAATGGATCCGGTGTGGGCTCGCGCTGGACCTGCGCGACAACTTCTTCGATCTCATGTAGCGTTTCGTTACGCCAGACGGCCAGCCGCGTGGCATCGGCAAATTTTTCTTTCAGCAGAATTTCCTCGGCCAGCTTGAGGCAGTCGCGACCGAGCGGGGATTTTTTTAGTTTCGGGTCGATGTAACCTTGCTTGCTCTGGGTGACATCGCCGTCAGGGTCATGTTCGCCATGGCCGCACAGGCGCAGCAATTTGGCGATCACCAACTGCGGTCCATTGCCGGCACGCGCAGCGGCCACGGCCTCGCCAACCACCTTCAGGCATGCGGTCAGATCCGTGCCATCCACGGCATGCGCCGCTACACCGTAGCCAGCGCTCTTGTCCGTCAGCTCTTCGCAGGCGAACTGGCGTGAAGTCGGCGTGGAATAGGCGTATTGGTTATCGGCCACGACGAGGACGAGCGGCAGCTTTTCAACCGCGGCCTGGTTCAGTGCTTCATGAAATGCGCCGGTGCTCGTTGCCCCTTCGCCCAAACAGGCCACGCCAACGGTGCCGGATATTTTTTTCATCCGGCGCGCAAAAAGGATGCCGTTCACCACCGAGACCATCGCCCCGAGGTGCGAAATCATCGGCAGCAGTCCTTCACGTGGGTTGCCGCGATGCACGTTGCCATCGCGCCCGCGCATCGGGCCGGTGGCCGAACCAAGGTAAGTGCGGACTGAATCCAGGATATTTTCACCGAAGGCAAGACGGCCGGCGGCGTCACGGATGAGCGGTGCGAACACATCGCCCTTCGTGAGTGAAACCCCGATGGCCGCGCTCAAGGCTTCCTGGCCGCGACCGAGAAAAACACCGCCGTGGATCTTGCCGGCGCGGTAAAGCGCAGCCAGCTTGTCGTCAAGCAGCCGCGCGCGCAGCATGAAACGATACGCGGCCAGATGCCCATCGCGCCGGGTTTCCTTTTGCTCCGTATGCGGTTCGGAGACAGTTTGCAGCATGAAGATATTTTACCGTGCGCTGGCAACGGCGCAACGATTCTTTCATCCGGTGCCAAAAAATCCGGCTGGCTTGCCGGGATAAAATTTGCCAGATTGTTCTTTTCCGGGAAACGTCCGGTCAAACCGAAATGAGCCAGATCAAATTTCAAGCGCTGCTGCTCGCGAACGACGCGAAGCTGGTGGAGGCGTTTTCGGTCGCCCTCCGCATGGATGGCGGCAGCACCGGCTTTGCCGCCAACGCCGCCGAGGCCGCGCGCGCCCTGCAGACCCACCCGCCCGACCTGCTCCTCCTCGATTTGAAATCGGCGGAGACCGAGAGCCTGAATCTGCTTCGCCAGATCAAACACACTCCGTTGGCGTCGCCGGTTTTCATTTTTGCCATCGGCGGTACGGCCGAGGCGACGGCGGCGTTGCGGGCGTTTGATCTGGGCCTGAACGAGATCATCCCCACGCCCTTCGAGAACAATTCTATTTTCCGTGCCCGGTTGCGCGCGGCGGTCTTGACGAAGCGCAAATTCGAAGAATCCGCCCGCCGCCACCAGGAATTGATCGACGCCGTCCGCGCCGCCGAGGCGAATTCGCGCGCGAAGTCCGATTTCCTCGCGGCCATGAGCCATGAAATCCGCACACCGATGAACGGCGTCATCGCGATGACCGGCCTGATGATGGAATCGGCGCTCACTCCCGACCAGCGCGGTTATCTCGACACGATTTACAACAGCAGCGAGTCGCTCCTGAAAATCATCAATGACATCTTGGACTTCTCCAAGATTGAGGCGGGCAAGATGGAGCTGGAAAGGCGGCCGTTCGACCTGCGCTCCTGCATCGAAGAATCGCTCGACCTGCTCGCGCCGCGCGCGCTCGACAAGTCGCTCGATCTCCCCTACTCCGTTGACGAGCGCATTCCTGCATTGATTGAGGGCGACGGCCAGCGTCTTCGTCAGGTGCTGGTGAACCTGCTCGGCAACGGCCTGAAATTCACCGAGCGCGGCGAAGTGTGTGTGCGCGTGGAAAAGATCCTCCTATCGCCCGCCGAATCGGAAAATCCGCTCCCATTGCGGCTGCACTTTCTCGTAAAAGATTCCGGCATCGGCATCGCGCCCGACCGCCTGTCGAAATTGTTCAAACCGTTCACGCAGGCGGATGTCTCAACCGCCCGCAATTATGGCGGCACCGGACTGGGGCTTGCCATCAGCCGGCGCCTCGTCGAGTTGATGGGTGGAAAAATGTGGGCCGAAAGCGTGCCGGGCGAAGGCTCGACGTTTCATTTCACGATCAACGTGAACGCCGCCGCCGATTCCAAACCGCCCGCGCACACGGGCAAACAGGCCCGGCTCGCGGACTTGAAAATCTTGATCCTCGATGACAATGCCGCAACGCGCGCCATCCTCTTCGACCAGTGCCGTCTCTGGGGAATGCTGCCGCAGGCGGTGGAAAATTCCGCGCAGGCGATGGATTTGTTGCGCAAGGGAAACGCGTTTGACCTCGCGTTGATTGATCTGCATCTACAGGGCATGGACGGCCTGGCGATCGCCTCGGAAATCCAAAAAATCCCCAGCGCGGCGATGATGCCGATGGTGCTGCTTACGCCGTTGGGCAAGCGGAAGAGCTCGTCGGAAGAAGTCCGCATCGTCTTCGCGCATTCCGTCCACAAGCCGGTCAAACCCGCGCAACTCGCGTCCGCGCTGGAACGCGCCCTGTTGAGCCCGCGCAGTTCACCGCGTTCGCCCGAACCGGCCAGGCCCGCGCAATTGCTTTCAGAAACCCTGCCGTTGCGGATCCTGTTGGTGGATGACAACGCCATCAACCAGAAAGTCGCGGTCAGAATTTTGCAGCAACTCGGTTACACCCCCGAAGTCGCGGGCAACGGACGCGAAGCGCTGGATATGCTGGACCAAAAACCGTTTGATTTCATTTTCATGGATGTGATGATGCCGGAGATGGACGGCCACGAGGCGACTCGTGTGCTGCGCAAGCGCCAGATGACCGGCGGTCATCCGAGTTATCCGCCGAGCATCGTGGTCTGTGCCATGACCGCGCATGCGATGGCCGGCGACCGTGAAAAATGCCTCGCCGCGGGCATGGACGATTATCTTGCGAAGCCCGTGCGGCCGAAAGACGTGCGCGATGTCCTGGAACGCTGGGCGGGGAAAATCATGCCGGGCGCGCAAAAAACCGAGGTAAAGTCCGCAGAAAATTCCGCCGCTGAACCGCCGGTGGACATGGACCGGATGCTGGATTTGACCGACGGCAACGGCGACAGCCTGCGCGAACTGGTCGAAATGTACCTGAAGCAAACAACGAAACAATTCGCCCAGATCCACGAAGCCATCGCCGCCGGCAACGCCGATTCCCTGCGCCGCATAGCGCATAGCTGCGCGGGAGCGAGCGCCACGCTGGGCATGACGCAACTCGTCCCAAGTCTGCGCGAGCTGGAAAAAATCGGCGGCGCGGGCTCGGTCGGCGGCGCCGCGGAGGTGATGCAAAAATGTGTTGAAGAATACGCGCGCATACAGGACTTTCTGAGATTGAATCCCGAGCTCACGCCAGTGTTCAAGATGTTAAATCCCTAATGAAGAAAATTCTTTTCATCGAAGACGACCAGATCGTTTCGAATGTCTATCGCAACAAGCTCGCGGTGGAAGGTTATCAGGTAGAAGTCGCGACGGACGGTGAAAGCGGCCTGCGCGTGATGCGCACGTTCCAACCGCACGTGATCCTGCTCGATCTGATGCTGCCGGGAATGTCCGGCGTGGACGTCATCAAGGAGGTGCGCAGTGAAAAGGATTTTGCCAAAACGCCGATCATCGTTTTTTCCAACACCTACCTGACGAACATCATCCAGGAGGCCTGGCGCGCCGGTGCGAACAAATGCCTGTCCAAGTCCAGTTGCACGCCGAAAGACGTGATCGAAGTCGTGCGCCATACCGTTGGCGACAGCGGCGCCATTCCGCAGAACAAGCCTTCGACCATCGATCCGCAGACCAGACCGCCGTTAATATCAAAAGAGGAGGAAAATTTTCAAGCCGACCTGCAAAAGACGTTTCTGGACAATCTGCCCACAACGCTGACCAACCTGCGCAACGGCATGATGTCGCTCGTCAAGGCTGACACCGAAATGCTCAAGCTGAAGCAGATTTATGAGTTGTATCGCCAGGTTCATACCCTGAACGGCAACTCCGGCATCGCCGGCCTGGCGCTCGTCGCCCATATGAGTTCCGCCTTGGAGGCGCTCCTGAAGGAAATCTACGAGAAGCCGAAAAACTTGAACGCCTCGACCGTCCGCACCATCGCGACCGCGGTTGACTTTTTGGGTGTGCTGTTTGAAAAGGGCACTCATCCCGACCAGCAAGACCTGCCCGCCTCAAAAATCCTCGTCGTGGACGACGAAGCAATTTCGCGCCGCGCGATCATCTATGCGTTGGAAAAGGCAAAATTGAAATCCGTAAACCTCGACGACCCCCATCAGGCGCTGCAGATGCTGACGGAAAACGAGTTCGACCTGATTTTTCTCGACGTGGACATGCCCGGCATGACCGGCTTCGAACTGTGCGCCAAGCTGCGCGCCCTGCCCCAGCACAAAAAAACCCCGGTCGTCTTTGTCACCAGCCTCAATGACTTCGAAAATCGCACCAATTCCACGATGGCCGGCGGCAACGATTTCATCGGCAAGCCGTTCCTGTTCATCGAGCTGACCGTCAAGGCGCTTATCCACGTCATGAAGGCGAAAATGCAGCCGAAGGCAAATTGAATTTCCGCGGGAATTTTTTCATCCTGATTTCAGTCCTTCAATCTGTATGAAGAAAAAATTGAAATGGTTTCTGCTGGCGCTCGCCGGAATTTTCCTGCTGCTGCAATTCACCAATCCGGCGCGCACCAACCCGCCGGTTACCCGCGATTTTATCACCGTCATGCGCCCGCCAGCCGACGTAGCTGCGTCCATACGCGCCGCGTGCTATGACTGCCATTCGGACGAGACGAAGTGGCCGCTTTATTCCCGCATCGCACCGTCCTCGTGGCTCGTCGTATCCGACGTGAACGAAGGGCGCGAGCATTTGAATCTTTCCGACTGGCCGGCCGATGCCACGCGTGCCGCCAAAAAACTGGACCGGATCAACGAAGAATTGGACTATCAGGAAATGCCGCCAAAAAAATACACCGCGCTCCACCCCGAAGCCCGCCTGACTGACGCCCGGCGCAAGGCCATCATGGATTGGACGGATGCTGCCGGTAAGACTTTGACCGGCACCAACAACTGATGCTTCACTCCGAATTCATTCCCGCCGCCGTGAAAGATTCCCGCGCGGTCATGGTCATGCTGCACGGCCTTGGCGACAACATCGAGGGTTACCGCTGGCTGCCCGAGGCGATGAACCTGCCTTGGTTGAATTATCTGCTCGTCAACGCGCCTGACGAATATTACGGCGGCTGCTCATGGTTCGATCTGGACGACCAGAAACCCGGCGTCGTCCGGAGCCGCAAATTGCTTTTTGCGTTGCTTGACGATTTGCGCGCAAAAAACTTTCCCGCCGGCCAGATTACGGTAGGCGGATTTTCCCAGGGTTGCCTGATGACGATTGACGTCGGCCTGCGTTATCCGCACAAACTCGCCGGACTGGTCGGCATCAGCGGCTGGGTTTTTGAACTGGAGAATTTGTTGGAGGAAATTTCGCCCGTCGCCAGATCGCAGCGACTGCTGGTCACGCACGGCGCGTTCGACACCCTCATCCCCATCGAAGGCGTCCGCGCGCAGGTCAAAACGCTTCAGGCCGCCGGGTTCGAGGCCGGATGGCGCGAATTTCCCAAGGCGCATACGATCCATGGCGAGGCCGAATTGTCCGTCATCCGGGAATTTGTGCGCGCCGGTTATTCCACATCGCCCCAATAACCGGCGCGCGTAGCGGGCCGCGCAGCCGCGCGGACTTGGCAAGATCACGCCTTCAATTCGCGGTTCGCACCGCTGAAGAAAATTTGTTCGGACTGTATCGAATTATTCGTTTCCCAGCCGGCGGCATCAGCCACCACCGCCCGCATCCGGGCAAACCACCACTTCGCCCGCGCCACGCGCGTCTCGCGGCGATGGCCGTAGATGCGGCTTTGCGTTGCGTTGAATCCGAGTTCGAGTTGTTCGTTGGTTGTCATAATTTTGGTTTCAATTACGACACCACTTTCGCACGGGGGGTTGGACATCCGCTGTCCAACCTGAAAAAACCTGAAATTATTTTAAGGGGAAGAAACTAGCGCAATTCCACGATATCTCCAGCCTCCAGCGGGACGTCCTTGCCGTTGAAGAGAACGTCCGCATCCAGCACCGCGCTTTCGCCCTGCCGCGTGATTACGACCGCGCGCGGTTCGTCCTGACCGATGTATTCCGCCGTCGCCACCGCCTGTACCAGCGTCAGTCCCGCGACCCACGGGACCTGTGCATTCTTTACCGCGCCGATGAAGGTGATGCCGTTGTATTGCGCGAGCTGCTGCCGCAAAGCCGCATTCTGCCCGGCCAGAAAAGCATTCTGCGACTCCAGCCGCGAGTGCGATTTGCTCACGCAACCGACGGTCGACAAGCCCAGGACAATGACCAGCAGCGCGCCGGAATAAATTTGTGAAAAAGGCGGCATATCACTCCAGATGCTTGAGAATTTTTCCCAGCCCGCCCTCGTCGGGTTCGATCTCGATGCGATCGTGCTCCCGTTGAACCAGGCCGGCATCGCGCGCGGCCGGACTGTTCGCCGGTTGCCGTTCAGCGCGTTTGACCGGCACAGGCATAGTGCGTGCCGGCTCGTCTGCTTCGTTGTCCGCCAGATCGGTATTCCGGTCGGGCAACGACCAGTTGGTGCGGCTGTCGAGCCAGCGCGCATAACGCGCGAAGCTCCACATGTCGTGGTCGGCGCCGGTCTCGATGGCGGAAATGATTTTTGAAAAATCGCGCTGACGGATGAGGCTTTTGACCCCGTGTGTGGCGACTAGGATTTCGCACTCCGGCACGCGGATGTTTTGTTCGGGACGATATCGCAGCCGTTGCGTGATCACGGCGACCAGGCAATCCGCCAGTTGCGCGCACATGCCCGACTGGATTTCCGCCGGAAACGCCGCCACGACCCGCTGCAATGCCTCCGCGCAGGTCGCTGAATGCACCGTCGCCAGCACCAGATGGCCCGTCTCGGACGCGTTCAGCGTCAGCCGCATCGTCTCGGGGTCGCGCATTTCACCCACCATCAGCACGTCCGGATCTTCGCGCAACGCATCGATCAGCGCCTGCTCGAAACTCGGCGTGTCCCGGCCCACCTCGCACTGGCGGATATAGGCACGCCGCGCACGGAACGAATATTCGATCGGGCTTTCCACCGTAATGATGTGCCGCGCCTCGGTCAGGTTGATTTCCTGGACCAGCGCCGCGAGCGTCGAGGATTTTCCGCAGCCCGTCGGGCCGCTCACCAAAATCAGGCCGTGCGTGTGCTTGATGAATTTTTTCAGGTCCGGGTGCAGGTTCAGCTTTTCGACCGTGGCTTGAAACGTCGCCAGCAGCCGGATCGCCATCCCCACGCCGCGCGAGGAATGGAGCACGTTGATGCGACAGCGCACACCCTGAATGGTTTTGGAAAAATCAAATGAACGCCGTTCCAACAAATGCTGCCAGGCCTCGTCACCGATGGTCGTGCGGACCATCTCGCCCAGGATTTTCGGCGGTACCGGCTCGCCCAGAACGCGCAGCGTGCCGCGCACCCGCAATGCCGGGGCCAGTCCCGCTTCGAGGTGCAGGTCACTCGCGCCCTGATCGGCGGCGAGCTTGATGAGCGATTCCAGATCCATCAGGTGTGAATTTATCTTCCGTAGAAATCCAACACCGCAAAACTCAAAAAAGTTGCGGAAAATTATTTTACCGGCGAACCAAGCGAATCTTTCCATGCGGCCACAGCGGTGCGGATTTCACCGGCGCAATTCACTTTCGGCTTCACAAACTTCGGTGTAAACCACGGGAAACTGCCGGTCAAATCAGGTGTCACCAGGATCTGGCCGTCGCAATCCGGTCCGCTGCCGATGCCGATGGTCGGCACGGATACCAGTTGCGAAATCTCCTTCGCGACCGGCGGCGTCACCAGTTCCAGCACGATCGCGAACGCGCCCGTATCCGCCAGTGATTTCGCGTCTTCCAGCAGACGTTGATGCTCGTCCTCTTTTTTGCCCTTGATGTGATAACCGCCCTCTTCGAGCACGTGTTGCGGCAACATGCCCAGATGGCCGCAGAATGGAATTCCTGCCGCAACGATGGCCGCAACCTGCGGCAAAATTTCGCGACCACCTTCCGCCTTTACAAATTCCGCGCCGGCGGCGGAAAGCTTCTTCGCGTTCGCCACCGCATCGGCAACTGTTTCGTAGCTTTTGAACGGCATATCACCACCGAGCAATGCGGCGGGCTTCGCGCGGGCGGCGGCGCGGATGTGATGCTCCATCTCCGCCATCGTCACATGCGTGGTGTCGGGATAACCGAGCACAACCATGCCAAGCGAATCACCGACCAGCAGGAACGGCACGCCACATTCGTCCAGCAGCTTCGCCATCGGAAAATCATACGCCGTGAGCGCGGCGATCTTTTCGCCGCGGCTTTTCATCGCGCGGATTTCGGCATCGGAAATTTTTTTTGAATTCATTTTTTAACCAAGGATGAAAGCGACTAAATCACTTGGAGTTCGCTGCCGGTTTTTTAGCCTCATCTTTTATAGTTTCAACAAGTGGCTTGGCAACTTGTTCAAGCATCATCTCAGTTTTGGTGTATTCAAAATCATCAAGCAATCGTGTATTACGCCCCCTCAATTCAATGACCTGAAAATAACCGTTATCATTAGAAAACATGACTGTTGCCAAACCATTGGTTTTTATGTTGGTTATCATGTCATATTCATTTCGGGTGTTTCGAGGTTGGGAAATACCCGCAGCTATCCCGGAAAAGCCAATGACTTTTCCGATTCGCTTTTGCCCGTCAAAAACTACTGCGGCGTACACGTTGGATTTATCCCCGCTCCACTCATTTTTCCATGATACCTCCAAAATTTTTAGGTCGCCCCTCGAATATACTTTTTTCGTATAATCATTCGTGCTCTGGTCTTCAACTTTCGTCCGCCACTTACCAGGAATAGCATTGGTGGTAAAATCATTCAGTGCATCCCTTGTCGCTATTCCATTTTCGACAATTTCTTTAATCTTGTCCTCACCAAGCACCACCTGCGTTATAAACGCAAGAGTTATGACAATGATGACTCGCATAGCGAATAAAGTTCGGTATTTATCCGTGGTTAAAACTTGCCAGCAGTTCCACCGGATTGGTCATGGCCGTGCCGGTTTTGTCGATGTATCATGGGCGCTTTCATTTAAGTAACGCGGCAAAGCCGGCTTGTTCAAAATGCCTGTCGCCAGTCAACGCCTCCCTGACTTTTCGTTCGCGCATGATGACAAACGAGACGCAATCCGTCAGCGTCCATTCCTTGTCGGCGTGTTGCCGGTAAAGTTCCAGCGCGCGGTCAAAAAGTTCGCGCGTGGCAGGGACAATTTCACAGGCGGCGGATTCGCGCAGGTGCAGGATGAAATCGCGCACGCGCGCACGGGATTCGGATTCGGCCAGCGCGTCGGCCACTTCCATAAGGACCCAATCCGAGGTCAAAAGGCGGGCGCGAAACTCGCGGGAAAATTTGAGGACCCGCGCATGGTGCTGGTCGCGCCGATTGAGCCGCGCCACGAAATAAAAGGCATCGGCAAAGACGACGTTCATCGCTTGGAATGACCGTGAACGTAGTGGTCAAGGTTCGTGGCGAGGTCGGCGGGCAGGTCGTCCGCCATGCCGTCAAATTCCTTGAACGCATCCAGCAGCGTCGGCGACGGCTCGTCCACTGCCTCGATGCGTACCACCGTGCCAGACTTCCACGGCACATTTTTGGGCAGCTTGATCGAACCTTTTTCGACTATGGCTGTGATACTCATGAAGGAAGATTACGCGCAAATTATGCGAGCGTCAACCCGCGCTGGCACGCTACAATCCCCGTTTCATCCGTGGTTAAAACTTGCTAGCAGTTCCGCCGGATTGGTCGTGGCCGTGCCAACCTTGCCGACGACGATGCCGGCGGCATAGTTGGAAAGCATCGCCGCCTCGACCGGCGAGGCCCCCGCCGCGATCGCCAGCGTGAAGGACGCGATGACGGTATCGCCCGCGCCGGACACGTCGAAAACTTCCTGCGCCACCGTCGGGATATGAAATGGTTTCTGCCCGCGCTGGCACAGCAGCATGCCGAGTTCGCCCAGCGTGATGAGCAGCAACGCCGGGTTTAATTCCCTCAATAGCCGCTCTGCGACCAGCATCAGATTTTTGTCCGCGAGTGGATCCGCATTCTTGGTGTCATCCGGCAGTGCCGCCAGTTCAAAAGCCTCCTTGCGATTTGGCGTGATCAGCGAAAGACCGTTCAAATTCAGATGGTGCACCGGCTTCGGGTCGAGGCTCAGCCACACACCGCGCTCGTGGCAGATGCGTTTGATTTCGTCCAGCAATGGCTGTGTCACCACGCCCTTGCCGTAATCGCCGACGATGACGGCGTCCGCCTTTGCGATCTTCTTTTTGAACACCGCGAGCAACGCCGCCGAAATCTTTCCGTTCAGCGGACCGCGCGTTTCGCGATCCACACGCACGACCTGTTGTTGGTGGGCGACGATGCGCGTCTTGATGCTCGTATGCCGCGCGGAAGATTTCACCAGGCCATCGCAGCCGATGTGCTGCTCGGACAAAAGTTTCAGCAGTTTTTTCGCCGCGTCGTCCTCCCCGATGGCGCCAAAAAGTTCCGCCGAGGTTTCGAGGTGAACCAGATTGCGCGCGACGTTGGCCGCGCCCCCCGGCATATAACTCTCACGGGAAAAATCCAGCACCGGCACCGGTGCCTCCGGCGAAATCCGCGACACGCTGCCCCAGATGAACTGGTCAAGCATCACGTCGCCCACGACGAGAATCCTGGACTCGGTCGCGGCGGACAAAATCTGCCGTACGCGGTTCGGTGAAAGTTTGTTGGTACTCATATTTTTAACCATGAATAAAATCAGTTTGACTGGTAGGGACAGCGCGCTGCGCTGTCCCCGGCGGTAAAGCCGCCGGAACGGATACACAAAACACGGATCTTACCACGTTCGTTGCGCCCGCTATACGGGCGCGGACGGCGCAGCGCGCCGTCCCTACCAAATTGCCCCGGCGCCCAAATTCAATTCGTGCCAATCTGTGGAATTGGCGTCTGAAAAATCCGTGTTTATCCGTGTACATCCGTGGTTCCAAATTCAGTTCAAAAATCCTGTCAACGGACTGGTGGCGCTCGCGACTTCGCTTTGTGTTCCCAAGCCGATTTCAAAGGCGCTGCGTCCGGCTTCCACGGCCTGCTTGAACGCCACGGCCATCCTGTTCGCATCAGCCGCCACGGCAATGGCGGTGTTCACGAGCACGGCATCTGCGCCGAGTTCCATGGCTTCCGCCGCGTGGCTTGGCGCACCGATACCCGCATCTACGACCACCGGAACCGTCGCCTGTTCAATGATGATCCGGATCTGGTCGCGCGTCTGGATTCCGCGGTTCGAGCCGATGGGTGCGCCGAGCGGCATCACCGTGGCGCAGCCAACTTCCTGCAAACGCTTCGCCAGCACCGGGTCAGCGTTGATATAGGGCAGCACGGTGAAACCTTCCTTCACCAAAATTTCCGCGGCACGAAACGTTTCAATCGGGTCGGGCAGCAGATAACGGGGATCGGGATGGATTTCGAGCTTCACCCACTTCGGCAATCCGGCGGCGGCGGCCAGGCGCGCCAGACGGACGGCTTCCTCGGCATTCATTGCCCCGCTGGTATTCGGCAGCAGTAAATATTTTTTGGCATCGATAAATTCGAGGATGTTCGCGAACGGATCCTTTTTGCCGGACAAATCGGCGCGGCGCAGGGCGACGGTGACCATTTCCGTGCCGCTGGCGGTCAAGGCATCGCGCATCGCCTCGGGCGACGGAAATTTTCCAGTGCCCAAGATCAGGCGAGAATGAAATTCCCGGCCCGCGATGACCAGTGGTTTGGGTGCAAACGACATTGAAGATAATTTAGAAAATTTTGCAGGATTGTCGAGGCGCGAGAGTCAATCGGCCCGCAATTTGCCATCCGCCTGCAACTCGCTCCTGATTTGCATCAGGATATCGAAGTAGTGCCAGGCAAGTGGTGCGTTGGCTTCCTCATGGTGGTCGGGTTTGAGGATGAGGTTGCCCGTGGCGAGCAACACTTTTTGAACGTCGGGATTTTGCCGGACCTTTTCCCGCGTGGACTTCACGATGAGTTTGTAAAAATCACTTTCGCCGGGGGCGCGATATTCCATTTGCCTGCCCTCGAACGTGACCCAGCCAATGCCCATCGTTTTCATATTCGCATCGCCCAGGTCGCCGGCATGCTTGGCGTCGAATGCCGTCATTTGCGAAACTTGTTCCCGAGTGTATTGCCATTTGATGCCGGCAAATGTGGCGCGCGGATCGGCAGCGCCTTCGGGATATTTCATCATCTGCCAGAAGCCTTCCAGGCTGGCATAACGGCGACCGTGAAAAGTGAACGGCGTGGGCGCGAAATTGGAGAGCAGGCCGAGTTCGTTGCGCTTGGAAAGAATCACTTCGCCGGGCGCGGCGGCCTGCGGCAAAATTTCCCACCATGCGGCCTGATTCGTCGGAACCGGCGCCCACCAGTGCGCCGGATAATTGGCCCGCTCAGTCAGAAGTTCGTCGGCTGGACGCGTGATTACCAACGGAGAATG
>DATHOG010000199.1:0-12764 GCA_035485115.1 Candidatus Sulfotelmatobacter sp. | reverse complement strand
ACCAAAAGCAAAAGGTCGCTCGACGACTTCTGTAAAAGGTTTCACGGCGGCGAAACCTCCGATCCCCGGGTCGTGCCCTACACCTACGAAGAAGTGGTGAAGATCCTGAACGACGTCGCGCCCTATGACTGGAAAAAGTTCTTCGACGAACGCGTCTACCGGATAACGCCGCATGCGCCTGTTGGCGGTATTGTTAACGGCGGATGGAAATTGGTTTATACCAACGAAGTTCCGCCGTTTCAAAAAATCCGCGAGGGCCAGCGCAAATATACTGATATGAATTACTCGCTCGGATTTTCCGTTTCCACCGATGGCGGCATCGGCGATGTGATTCCCGATTCACCGGCGGACAAGGCGGGCATCGTGCAGAACATGAAGCTCGTCGCCGTCAACGGCCAGGGCTGGTCGGAGAAGATCCTGCGCGCGGCGGTGAAGGACGCCGCCACCAACAGCGTGCCCCTCCAGCTGCTCACCGAGCGCGACGATTTTTACCAGACATTTTCCGTGGATTATCACGACGGTTGTCGTTACCCCATTCTCGTGCGTGACCCGGACAAACCCGACCTGCTGGACGACATCCTGAAACCGCTGATGAAAAAATAATGCCTGCGCCGGCGGTTACTTCACCGCTGTGAATTTATAGAGCACCACGCCGTGCGCGGGGATGGTCAGCGGCAGTGCGTTGTCGGTGGTGTTCACATCCTGCAGATTTTTTTGCCGCCACAAATCGCGGACATGGAATGTGCCGTTGAGCTGGAGCGACCCGAAGTCACTGAACTGCAGTTCCGCCGGGGTGAGGCCGAGGTTAAAAAAACCTACCGCGCGCCCGCCGTCTTCCAGTTGCTTTTCATATATCTTCACGTCGCCTTTCGTATACACGCACGTGGCCTCCCGGCCGAGCGCATCCTGGTCCAGCGCCAGCACCTCATCGTTGCTCAGGAGCGAGATCGTGAAGTCATCGAGCTTGGCCATGTCGCAGCCGATGAGCAGCGGTGCGGAGAGCAGGCACCAAAGGCTGATGTGTGTGTATTGTTCGTCCGTCGAGAGGCGCGTGGGATGCAGATTGCCCCAGCCGACCTGACCCACGATGAGCATGTCGGGGTCGTTCCAGTTGCCGGGCTTGGAGTAGGGCGCGGCCTTGTCCTGACGGAAACCATTGTTGCTCATGCTGCGCCAGCTATCGATGATGTCGCCGCAGGTGCGCCAGCAATTGCCGTGCACCGAGCCGCCCCATTGCCAGACGTCGCCCATGCCATACTGGCAAAGGCTGAAAACGATGTCGCGTTTCTGCGCGCGTAAACACTGACCCATAAGCGCGTAGGGCACGATGAATTGGGCCAGTGCGGTGTTCGTGGGCATGGACCCGCCCCAGCTTTGGGCGGTCACGGGATAATTTGTCGAATTACCGCGCTGTTTTTCCATCTCGGGGCTGTAGCTGCACCAGTCGTATTTCAAATAGTCGAAGCCCCAGTTTGCATAAGTCTGCGCGTCCTGCATTTCATGGTCGAAGCTCGCCGCACAACCGCCGCACGTCCACGGTCCGGGCGAGGAATAAAGCCCGGCCTTCAACCCCAGCGAATGGATGTAATCGGCCATGCCCTTCATGTCCGGAAAACGCGAGTTGGGCACGATGAACCCCTTCGCGTCGCGGAATTGTCCCTGCAAATCCGGCGAAGTCGGTTCGCGATGATTCTGCCAGAAATCGTCCACGTTAATGTAGCTCCAACCGTGGTTGATGAGTCCGCTCTTGACCATCGCAGCAGCGGCGGCTTTCACTTCTTCCTCCGAAACGGCGTGGGCAAAACAGTTCCAGCTGTTCCAGCCCATCGGCGGGGTGAGCGCGATTTGGTCGCCGCAACTGATGCGGAATTTTTTCTCCGCTTTGCCGAGAATATTCTCTACGCGCAGCGTCACGGTGAAATCGCCCCTGGAATTCAACCTGCCCGTGATGCGGCCGGTTTTGGAGTCGAGCTTCAATCCGTGCGGCAGGTGGTCGGTGTAAAATTTCACCGGCCTTTCGCCCGTCGCTGGAATCGTATAGAGGAACGGCGAACCGGGGCGCACGCCGAAGATGTCCGGGCCGTGGATGCGCGGGGTGGCAGGGGCGACCGGCGTGAGGATATAGGGCGCGACGGGTTCGGGCATCGCCTCGCCGCTGGTCGGGAAAATTTTGGCGACGGGGACTTCAAATTTTGCATCGGCCCAGTCCGCGTGATCGTGGTTGATGCCGTCGCCCGCGTCCCCGACCTTCAAGGTGAGCAATTTTATGCCGGCCAGGTCCACCTCGCAGGGTTGGGCCGCATCGTTCGCATGCATCACGCCGCTGCTCCACAGGGTCTTGCCGTCGCCGATGATAAAAAATTCAACACTGGCGGTCACATTGCTGTGCACCTCGTCATCCACGCCCACACTCGCGGAAAAACCCTGCGCACCGCCGTCGAGGTTGATGTTCAAAATGCTTTCCGCGTGCGTGCCGAAACCGCGCTCGAAAGTTTTGCCGCCGATGGAGAGCGGATGACCCTCCATGGATTGGTTCTTATGCGGTTCACCCCAGCCCTGCGTGGCGGCATGGAGATCCAGCTCGTCGAGCCAGACCGTGTCGGCGGAAAGATTTTTGGCGGCGCAAAGGGATGCCATGCAAACCAGCGCAGCGAAGGAACATGATTTCATATGTCTAGTTTCGCAATTGAGAAAACCGCGTCAAGCTCGCGCGCGGAACCGTTTCGACTATAATTTGCGCATGACGACGCTGCTTATCGCCACGCGCAACGCCCACAAGATTGCGGAAATAAAATCCATCCTTGGTGCAAATTTCCGCTGCCTCACACTCGATGATTTTCCCGCCGCGCCGAAGGTGGTCGAAGACGCCGATACCTTCGCCGGGAACGCCGCCAAGAAAGCTGTCGAACTCGCCAACTGGCTTTCCTGCTCATCACCAATCACCCATCACTCATCACTAAAATTCGTTTTAGCCGACGATTCCGGCCTGGAGGTGGATGTGCTGAACGGCGAGCCCGGCGTGCATTCCGCGCGGTTCGCTGCGCTGGACAAAATTGAGAATTCGTCTGATGCAGATAACAACGCGAAACTGTTGCGGTTGCTGAAAGACGTGCCGCCGGCAAAATGCACCGCGCGCTTCCGCTGCGTCATCGCGCTCGTCCCCGTCGCGGAAAAGAAGACTGAAAGCAGTTCGCCCGTGTGTTATGCGGACGAATTGGAATCGCAAACGCAATTGTTTGACGGCGCATGCGAAGGAAAAATCATTTTCTCCGCGGCAGGCGCTGGTGGATTTGGCTACGATCCACTGTTCGTGCCGGATGGATTTACGCAGACCTTCGCCGAATTGGGAGATGATGTGAAAAACCAGATCAGCCATCGCTCAAAAGCCTTGGCAAAACTTCAGGCTTTTTTGTTGTCCTGATTTGCCGTGACGGCGGCCTGTGAGCGGTATCCACCAGCACTGAAGGTGAGGGGTTGTTTATCCCATGAATTTCTATTCTACGCTGTATTCGTAGGAATGACTGAAACGAATTAAACAGCCGGAGCAGCCTCATTTAAAATTCACGCAAACCAGATTATCCACGCAAACCATTTCAGATTGCAAAGGAACTTCCATCCATGAAGTTTTTACCGGAGAATAAAAGCACTTACCCGCATTGATGCCGTGCAATGCGGGTAAGTGGATTTTATAGATAACCAGCCGGTTTGTCGAGTCTTTAAGAGTCTAAGAGTCCGTAATGCAACGGGTGGTATCCCAGTGTTTCCCGGTGGTATCTCGGTGGTATCCCTTAGTATCCCGGCGATATTCCCGGGTATCACGAATAACACAGTCGATACAGTCGATGGCTGAATGTAGTCCGTTTCCGGCCGCTACAACTCACGCGCCGATCTTGGCGGCGACGAATTGCGCGAGCTTTTGCGCATCCGCGTTGAACAGGCGCAGGCCTTCCGCTGTTTTTTCCGTCGCCATCGCATTTTCGTTGAGCAGCCAGCGGAACGATTTTTCGGTGAGCGCCAATTTCTCGATCTTGCTGTCTTTCGCAATTTCCGGACTGAGCTTCCGCGGCAGGGGTGCCTCGGATTTCTGCAATTCCCCGAGCAGGTTCGGGCTGATGGTCAACAGGTCGCAGCCGGCGAGCTCGGTGATTTCACCAATGTTGCGGAAGCTGGCGCCCATGACTTCGGTGCCGTAGCCGAACTTTTTATAATACGAATAGATTTCCTTCACCGAGATCACGCCCGGATCCTCGGCGGGTGCAAAATCCTTTTTCTCCTTCGCCTTGTACCAGTCCATGATGCGGCCGACGAAAGGCGAGATAAGCTTGATCTTTCCCTCGGCGCACGCCACGGCCTGCGGCAGCGAGAACAGCAGCGTCAGGTTGCAGTTGATGCCCTCGCGCTGCAAAATTTCACCGGCCTTGATGCCTTCCCACGTCGAGGCGATCTTGATGAGGATCCGTTCGCGCGGGATGCCGGCGGCTTCGTAAAGCTTGATGAAATGTTTTCCCTTCGTCACGAGCGCGTCGGTATCGAAGGAGAAATCGGCGTCCGTTTCGGTGGAAACACGCCCTGGGACGATCTTCAGGATTTCGAGGCCGAACAAAACGGTCAGGTCGTCGATGACGCGCGTCAGGAGTTCCTTGCCGTTCGCCTTCGACTTGTTGTCGGCAATGGCCTTGTCGATGATGAACTTGTAATCCGGCATTTGCGCGGCCTTGAAGATCAGCGAGGGATTGGTCGTGGCGTCGCGCGGCGCGTACTGTTTGAGCGAGGCGAAGTCACCGGTATCGGCGACCACGGTGGTGATTTTCTTTAATTGGTCGAGTTGGTTGCTCATAAATTGGTTGCAACACGATACGCGGACGGCAGCAGTTGGCAATCGTTTTACGTCACTGCGGTACCGGGAAAAATCATCAGGCATGTCATCCGGCACATATAATCCGGGATACCGCCAGTTGGATTACAGACTCGACAAATCAGCGGACAGATTATAAAATTCATCTACCCGCATTGCACGGCATCAATGCGGGTAGATGTTATTATTTTGCATCAAGTAAATTCATGGTTTTGGAAATATTCTCATCAATTCAAGGTGTATTGAAGAAACAGGCGTGTGACGGTGTGGACACGAAATTTTTGAATGAGCCGCGGGGGCGCCAACAAGTTTTTTGACTCCGCGCGCGCTTACCGTAAAATTCCCGCTCGATTTCAATATGCCCACACACTATCTCGCCTGCGACCTCGGCGCCGACAGCGGCCGCGTCATGCTGGGCACGCTCGACAACCGGAAGATTTCGCTCGAGGAACTGCATCGCTTCGCCAACGGGCCGGTGAAAAACACCGGGGCGCTGCACTGGGACCTCGCAAAAATTTTCAGCGAGCTGACGACCGGATTGAAAAAGGCCGCCGCGAAAAACCTGCCCATCGCCGGCATCAGCAGCGATTCGTGGGGCGTGGATTATGTGCTCTACGACGGGCGCGGTCTGCCGATGTTGCCCGTTTGGCATTATCGCGATGCACGCACCGCGTTGGGAGTGGAAGATGTGAACGCCAAGATCTCGTGGCCGGCGATCTACGCCGAGACGGGCATCCAGTTCATGGCGCTGAATACCATCTACCAGCTCGCCGCCGAACCGCCGGAACGCCTCGCCACCGCCAAACAACTCCTGTTCATCGGCGATGCGGTCAATCATTACTTCAGCGGCGTCGCGCGCAACGAGGTTTCGCTCGCCAGCACCACCCAGCTTTACAATCCGCAGACCAGGTCGTGGTCGAAGAAGATCTTTTCCGCGCTGGGCCTGCGCGAGGACCTGTTCGCCCCGATCTGCACGAGTGGCACCCGGCTCGGCCCGTTGAAGAAAAGCGTCGCGACCGAAACCGGCCTGCCGATGACGGTCGAGGTCATCGCGTCCTGTTCGCACGACACCGGGGCGGCGGTCGCCGCCGTGCCCGCGACCGGCGGCAACTGGGCGTATCTCAGCTCCGGCACCTGGTCGCTGATGGGCGTCGAATGGCCGCAACCGGTCATCAACGAACAGTCGCGCTCGCTGGGGTTCACGAATGAAATCGGTTACGGCAACAGCGTCCGGCTCCTGAAAAACATCATCGGGCTGTGGATCGTGCAGGAGTGCCGCCGGCAATGGGCCAAGGAAGGGAAAAAATACGATTACGCCGCGCTGGAAAAAATGGCCGCCGACGCGCCGCCCTTTGTCACGCTCATCAACCCCGATGATGCGCGTTTCCTCGCGCCGGACAACATGGCGAAAAAGATCGCCGAGTTCTGCGTGGAGACCGGCCAGCCCGTGCCGGCGAATGACGGCGCGTACGTCCGTTGCATTTACGACAGTCTGGCGCTCTTTTATCGCGTCACGCTGCGCAAGCTGGAAAAGCTCACCGGCAAAAAAATCGAACAACTGCACATCGTCGGTGGGGGCAGCCAGGCCACAACGTTGAATCAATGCGCGGCGAATGCCATGAAGATTCCCGTGCTCGCCGGCCCCACCGAATGCACTGCGCTCGGAAACATTTTGGTGCAGGCCATCGCCCTCGGCCATCTGCCGTCACACGCCGCCGCGCGCGAGGTCGTGAAAAATTCCTTCGAGCTGAAGACGTTTACCCCGCAAAACCCCGCCGAATGGGACGCCGCCGCCGCAAGGTTTGAGAAACTGGTGGCCTGAACATCGGAGCGCGGGTCTGTGACCCGCAGAAGCGTTACTGTGTGGGAGGTGTTCGAACAAAAGTTGAACGTATGGTGAAAAACGGGACTTCCTGCATCATGTATCAGGGCATTTGGTATTAGCCTCCATGCGGCTTGGAATGTTAGGGCGTTTCTGCGGGTCACAGACCCGCGGTCCGGGGGCTTGCCGGATACCCCAGGATTCGTTTCAATACCTGCTGTGAGCCAGCCTTCCAAGACTCGTCATCCAGGCCCACCGAAAAATCCCGGTGTTCACAAGTTGATCGAGAGCAAACAACGATGGGCTTTAGCTCGGGACTCTGAAGAAGCCAAGGCAGGTTTTCGCGGTTGGAATGAGCGCGGATATTTGCCACATCGCGATGCTCCGGGTCTCACCCAGTTTGTCACCTTCCGGTTGGCCGGCTCGTTCCCGGAATCGCTTCGCTCCGAATGGGAACATTTGCTTAAAATTGGGGACGACCGGCAACGCCGCGCTGAATTAGAATCCTATCTGGACAAAAGCCGGGGTGAATGCCATTTGCGTCGCCCGGAAATCGCCAAACTGGTTGAAGATAATTTCGTGCAACATTCCCTTGGAAAAGTTGGTTCGAACAATCACACCCAGCGCTACGAATTGAAGGCGTGGGTGGTGATGCCAAATCATGTTCACATTCTGTTTAAAGTCGGAACGGTTCCGATGTCGGAAGTTGTCGGGGCATGGAAAAGGCATACCGGCAGGCTGGCAAATCGGTTGCTCGGAACTCGAGGGACGTTTTGGGCAGAAGATTACTTTGATATGTTCATGCGGGACGATCAGCATGAGCTAAAGACGGTTCGTTACATTGAAAACAACCCGGCGAAAGCCAGGTTGGTCGGTGATCCAAAAGACTGGCCGTATAGCAGTGCACGTTTTCGAGACGAATATGGCAGACTGCAACTTTGACCGGAGCGCGGGTCTGCGACCCGCGTGACCATTGTTATTTGAGGGAAGTTCGGATTGGAATGACGTGGCTCGAAAGTTAGGACATTCCTGCGGGTCGCAGACCCGCGGTCCGGGGACTTGCGACCCGCCGGATCGTTGTTATATGAGAGATGCTCGGTTAAAAATGAAGCATCTTGAAAAGTCAGGACATTCCTGCGGTTCATAGACCCGCGCTCCGGGGGGCAGCGCACGCTTGACGCTGCGGGGGAATCGCCATAGCTTGGTGACGTTCGGGGAGCCAAATCGTCCCGCAGGCGGGATGACGCTGAGAGTTTTGTGAGAAATCGCAAATGACCCGTGAACTTGAACCGGATAATGCCGGCGCAAAGGATGCATACTCTCCCGGCTTCCATTTCCTTATAAATTTATGATCGCAACCAAAGAATCGTTTGAACCGCACAGCAGCGAACAATTACCCGCCTCCAAACGGGTGTACGTCGAGGGCCAGGTGCATCCCGAACTCCGCGTGCCGATGCGCGAGATCACGCAGAGCCCCACCAAGCTGAACGAATGCGATGTGCGCGTGAACAAGCCCGTGCGCGTCTATGACTGCTCCGGGCCGTGGGGCGATCCCGATTTCACCGGCACGTCCGACGAGGGCCTGCCCGCGCTGCGCCGCGAATGGATCTTGAAACGCGGCGACGTGGAGGAATACGAGGGCCGCGAGGTGAAGCCGCAGGACAACGGTTATCTCTCCGGCAAGCATGCCGAGTTCGCGAGCAAGGCGGAAAAAAACCGCCTCGTGGAATTTCCCGGACTCACCGCGAACCGCCGCCGCACGTTGCGCGCGAAACCGGGCAGGGTCGTCACGCAGTTGCAATACGCCCGCGCCGACATCATCACGCCGGAGATGGAATTCATCGCCATCCGCGAAAACCTGGGCCGCGCCCGCATCTCGGACATGGCCAACGACAACGTCCGCAACCAGCTGGAGAAACAGCACGCCGGTTCGTCGCAACTGGGCAAGAACCCTTACACGCCGGGGATTTTCAACCGTTTTCCGCAGCGCATCCCCGCGCAGATCACGCCCGAGTTCGTGCGCGATGAGATCGCCGCCGGCCGCGCCATCATCCCGAACAACATCAACCATCCCGAGACCGAGCCGATGATCATCGGGCGCAACTTCCTCGTGAAGATCAACGCCAACATCGGCAACAGCGCCGTCGCCTCGAGCATCGAGGAGGAAGTGGAGAAGATGCGTTGGGCGACGAAGTGGGGCGCGGATACCGTGATGGATTTGTCCACCGGCAAGAACATCCACGCCACGCGTGAATGGATTTTGCGCAACTCGCCCGTGCCCATCGGCACCGTGCCGATCTATCAGGCGCTGGAAAAGGTCAGCGGCCGGGCCGAGGACCTCACCTGGGAGATTTTCCGCGACACGCTCATTGAACAGGCGGAGCAGGGCGTGGATTACTTCACCATCCATGCCGGCGTGCTGCTGCGGTTCGTGCCGCTCACGGCGAACCGCATGACGGGCATCGTCTCGCGCGGCGGCAGCATCATGGCCAAATGGTGCCTCTCGCATCACAAGGAAAATTTCCTCTACACCCATTGGGACGACATCTGCGACATCATGGCCGCGTACGACGTGGCCTTCAGCATCGGCGATGGACTCCGTCCCGGCTCGATCGCGGATGCGAATGACCAGGCGCAGTTCGGCGAACTCGAGGTGCAAGGCGGCCTCACCAAGCGTGCGTGGGCCAAGGGCGTGCAGGTCATGAACGAAGGTCCCGGCCACGTGCCCATGCACATGATCGAGGAAAACATGGCCAAGCAGCTCGAATGGTGCGGCGAAGCGCCGTTCTACACGCTCGGACCGCTCACCACGGACATCGCGCCCGGGTACGACCACATCACCAGCGGCATCGGCGCTGCGATGATCGGCTGGTACGGTTGCGCCATGCTTTGCTACGTCACGCCCAAGGAACATCTCGGTTTGCCGAACAAGAAGGACGTGAAGGACGGTGTTATCGCCTACAAGATCGCCGCGCACGCCGCCGACCTGGCCAAGGGCCATCCCGGCGCGCAATACCGCGACAACGCCCTGAGCAAGGCGCGCTTCGAATTCCGCTGGGAAGACCAGTTCAACCTGAGCCTCGACCCCGTCACCGCGCGCGAGTTCCACGACGAAACCCTGCCGCAAGACGGCGCCAAGACCGCGCACTTCTGCTCCATGTGCGGCCCGCATTTTTGCTCAATGAAGATCACCGAGGATGTTCGCAAATACGCCGCCGAACAAGGAATTGCCGAGGAAGAGGCGTTGAAGAAGGGGATGGAGGAGAAATCGAAGGAGTTTGTGGAGAAGGGCGCGGAGGTTTACGCGAAGGCGTGATTTCGAATGGGGCGCGGCTGTGTCGAAGACCAGCCGCAGCATCGTCCGAGTAGAGAAGCGTATCCGAACTCTCCCCCGTTTCGTTAAAGCGAGGTTGCTGCGACTGGTCCCGCTGCGGGACACAGGCGCGCTCCGGGAGCGTTCCAAGGCTTGCGGCATCATACGGTTTTCGGCTCAATATTCGCGTGAGCCAGCCACCTAAACCGCGTCGTCCCGGGCCGCCGCAAAATCCCGGCGTGCGTGATTTGGTCAAGGGCAAGCTGCGTGGGTCTTCGCCAACGAACCCGGAGGATGCCAGACAAGGTTTTCGCAGCTGGCACGAGCGCGGCTATCTGCCGCATCGTGATGAACCGGGTCTTACACAATTCGTCACCTTTCGATTGGCGGATTCGTTTCCCGAATCACTTCGCAGCGAGTGGGAGCATCTTTGGAAGATTGAAGATGACCAGCAGCGACGGACGGAATTGGAGGCGTATCTCGATCGAGGGCGCGGCAAGTGTCATCTGCATAAGCCGGCGATTGCCAGTCTGGTGGAGGACGCGCTGCGGTTTTTCCACGGTGAGCGATATGATCTGCGCGCATGGGTGGTGATGCCGAATCACGTTTACGTTTTGTTTAAGGTGGATGCCACGCCAATGGCGGAGATTTTGGGGAGCTGGAAAAAACACACGGCACAAAAGGCGAACCAGATGTTGAAACAGCGCGGTGAATTTTGGCAGGCGGATTATTGGGATACATACCATCGCCGGCATGGTGCATCTTGGTTATCCTTCATACTTTGTCACCATCATTGGATGTTGGAAGGTGCTCGGAACGGTCGCGTTGCTTGTGCCGCATTTTCCACGGCTCAAAGAATGGGCGTATGCGGGCATCTTTTTTAACATGACGGGGGCGGCGGTGTCCCATGCGGTGTGCGGCGATGCAGCCTGGCATGTCGCCGTAACGCTTGGCTTTGCTGTCATTGCCGTGATTTCATGGGCACTTCGTCCGTCAAACCGAAAATTGGAAAACCGGCAATTGACATGATAAAATAAATCATGGCACCGATCAAAATGAATCCGAAGGTTGATGCGTTTTTAAGAAAGACCAAAAAGTGGCGGGAAGAATTTAAAGCCCTTAGAACGATCATTCATGGCTGCGGGCTGACTGAAGAATTCAAGTGGATGCATCCTTGTTACACGTTTCAGGAAAGCAACATTGTTTTAATACACGGATTCAAGGAATACTGCGCGCTTTTGTTCATGAAAGGTGCCTTATTAAAAGATCCCAAAGGTATTCTCATTCAACAAACGGAGAATGTGCAAGCGGCGCGACAGATCCGGTTCACCAACGTCCGGGAGATCGTGAGGATGAAAGCCATTTTGAAAGCTTATATCGGCGAAGCCATTAAGGTGGAAAAAGCCGGTTTGGGTGTGATTTATAAAAAGACTTCAGAATTTAAAATGCCCGAAGAATTTAAAAGGAAATTGGACCAGGTCCCCTCGTTGAAAACCGCTTTTGAAGCGTTGACCCCGGGACGGCAAAGAGGATTTCTCCTTTATTTTTCCGCTGCGAAACAAACCCAAACGAGGGAATCCAGGATTGAAAAATGCATGGATTTGATCTTCGATGGAGTTGGATTAAATGACAAATAAACATAAAAAGGAGTTGTCATCGAAACAACGTGAAGACTTGCTCAAAGCGCTGAAAGCCCGCTTTGAGAAAAATTCAAGCCGTCACCAAGGTTTGGTGTGGGCCAAGGTGCAGGCGCGGTTGGAAGGCCGGCCGGAAAAGTTGTGGTCACTTTCGGAAATGGAACGTACGGGCGGCGAGCCCGACGTAGTCGGTCTGGATAAAAAGTCGGGCGAATACATTTTCTTTGATTGTTCGGAGCAGACGCCGTCGGGGCGCGTCAGTCTGTGCTACGATCGCGCGGCGCTGGATTCGCGCAAGGAACACAAACCCAAGAGCAGTGTCATGGACATGGCGGCGGAGATGGGGGTCGAGCTTTTGACGGAGGAACAGTATTTCGAACTGCAAAAACTCGGCGAGTTTGACACGAAGCGGTCGAGCTGGATTGCGACTCCGCCGGAGATCCGCAAGCTTGGCGGTGCGCTTTATTGTGATCGTCGGTACGGGCGGGTCTTTGTGGGTCACAACGGGGCGGATTCTTATTATAGCGGGCGGGGATTTCGTGGGATGCTGAAAGTTTAGAGCTTTTAAATAAAAACTATAGCCACCTTGACTGGTCCGGCCTTCTCCCTCCCCATGAACCTAGTCAGCGGCCCGGATGATTTTCGCGAAGGTAGAAATGTGCAACTGCTGTTCCTTCTCCCCAAGGGAGAAGGTCAGGATGGGGGACGACGACGCTCATTTCAAATGGTACGGGTATAAAATTTGGATGACTACTTTCCCCTCACCCCGGCCCTCTCCCTTGGGGAGAGGGAGAAACGCGCACTGCGTTTCGGCACTGGAACGCGTCGGGTGGTTCAGGAGTTCAAAGCGCGCAACACCATGGAACAAACGGCCACAGTTTTTCTTGAACTGCCTAGCCGGATTTTTCCTTGGCTTTTTTGCTGGTGATGGCGTCGGCGAACCAGATCACGTCGTCTAAAAATTCGGCGGCGCGTTTGTCATAGGCAGGATCGTACGTGCCGTCGTCTTTGAAGCTGTCGTGGACGCGCGAAACGGAAAGCGCCTCGGGAACGGGCACGGCGCCCGCGCCGATCATGACCAGGCGCAATTGTGCGAGGCAATTGATGCCGCCAAAGCCACCGGCACTCACGGTGGCG
>DATHOG010000198.1:0-23890 GCA_035485115.1 Candidatus Sulfotelmatobacter sp. | reverse complement strand
AGGAAATCATCACGCTCATCGTATTCGTCGGCTTTGCGCTGGTGGATTTCAAGACGTGGCCGACGTGGAACCAGGTGGCGGCCTTCGGGTGCATCCTCGCGGCGGTGGTGTTTGCGTTCTGGCCGGCCAAATGAGCCTGGTACAAGGGCCGGGGGGTGGAGGTTGACGCGGCGTTTGTTCCCGGCTTTCGACTCTCGACTCTCGACAAACTCTGTGCGGTTCTGTTTAATTCCTGCGTTCGATGACCAAAATCTCCTCCATTTTTGCGCTCTTGGCTGTGGTCGTATTGTTTTCTTTTTCCGCCGCCGCGCAGGAAACGCCGGGCATCACGGTCCTGTCCCTCAGCCGGGTGCTGCCGGGCATGCCCGATGTCGGCACGATGGATTATGATCCGCGCACGGGGACCGCTACCGGAACCAACGGCGTCTATGCGAGCAACGGTACCACCACGTTGACGGCGGACTGGGCAACCATCAACCAGAAGACGGGCGAAGTGACGGCCGATGGCCATGTAAAAATCACGTCCGGCGACCGCGTATGGATGGGTGAACACATCAATTACAATTTCAAGACGCACCAGATGCGTGCCGAGCAGTATCGCACGGGAAAATATCCCGTCTTCGCCGAGGGTGTAAACCTCACCAGCGACGGCACGAACCAGCCTTATACCGCCGGCAGGGTTGCGGTGACCACGGACGATTTTTCCGATCCCGACTTCAAGGTGCGCGCCAGCCGCATCAACATCGTGCCCGATCAATATGTCGAGATGTGGAACGCCGTCTTCTGGGCCAAGGGCGTGCCGCTTTTCTATTTCCCGTATTACAAGCGTTACCTCGGGCAGAACGCGAACAATTTCATGATCACGCCGGGCTTCCGCAGCAGCTACGGGGGATTTTTGTATGGCCAATACCAGTGGTTCGCCGGCACGAACGTGGACGGCATGATCCATCTGGACTACCGCTCATTGCGCGGACCGGGCCTCGGGCCGGATGTGAACCTGCACCTCGGCCAATGGGGCGAAATGGCGATGAAGTATTATTACACCTACGATGTCCACTCCGGTTACGACGATCAGGGCAACACCAATTTCTACCGCTATTACGGCAACACCCCGAAAAACCGCCAGCGTTTGAATTACACCTGGCAGGCCACGCCGGCAACGAACCTGAACCTCAAGGCGCAGGTCAATTACCAGAGCGATCCGCTCGTGTTGCGGGACTTTTTCCCCGGGGACTACACGGTGAACCCGCAGCCGAACACGTTTGTCGAGGCGCAAAAATATTCCGACAACTGGAGTCTTGATGCGCTCGCCGCGCCGCGCGTGAACAGCTTCTTCGACCAGATCGAACGCCTGCCGGATGCGAAGCTCACCGGTTACCGCCAGCAAATCTCCAACACCCCGCTCTATTACGACAGCGAAAGTTCCATCAGTTGGAATCGTTCCTACGTGGCGAACACAAACCACCCCATTCCCGGCATCCCCGGCATCTATAGTTCGCTGGACGGCACCAACAACAACGAGGCCATGCGGGCGGACACGTATCATCAGATCACCCTGCCATGGACATTTTTCAACTGGCTGCAGGTCGCCCCGCGCATCGGCGGACGTTTCGATTATTACAGCGAACATGCCTGGGATCAGAGTGAAACCGGCGATGTGGCGCGTGGTGCGTTGAACACCGGCATGGAAGTCTCATTTAAAGCCTCCGCTCTCTGGCCCGATGCCCAAAGCAAGCTGCTCGACGTGGACGGCCTCCGGCACATCATCGAGCCGTCCATCAACTACGCCTATATCACACCTTTTGGCACGCGCCCGTCGGAAATCCCGCAGTTCGACGGACAATTGCCCGCACTGCTCATTTCCCCCATCACCTATCCGGACAACAACAGCATCGACGCCGTCAACGCACAAAACGTCATCCGCTTCGGCCTGCGGAATTTGCTACAGACCAAACGCGACGGTCAGGTCTCCGATCTTGTGAACTGGAACCTGATGCTCGACTGGCACATCGACCGCGATAACTTCGTGAATTCCACGAACCGGTCCAGCAGCCTCAACGACCTCTATTCTGAATTCTCCATCCATCCGCGCGATTGGATCTCCCTTGATTCCCAGGTGCGTTACGACCTGGTCAATAATCATCTGAACCTTGCCTTTCACCAGCTGGTCTTCACGCCAAACGACCGCTGGAGCTGGAGCATCGGCCATCTGTACCTGCACGACGGCATGTGGGGCAACGGCACGTGGAGCAAAAATAATTTTCTCATCAGCACGTTATTTTACCGCTTCAACGACAACTGGGGCATCCGTGCGCAGCATTATTTCAACATCGAGACCGGCTATCTCCAGCAGCAATATTACTCGCTCTACCGTGATATGCGCAGCGTGACGTGTGCGCTCACATTCCGCGTGGATAATCAACAGACCAGCAGTCCCGACTACACCGTCGCCTTCCAGCTTTCCTTCAAGGCCATGCCGCGCCATCTCGGGTACGACGCGGTTAATGCCTACGACCTGGTCGGCGAATAAAGAATCAAGCCCGCGGCAAGGTGACGATGAAGGCCGACCCCTGTTTCGGCTGGCTGTGGACTTCAATCCTTCCGCGATGCTCCTCCACGACGCGGCGGCAGATGGCGAGGCCAAGGCCCGTTCCATTCTTCTTGGTGGTGAAAAACGGCTCGAACATCCGCGACAAATTTTCCTGAGGAATGCCCACGCCGGTGTCGCGGATAAATATCAACAGATGCTCGCCGGCGTTTTCGGTGCCGACGATCACGTCGCCGTTGTTGCCCACGGCATCGACGGCGTTGAGCAGCAGGTTCATGAAGACCTGCTGCAACTGTGATTCATCCGCGCGGATCGCATCCGGCTCCGCACGGTAATCGCGGCTGAGCGAAATCAGCCGGCCCTGCATCTGATGCTCCAGCAGCCGCAGGGAATGATCCAGCAATTCGTGCATGCGCACCTTCCCGAAGGCCGCCGGCTTGGGCGAGGCAAATTTCAGCATCTGGGTCACCAGCGCGTTGATGCGGTGCAATTCCTTGGTGACCAAGGCGGCCATCTCCTTGTCCTCGCCTTTTTGCGCGAGCAACTCTACAAAAGTACCGATGGCTACCAGGCCGTTTTTGATCTCGTGCGCCACGCTTGCGGAAACCAGGCCAATGTTGGCCAGCCGGTCAAGGCGGCGGAGATTCGCGGACAGGTCAGTGGATACGGCAGGTTCAGTCACCGCCGTGCTGCCGGTTTTTTGGTTTTGCGTGTCGTTTGTCATTAGCGACTCGGACGACGCCACGAACCCTCGCCGATATATCTGGAAACTTTCGCGGCAAGCCTAGACCAATTTAGGTTCACGTCCAAACAAAAAACAGCAACGTGACAAAAAACGATGATGTGACTTTTGCCCGGACGCCGCTAAAATGATTTTCGCCGAATGAAAACCACTTTCGACAGCATCGAATCCGTCATCGCCGACATCAAGCGCGGTAATATGGTCATCGTCGTGGACGACGCCGACCGCGAGAACGAAGGCGACCTGCTTATGGCCGCGCAATTCGCCACGCCCGCGGCCATCAACTTCATGGCCAAGCACGGACGCGGTCTGATCTGCGTGCCGACCACCGGCGAACGCCTGCAACAGCTCGGCATCGAGCGGATGGTCAAACAGAACCGGGAGGTTTTTCGCACCGATTTTCAAGTCAGCGTGGATGCCGCCAAAGGCATCGGCAGCGGCATCAGCGCCGCTGACCGCGCCAGGACCATTCAAATCATGGCGTCCCCCACCGCCCTGCCCGAAGACCTCGTCCAACCCGGCCACGTTTTTCCATTACGCGCCAAGTCCGGCGGCGTGTTGCAACGTGCCGGCCATACCGAGGCCGCAGTCGACCTCGCCGTGCTCGCCGGCGCGCGCCCGATCGGCGTCATCTGCGAAATCATGAACGACGACGGCACCATGGCCCGCCTGCCGGCGCTCATCAAGTTCGCGAAGAAGCACAAACTTAAACTGTGCACCATCGCCGACCTCATCGAATTCCGCCGCACCCGCGAAAAACTCGTCGAACAGATTGAGACCGTCCAGATGCCGACAGATTACGGCGATTTCAACCTGCATTTGTATCGCTCCAAGGTTGACGGCGAGCATCATATCGCACTGGTTCGCGGCGATGTTGCGGGCAAGGACAAGGTTCTCGTGCGCGTTCACAGCGAATGCCTTACCGGTGACGTCTTCGGCTCGCGCCGTTGTGACTGTGGCCCGCAACTGCATCAGGCCATGAAACAGGTGGCCGAAGCCGGACGTGGCGTCATCCTTTACATGCGCCAGGAAGGCCGCGGCATCGGCTTGGCGCCCAAGATCAAGGCCTACAAATTGCAGGAACAGGGCCTCGACACCGTGGAAGCCAACCTGAAACTCGGCTACGGCATGGATTTGCGTGAATACGGCCTCGGCGCGCAGATACTCTGCGACCTCGGCCTGAAAACCATCCGCCTGCTCACCAACAACCCGCGCAAAGTCGTCGGCCTCGAAGGCTACGGCCTGGAGATCGTCGAGCAAGTGCCCATCCGCGTGCAACCCAACCCGCACAACGAACGCTATCTAAAAACGAAGCGGGAAAAGCTAGGGCATCTGCTTTGACTCACGGCATCAAGACACCGCGATAAAACCGCGCGGAATTCGTCGCCGTTGAATCCGACCAGACGTAGGGCGTATTGGCGAGTTGCAGGATTGCATTCGTGCGCCAGTTTGCAGCCGCACCCAACGAATCTGAGGATTGAATTTGGTAATTCCGTCCAACCAAGCCAGAGATAGCCAAACTGCGCGCAGGATTGTTGGTTAATCTGACTCCCACCAAAGGATAACAGACTCTGGCGTAGTTGGTTGAATAATAGTGGGGTGCGCCCGTGGTGAAATTATCAAGCACCACCAGACGAGATCCGTCCGTGGCTAACATATTATCATATCGCGTGCTGTAGTAGGAATTGGGTAATGGTTGGGAATACTGTGTCCAATTCGTAGTATCAACTGAAGTCGCTAGAAAAATTTGCCCTGTGGGAATCTGGTTGGTCGAGTAAAGCAAAGATAAATAAATCCCGTTGGCGTAGGTGATTGTTCCCAATTGGTTCGTCAAACCGGTCAGGTTTGGACTCCAGTTGATGCCGTCAGTGGAAATCAAGTTGGTCTGATTGTTCAACGGTACAAAATAAAGCCCGTTGACGTAACTAATTTTACTTCCTCCCGGAATGCTGCTACGTGTCCAACTGGTAGCCAACGCGGAAGCAGTATATTCGTAGCCATCGTTGTTCCCAATTGCAACGAATCGAGAGCCGCCCCAAACCACGCTGTTGATAGTCCCACCCATTGCAGTTGCGGTACGCGATGTCCAACTCACACCATCAGTCGAAGAGACAATCGCACCTACCCCACTTCCTCCTCCAACCATGACGTATCGACTCCCACTGAAAGCTATGCCATACCAGTACCCACTTGGCGTAAATGAAGCTGTCCAGCTTGTGCCATCGGTTGAAATAGCATATTCCACCGGACCGACTCCGACATAACGTCCACTCGAATAAACAAGATTCATGCCCCATGAATTCAAATCAGTGTAGCGTTGCGTCCAATTTGTCCCATCCGGCGATGAATAAAACACACCCGCGTCTCCCTCCTCCGCATAGGCCACAAAAAAGCCATTGCCATAAACAATATGTTCCAGCTCAGTTGGAGGGAAAGCTGAAAATCCGTATTGATTGGTTACTACAGTAGTCGTCCAATTATCCAAGGCGTCAGCAATTACTGACTGAATGTCCAAAAGTAAAAGTCCAAAAACCATCAGCAAAAAAAAGTTTTTCTTATTCATATGCAATTCCCATAAAAGTCTGATCGATAGTTGAATATATGCTTCGCCGATTGAATTTCAACTATTTTGACTTTTTCCCGCATTGCTCATGCGGTTTGCTCTCAGAACTGTACCATCTGAGTGCAACCCAACCCGCAACGAAGCGGGAAAAATTGGGCCAATTCTTTGATTCACGGCATCAAAACGCCGCGATAAAACCGCGCGGAATTTGTCGCCGTTGAATCCGACCAAACATAAGGCGTATTGGTCAGTTGGAAATTTGCATTCGTGCTCCAGCTGGCAGTCACGCCCAACGAATCTGAGGATTGAATCTGGTAGTTGCGACCGACCAAGCCTGAAATCGCCAAGCTTCGTGGCGGACTATTGGTCAATCTCACTCCTACCAAGGGATAACAGATTCTAGCGTAGTTAGTAGAATTAGGGAAAACACCGTAAAGATTATCAAGAAGAACCAAACGCGATCCATCGGTTGCAAAAATATTATTATAATTCCCCATAAATGAGGACGTAGGTAACGGCTGGGGATATTGGAACCAATTGGTGCCGTCTACTGAAGATGCCAGCCAACTCTGACTTGATCCTGCCGCCAGCGCCAAATAAATCCCGTTGGCGTAAGTGATTGCCTCCAATTGGTTCGTTACGCTCGTCGGTTTGGGACTCCATGTGAGACCGTCCGTGGAAATTAAATTCGTCATGTTATTCAACGGCACAAAAAAAACCCGTTTGCAAAATAAATGGAACTCCCGCCAAGAATATTGGTTCGCGTCCAAGTAGAGAGGTTTCCAGAGGCAAAGTATTCATATCCGTCATTTTGCCCTATCGCCACAAATTTGGAGGCACCAAAAGCCACACTGGAAATATGCCCGCCCGTCACCACAACTTGAATGTTTCCCATTATGCCATTATTCATGTTGGTTGTCGCCGGGTGGTAGACCCAATTCGTGCCATCCGAGGAAGTGATAATGGCACCAACGTTATTTGTATCTCCTACCATGACATAACGGCTGCCGCTCGATGCGGTTCCAGTATAATATGGATTTATTTCTGAACCGAAACTTGGCACAAACTGCACATTCCAATTTGTGCCATCTGCTGAAATCGCGTATTCCAAAACACCAACTCCAACGAATTTCCCGCCGGAATAACTCAGATTAAATCCCCAAGAATTGTTGTCTGTGTAGCGTCGTGTCCAGTTTATCCCATCCGGCGATGAGTAAAACACCCCTGAATCCCCTTCCTCTTCATAGGCTACAAAAACTCCATTACCATTGACAATGTGCTCAACCAAGGTATCAGCTCCAACAATAAACTGATTTGTGATTATGGTCGTGGTCCAGTTATCCAGCACGTCAGCAATCGCAGGTTGATTGTTCAAAAGTAAAAAGCCCAAAACCACCGGCAAGATGAAACCTAGTTTTTTCATATGCAATTCCCTAAAAGTCTGATTTGCTGGCCAACATACGCCTCGCCCGGGGAATTTCAACGAAATTTATTCCATTCCCGCATAGTTGTGCGGTTGCTTTCGAACGAAACTGCGCCCACCATTCGCTTTTCCCATGCACAAACCGCACCTTTCCTTCTGGCAGATCTGGAACATGAGCTTCGGCTTTCTCGGCATCCAGTTCGGCTGGGGCCTGCAGATGGCCAATATGAGTTCCATCTACGGTTATCTCGGTGCCGACCCGGACAAACTGGCGATGCTCTGGCTCGCCGCCCCGGTCAGCGGCGTCATCATCCAGCCACTGGTCGGCCAGGCCAGTGACCGCATCTGGACGCGCCTCGGCCGCCGGCGTCCGTTTATCCTCGCGGGCGCAATCCTTGCCTCGATCGCGCTGATTCTCATGCCGAACTGCTCCGCCGTGTGGATGGCCGCCGGTCTCCTGTGGGTGCTCGATGGCACGATCAATGCCTCCATGCAACCGTTCCGCGCACTGGTGGCGGACAACCTGCCGGAGGAACAAAACTCGCAGGGTTTCGCCATCCAATCGCTGTTCATCGGCCTCGGCGGCACCGTGGCCTCGGCGTTGCCGTGGATGATGACGAACTGGTTCGGCATCAAGTCGGAGGGCGCGGGCATTCCGGAATCGGTAAGGCTTTCGTTCTACATCGGCGCAGTGGCATTTCTCGTCGCGGTGCTATGGACAGTCTTCTCGACGCATGAGATTCCCCCGACCGATTCTGAAATGGCGGTGATCCGCGCACACAAATTTGACTGGACGCTCGGCATGGGCGATGTCTTCGCGCTCGTTTTTAACCTGCCGCGCCGGATGTGGGAACTCGGCCTCGTGCAATTCTTCACGTGGATTGGAATGTTCTCGTTGTGGGTTTATTTTTCACCGGCGGTCGCAAAAAATATATTCCACGCGGTAAAAGGCACGCCGGAGATGGAGGAGGCGGGCGCGTGGGCGGGCATTTGTTTTGGGGCTTACAACGTGGTTTGTTTCTTTTTTTCCTTCGTGCTGTTGTGGGCGACGAAATTCACCGGCCCGAAAATCATGCACGTATTTTGCCTCGCCGTCGGTGCCATCGGCCTTGCCTGTGTGCCGCTGGCGACGGAGAAACATCAACTATTGTTGACGATGACCGCGGTGGGCGTGGCATGGGCGAGCATCCTCTCGATGCCCTATGCGATGCTCGCACCGGCCCTGCCGAAGGACAAAGTGGGGGTGATGATGGGCATGTTTAACCTGTTCATCGTGCTGCCGCAAATCGCGGCGTCGAGCCTGTTGGGATGGGCATTGAAACATTTTCTACATGACGAACCGGTGAATGCGCTGGTGCTGGGCGGCGCGAGCATGGGCCTCGCGGCGTTACTGACGCTGTTCGTGGTAAGCTACAAGAAATCCGCCGGAGCAAAAATAACCGTCGCCGCCGGCGCGGCGCATTGAACCGGTCTCACCGGATCATTTCTGCGCCGTGGTGGCCGGCAGGGCGCGCTGCCAGATTTGCCACCCAAAACCGCCAAGTTGGAAACGCGGCAGGTCTCCCGCTCCGGTATGGTTGTCCACGCCGTAGATCGTGACGGGCTTAAACTCTGCCGCATTTGAAATATCGACCGTTCCGTTCATGGGACGATTGGAGAAATTGATGATGACTAGAAATTCATCATGGGCATCGGCGCGAGTAAAGGAAATAATTTGAGATTCGTCGGAGTTCTTCAACCAGTTCACCCCTGCGGTACGGAAAGCGGGGTTATCTTTCCTCAATCGGATGAGCCCGTGGTAAATCGCACGGAGCGGCGGACGTTCCTTCGCGTGCCAGCAAATAGTCAGCTTGTCGAACAACGCTGGGTCGCCGGATTCGGTCGCATCGCCGGCTTCCATGCCGTTGTAGATGAGCGGCACGCCGTCAAGCGTGAACATCAGCGCGGAGGCGGCCAGCGCGCCGTTGAGTCCATAGCGCGCCACGGCCCGGGCCTCGTCGTGATCATCGGAAATCCGCATGTGCAGGGCATCCCTGGGAAATTGTTTTTCGCTGTCCTCCCATGTCCGGCGGATTTTGGCTGCGGACTGGCCGTGGATAAGAACGTCGTTCATCGAGGCGAGCAACGGCCAGGAATAGTCGAGGTCGAACGCCTTCGTCAGCAACTCCGGCTTGCTGGCCTCGGCGAGCATCATGATGTCAGGTTTGACCTTGTTAAGGTCATCCCGCACCTGCTCCCAAAAATCCGTGGGCACCATGTACGCGACGTCGCAGCGGAAACCGTCCACGTCGCAGGTCTGGATCCAATACTTGAGCATGGCGGTCATGTATTCGCGGAGCGCCGTGCTTTTGTAATTCAGCCCGGCGACATCCGTCCATGCCGGCACGGGCGGGATGACGTTCCCCTGGGCGTCCTGCTTGTAGAAATCCTTGTTCGTCATCATTACGCTGTCCCACGCGGTGTGGTTGGCGACGAGATCCATGATGACCTTCATGCCGCGGGCATGGGCGGCGGCGACAAACTTTTTGTAGTCGTCCAGCGTGCCGTAATTCGGGTCCACGGCGTAGTAATCCCGGATGGAATATGGACTGCCAAAATCGCCCTTGCGGAATTTCTCGCCGATGGGATGGATCGGCATCGTCCATAAAATCGTGACGCCCAGATCGCGCAGCTCGTCAAGCTTGGCGGTGACGCCGGCGATGTTGCCCGCGGGCGAAAAATCGCGCGGAAAGATTTCGTAGATGGTGCCGGTCCGCAACCACTCGGGCGAAGTGCGCGCCGGGGCGGTGGAGAAATCCGTATCCGCCAGCGCGGCGGCGGCAAAGAGATTTACGGCCAGCACCAACGATGAAAGGAATGCTATGGGGTGGTTGTTTTTCATTTATCCGAACGTTCCGGAAATGAGACTTTAATTTTGCGGTGTGCGTTGTGCAAACCATAAAAGGTCTGCACTGCCGGGAGAGTTCGCAGCAACAGCATAGTTCTGTGTGGCCAATGGTTTTGTCGTATCGACAGCCACCACCCCCATCAGCATCTTGTGCATTTCACTATGCCCGTCGGCAAAAGCCACTGCGGTCGAACCGCCGTGGTTGCTGCCCGGCAGTTCCACAAAAGTTCCGGCGCCCCCTGTATAAGTTTGATTCACATACAGGGCGCCATCGTCCATGCTGGCGGGGTGCTCATCTGTAAACAGCCATGCATCCGTGGGACTGGGCGAGTGAAAATCCGAAAATTTCTTGGCGTAATATGGCGTCCAAGGGAAACCTGTATATTTGATTCCACCCCCAACGGCGGCGTCCATCGCGCAACTGCGGTCGCGATAATTCCAGCCCACTTTATTCTGGGCTGCGCTTAAATAATTGTCCGAAGGACAGTGAAAAATTTTTACCATTTTAGCGACATAATCCCCCATTGAAGAAAGCCGGTTATCGATAAAAAAAAGGCTGTTAGTATTGTACGGATCTGTTGCCCAAGTCATATAAGCGGTCTGCGAACTATAAACCCAACTGGGTGTCGACTGCACACCTGAAGCAAAACGGTCACCGTTCAGGGCCAAAACGTCGTTGTTATCGTTCGCATACATATGCCAGGCCAGCGTCAGTTGCTTGTAGTTGCTCAAGCAACTGATGCCTTGGGCCTTTTTCTTGGCGGCCGATAGTGCCGGAAGCAGCATCGCCGCCAGGATCGCAATGATGGCAATGACCACCAGCAACTCAATCAATGTGAAACCTCGGGCGGAGAATTTCTTTGGTGTGAATGATGATTTCATTTGCCGCCTGTCATTGGAGCGGGCGGATGAGACGGAAATATGTGGAATTGCCTGACGCCGGCCAGTTGGTTGACATGGTGCCATCCGTCGCGTCCAGATCCGTCCAGCTATTGAGGTCGGTGCTGTATTGCAGGTGAACCCCCGGCAGACCGAGCCACGTGATGGGGAAGGTCGAACCGGATGGCGCACTGATGGCCAGATTTCCGAACGCAATTTCATTTGCCGCCGCGTTATTGGTGCGCTGCTGGCCGAAGATGTCGGTGGCGAAGTTATAAACACCGCTGTCGTTGCGGATATAACGCGAGTGGTTCTGGGCAAAACCCGCTTCGTTATCGACGTTCGTGTTGAGATCGCCGGAATCATGATAGATGCCGTATTTGTAGGTGACCTCCAGTGTATGACCCGCCGGCACCACGTAGGAATTGGTGTATAACATCGTCGCACCTTCCCGGGTCAGGAAATTTTGACCGTAGTCGCTTTGTATCTCCGGATCCGTGGGATGGTTCAAACAAGCCCATTGCGGATTGAGAAAATCACCATCGACCAGGACCAGGTCGTTGTTCGGGTCAAACGGATTGCCAAAAAGATCCACCGCACCAGTCATGTCCACGGTGAAAGTGAGCAATGTGTCGGTCGTCAAAACTTCCGAGGAATACAGGTCGCTGAACACTCCCACCGGCAGCACCACGGTTCCGTTGGTGGTCAGCAAGGTAACGGTGCGGTTGTCGGAAGTCTCCCAGCCCCCATTTTGAGCGTCAGCATCGTTCTGGTTGTACTTGAAGTCCGACGATGATCCAGGCAACCCGATAAAGGTATTGGTGGCGTAATAAATGTTCGTATTGCTGCCGCCGTTGTAGGTCGGCGTATTGACCAGCAGCAACCCGTTACCGGTGCTGGCACCCGGCCATCCGTTAAAAACACCCGCGGCATAAACCAATGAACCGGGAGTAAAATATCCAAGCTGGATCTGATAGGTCATGTCCACCGCAAAAACCACCTGGTTGGTCACCGGCGGCGGCGCCAGATTACCCACCAGAAACCGGCCATTGACCACATCCATCGAAACCGGCACTTGTTGCGGTGAGGTTGTGGTGGTGAACGAGCCGTTACCGCTCCCGTTGGCAAAATCGGTGCCGAAATGAATATTGCTCCAGCTGCCCGCCGGCGATTGGAACTGGTATCCAAAGGTGCTGGCCGTGCCGACCGTAAAGGTGTTGGAGTAAACCCCGCTGCCAACCGAGCTCAATACCCCCGCCGTTCCGTCGTAGCCGTTAAAATCGCCCGCGATGGCCCAGCCGGCATCGGTGTCCGGATCGTCGTAACCCACACGATTCGCCAAGGGTAACCAGCCATCGATAATATTTCCCGGAAAAAAGTGGATGGTGAGCGAGCCCGTCGAATCATACTTGATGGTCATGTTGCCGCTCGGCCAGGTGTTGTTAAAGGTGCCATCGGTGACTTTGATGCTGGCATAACCGCCAGCCGTCTGGCCCGTGATGGTGTAGCTATATTCGTTGGCACCGGGACCGGCCGTCATTTGGTTGGCACTTGCGTTCCAACTGTTGTAGTCCCCGGCTACGCAGAACGGCTGGGCCTGCAACAAGGCCATTGAACCGAGTAGGATTCCAGCTGCGATGATGGGATGCGATAGATGTCTCATATGTTTTTTACCGTACGCCACCCAAAGAGAATATGACTGCTCTCATTAGTTTGCGGTTGGTTCATGGGTTACACGCCTAACTTACACTTCATCTGAAATTCGTCTATCGCATCTATATGCGGCATGGCACCGCATTTGGTTGAGACCCGTTTTTTATGGCCTGCGCTAAAAAAAGTAAGCTTTCAGCAATTTTAAATCACCCGCGAAGATACTTCACCACCGCCTCCGTTCGTGAATGCACATGCAGTTTTTCATACACCGTCCGCACATAACTCCGCACCGTGTCGATGCTGATGCCCATGCGGTCGGCGATCTCCTTGTACGCATAACCCTTGGAGAGCTGGTCCAGAAATTCCCGTTCCGACGGCGTGAGTTTGGTGAGCGAGGAATTTCCCGTGGCCGGCTGGGAAAAGAATTGCACCACGCGCCGCGCCAGTTGCGGCGACATCGGCGAACCGCCGTCAAACACATCCTGGATCGCCTCCAGCAACCGCGCGCTCGCCGTGCGTTTCAAAAGATAACCGCTCGCCCCCGCGCGCAACGAATTGAACGGCGAATCGCTGTCCTCATAAACCGTCAGCATCAAAAACTGGACCGTCGGGTGCGCCGTCTTGAGCTCTCTCACACACTCATAACCTTTCATGCCCGGCAGGTTGATGTCCATCAACACCACGTCCGGCAGGTTTTTTGGGATTTCCTTCAGCGCATTCTCGCCGTTGGCGAATTCCCCCGTGAGCTTGAACTCCTTCGCGCGCTTGATCAACGCCGACAGGCTTGCACGGATGCCTTCGTCGTCGTCCACGATTGCAACTTTGATGGGCATATAAAATTCAGGGGGCGGCCTGAAAATAGACCGCCATAAGATTTGGTCAATCGGGAAAAGTCGTTTGCAACACCACCCGGGCGCCCTTCCCCCGCTCGCTCGCCACGATCAATTTGCCATGGACCGCCTCCGCGCGGCGCTTCATGTTTTCCAGGCCGTTGTGCTCGCTGCCAGCCGTCGACGCCTCCGCATCGAAACCTTTTCCGTCATCGGCGATGACCAGCTTGAAATTGTTTCCGTCCGTCTGCACCTGGAGAAAAACCGTGGTGCCGCCCGAATGCCGCAACGCATTGGTCAGCGCCTCCTTGGCGATCAAAAAAATGTTGTGGCGCACATCCGGCGGCAGCGCCCGGTCCGGCAGATCCTGCGGCAGATCCAGCCGGCAGCGCATCGCGCTCTCCGCAAACAGCTCGTTCGCGAAATGCGCGAGATACTCGATCAGGCTTTGCAGCGTGTCGCTCCCGGGCCGCACCGCCCAGACGATTTCCTCCAGCGCGCGCACCGTCTGGTCGGCGGCCTGCGTGATCTTCTCCGCGTGCGTCCCGACCAGCGCGGGATTTTCCTTGTCCGCGTTCAGCAAACCGCCCAGCAGCGACAACCGCGTCAGCGACGAACCCAGTTCATCGTGCAAGTCCTGCGCGATCCGCGTCCGCTCCTGTTCCAGCGCCCGCTCCTGTTCGATCTGGCGCAACTGGAACTGGAATTTCCTTTTTTCCCGCACCCGCACGGCCGAGACCACCACCGCCAGAAAAGACAGCGCCACCACCCCGTCGAACCACCACGTCTGCCAGAAATGCACGATGACAAAATCGTCAAACGATGTCGCCACCGCCATGTCGCTGAAAATCCAGCCGTTGCCGCCGTCGTGATGCGTCCCGCCCGTGCCGCCGTGCGTGAGCTGGATTTGGTCGAAGCGCGCATTGGCCTTGAATTTGGTGGTTATGTTTTCCGGCTGGTTTTCCGCCGTCGCACCATAGGTCAACTGCGGGTCCAGCCACACCGTGACCAAATCCTCGCCCCCCGGAATGTATTGCACCTTGAAGACGATCATCCGCGGCTGGTCATGGCTCGGTAATTCATAAGGCCGGGAACGCCCCAGCCCCGCGGCCTCCGGATGCGCCGAATGCAGATTGTATTCGCCAAAATCCGCCACGTCCGTCCGGTTCGACGGCCCGGTTTCGGACGCGTAAGCCGCCGAGAAACCCCATGCCTCCAGTGCGTTGCCCACGCCCAGGTGCATCTGGTTCGTCTCCACCAGTTGGAACAGAGCGAAATACGGTTCGTCCGCCGGATCCGAAAGCGGGTCCACGCGGAATTTAAAATACAGCGCATCGTTCGCCTTGTCATCGCGCTTGAGCCGGCCGCCCAAAACCTCCATCGGCGTCGTATGGATCACCCGCGAACCCGGATCGCTCCATAGGATGTTCGCCCGCACCGGTGACGCACAGAACGCCACCAATATCGCCAGCGCAAATAATAAGGCATAACGGGGCATGAAAAAATTATGCCGTGAAATCCCCGCCGCACAAGCCCCGCCGCTCCGGTCTTGCCTCATCCTCATCCTCATCCCCTCGTCCTTCGAACAGGTTTGATTTGGTTTGATTTACCTTGATTAGCCTCAGCCCGTCCGGCTCGGACCCCTGCGGCTTTGGACATGGCAAAAGTTGTCAAACTCCTCAAAACTCCTTTTATCCGGCTTGCCGCGCCGAAGTTTTACGTAGGCGGGTCGGATTCACTTGAGTTTTTGGCAAAGCCAGCCTCGCCGGTGGGTTTATTTTGGCTTTATTTGGGTTCGTTTTTTTGGACACTTATGCACTTTCATTGGCTTTTTTGCTTAAAAATTGGGTTCGTTTCGTAATTTTAGGGTCTCAGGGCAATCCTCCTCGTCCTCATTCTCGTCCTCCTCCTCGGAAAATTGAACTTTGACTATGCTTGTCCCGCCATAGTTTCAACGACGGCGGATTTGACCAACCTTGACCCGGCTTGACCCGGAAAGACCGGCTTCGCCGGTTCTATGGTCGGATTTACTCGGATAAAATCCGGACAAGGTAGCGCGCAGTCCGCAAATGGTGGCCGTCCGCAAGGACCGGGCGGGATGGATTGCCGATTCGCGACATTCCACCCCGCGCCCCGCGCTTCGCGCCGTGGCCCTTTTCCCGTTCAAACCGGCTTCGCCGGCTATGTCAAAGAACAACCTGCAATCGCCATTATAGCATGTCTCCGCCAAACCACCCCTTGCGCCGCGCATCCGATTTTGAATTATTTTTTCCAACGCAAACCCTTGTGCCGAAAGCACAACCGAAAATCAGCCCGACACCCGGTGTCTGATTTCGCAAAAAGAGAATCCATCCTGAATGACGGCGGATGGAGCCGAAAACGGACAAATTTTCATAACCTCGTAGCCGCGGACGTGAGTCCGCGCCATCTAAAACCCAGCGCCAGCGGCGCGACATATTTGTAGCAACAAATCACAAATAAATTTAAGCCCCGTCCAGGGGCGACATATTATTGATGAATCCATCATCACCCCTTGGATGGACAGCAAGAACGCCATTCCCAAACCGGCGCTACCCTGATTTGGAACCAGGGGAGCCGACACCGCGGTTGGCCCCGTAGCCGCGGACGTCAGTCCGCGCCATCTAAAAACCAGCCCTTTTAACAACGGCATTGGTGGCCCCTTAAATTGGTGGGGCGAGCGTCCGCGCGAGCCGCTTAAACCCAAAGCTCACGCCGGCTCGCAGGGATGCTCCCGCCGGCTTTCTTGAAATTATGACACTGCCACGCCATTCCCAAGCTGGACAAATCACGTTCACCCCGTTAAATCTCCAACCACAATCCAACCGTGATACCGTCCGGAAAATTGTACAAATTTGAATCCTGCGGTGTCTATTTAATGAAACCTAAACACCAACCCTGAAAAAATTCGCCATAATCGGACTGTTGGTTGTTATTCTCGTCACGTGTCTTCTGCTGCATTGGCAGCACGTCCAGGTCGCTGGATTTGACCGTGACTTCCGCCAGCATCTAGCGGGAGTGTGGTTGCGGCAGGAAGCCGGTATGCGATGCACGAATACGGTCGCCGCCGAAGGCAGCTTCGTCGAACTGTCATCGTTCACCCATCCTGACCGCACAAATAGATACCAAAGAAACCAAAGAACAGGCACCTGGCTTGTCAGCGATGGAAATTTGATCGAAACGGTAAAAACCAGCTCCAACCCCACCGAAGTGACGCCCCATACCGGCACCGAACGGATCATTTACTCGGACACAAATAAGTTCGTCGGACGCTGGCCCAATTCCGTCGAGACAACATGGCAAAGAATTGTCCAATGATGTTCCAGTAGCCGCGGACGTCAGTCCGCGCCATCTGAGAATCCCAACGGGATTCCGTCAATCAGCCCAGGGTTGTGCCGCAGGCGCTACCCTGGGTTTCAAGCCCAAAAAAATCTCTCTCTTTTGCCCACCGACCGCCGGCTCGTCCCACCGTAGCTTTTCGTAACGAAGGTGGACCTATCCTCCGTAGCCTTGGCGAAGGAGGAAGGGAGCGGGCAAAAGAGAACCAAACTCGGTTTAACCCCCGTTCAAGACGAGATGTTTTGATAATGCCGTTGGTCCGACGGCAAACGTATTCATAAGCTGGACAAACCACATTTACCCCGTTAAATCTTTAACCAGAATTCAACTGTGATGAGCCGCAAAAGTCTCGCACAATGCCTGTTGGCATCCTGAACTCACCAATGAACTAAATGTCCGAGTTGCAAGATTCTATCAAGAGAATCGCGAAGAAGATTTGCGAGGCTCACCAACAATTGCCTGGCCCGGAGTTCGTCATCGAGTTTGGCAAATTAGTCGAACAGATGTTTCTTGGCGAATATGCAAAGACCATTGACGGGATTCAGGCCGGTGAAATTTCTGCGGTGGAGTTTGGCTTGGTTTATTTAGAGGTTCAGCCATATTTCCATCGGTCCCAGTATATTCGCACGAAGTTGATTCGATTGCTAAAGCATTCACCATTGAGTTTGGCACACGCGAAACGATTCAAGCTTATCCTCGAGTTGGAGCATGACAAGAAGATGAAAAGTCCAGCGACGGCAATGCGGAAGCATTTGGGTAACCAAACCCAAATAAATTAAGCCCGTCCAGGGGCGGCATATTCCCGATCTGTCAGGCCATAAGTACACGCCATGAACAAACCCCTGATCGCCGCCAAGCTGCTCACACTTCTCGCCAGCGGCGCGACGATTGAGCGCACCATCGCCGATCTTCCCATGTTCAAGCCGCAAATCGAGCTGGCGCTCGGCTGGATGAAAACCATCGGCCGATGTTCCTCCGGGGAGATTGTAGCGCGGGCAACCCGGTTGCGTGAGGTTAACCAACAGAAGAACCAGGCGATACGCCATCAGGATTTTGATCTCGCTGCGAACATGCGCGCCGAAGAATGTGCGCTGTTCGAATCGTTTAGATTGGAGCCGCCGACAGGCGCGATTATGAATGTTGCCATTGATAAACAAATCGCGGATCTAGCGGCATTGTTTCAAGACACTAACGCCGCCTGACAATTCGCGGGTACCGACGTTGATCCCGCCGCAGACGTAAGTCCGCGCCCTCTGAGAATCCCAACGGGATTCAGTCAATCAGCCCAGGGTTGTGCCGCAGGCGCTACCCTGGGTATCGAGCCCCAAAAAAATCTCTCTCTTTTGCCCGCCGTCCGCCGAAGGGCGGCGGGCAAAAGAGACCAAGGTCGGTTTCCCTCAGTCCAGGGGTGACATATTTTTTGATAGAACCATCATCAGCCCTCGGACAGTGCAATTGCATTCATAAGCTGGACAAACCACCTTCACCCCGTTAAACCTTCAATAAAAACCTGGCCGCGATCGGCCGCAAAAGTTCAGTAAAATAACAGTTGGGCCACTGCGAGCACCGTGTAACTCAAAACGACCAATTTATGGGAGCTACAACATGGGACTATTTTGTTCCCTACGATGACGATGTTGGCGGTGCCTTACAGCGGTTGCGCGAGCTGGTTTTCCGCGAGGGCCGCTATGAACGTTTTACTTGTTCCGCTGATGAGTTGAAACCATTCCAAGAGGTGCCGGGTATCGTTGACCAGACTGCGCCTTTAGAGAAACAGGTGCAGAAGCAAGAAGGCGAGTCCATCCTTCAATGGGGAGTTCGCATCCAGAAACTGTTGGATCAATTTGGCGGCGAGAGTCCAAAGGCCGAGCCGGATTATTCCAAGACACCCAAGACGATTGATGAGTTGTTGGAGGAGCAAGGCGAGAGCGGCACGCATTCCATTTTGGACATTCAACGCATTTCGCCAGTGCCGGAGTTCGGTGCAGTCAGCCCGATGCCAGCCGAGCGCCTCAGCGAGATTTTTGGCACAGACAAACCGACACGGAAGATGGTTGAAAGTAAATTAGGAGATTGCCGGGAAGCTCATGACTTGGTTGAAAACCCGCTGGTTACAGAGCGATGGCAGGGCGTTTATTTTATCCTATATCGAGATGGCAAACCCGCTGAACTTTTTTTCATGGGCACATCTGGAGATTGACATGGAGCAGCACAACCAGTCCCCGGAGCAAACGCGGATGACGCCTTCCATTTTGCGCTTGAGCGTTTTGATTCGCCCCGCCACAGTTCCAGCACGGCTCAGCTTTCTACGTTAGATGATTATGCGCGCCACCGTGGCCATCCTGATGCTTGCCTTGATGTTCGGTTGTGCAACTGGCGGGAGTCGCTGGAATCCGGCTACGGCGGTTTCCGATGCCGAACACGATATCGCAGCGTCCCGATTTCAATTCGCCTATGTCGGCGGAGTCGCTCCATATCCTGCGGGTTTGCCACTGACGGATGCCACATACAAGGTGTTGAATCAGTATGGTCGTCTTGAGGTTGGTCCGCAGGGTTGTATTCAAGATCCGCACTCGGACGAGCTTATAAAATACGCGGCCCGATACAACCATCGGATGTGGCGTTACGTGTCGGAACATAAGTGAATCATGTATTCAGGCGTCGCCGTTGGCCCCTTAGCCTCGGACATGAGTCCGCGCCTTCCCCTTTTTTAATTTTACCTTTTTAATTTTTAATTAAATCGCCCGCCCGCTCACCCCTTCGGCTTATGCTTGTCCTTATAATCTTTCCATAAAATCCCCAGGATCAGCCACGCGCTCCCGCCGATCGCGATCAAAAAACAGATCATGGCGATGCCGGGATAGCCAAAAATCTGGAAGCTGGAATTGATCCGCATCATCAGCGCCGCGCCCACGATCAGCGCCGCGAGAATGATGCCCGTGGTGACGCGGTTGGCGATTTTTTCAAAACCATTGAGCAGATGCCGCGCGTCGGGAGTTTTGACGTTCACTTCCAGTTCCGAATTGCCGACCACATCCAGAATCTTGTTCACCCGCCCCGGCAGGCCGCCCACAAAATCCTTCATTTCCAGAAACGAGCTGAACAAATGCCCCGGCGTGGCCGATTTGCGCATCCGCGTCGTCATGATTTCGGCCACATTCCGGCGCACGGAGGCATTCGGATTAAATTTCGGACAGAGAGTTTTTCCGACCTCTTCCAGTTGCAACAGGGTTTTCCCCAGCAGGGTTAGTTCAGTCGGAACATACAATCCGGTTTGCGCCGCCGTGCGCGAGACGTCCAGCAAGGCCTTGCCGACGTCCTGATGGTTCAAAGTCGCGTCCTGCTGGTCGGAAACGAATCCCGCCGCCTTTTTGGTGAATTCCGCCTCGTCAAAGTCCTCCGTCGTTTCACTGATCCGCAGGACGATCTTCACCGTTTCATCGCCGTTGCCTTCGCTGATGGCCAGCAGCAGTCGCAACAGATTTTCCTGCATGGTTGAGGTCAATCGCCCGGTCATGCCCAGATCCAGCAACGCCACGCGCCCGTCGTCCGTCAGGAAAACATTGCCCGGATGCGGGTCGGCATGGAAAAAGCCGTCGATCAAGACCTGTTTCAGATACGCCTTGAAAAGCTCCTCGGCCAGCACCTCGCCGTTGAGTTCCAGTTTTACGACCGGACTGAGCGTGGTGATTTTGGTGCCGCTGACATAATCCATCGTCAGCACGCTGCGCGAACTGAAATCCATCACCGGCAGCGGCACCAGCAGATGCGGAAATTCCTTCAGGTTGGCGGCCAGCGTCGTCAGGTTGGACGCCTCGCGCTGATAATCCAGTTCCTGCAGGATGGAACTTTTGAACTCCGCGAGAATTTTTCCAAAACGATAACGACGGCCGATGTCCGTGTGCTGGTCGAAAAAATCCGCGATCTCCTCGAGCACTTCAAAATCTTCCGCGATCTGTTTGCGGATGTCCGGACGCTGCACCTTCACCACCACCGGACGCCCGTCGCGCAAGGCCGCGCGGTGCACCTGTCCCAGCGACGCCGCCGCGAGATGTTTTTCATCAAAGTAGGAAAAGGCCTTCGAGATACGAACGCCCAGTTCGCTCGCCACAATTTGCTCCACTTGTTCGTAAGGAAAGGGTTTAACCTTGTCCTGCAAACGCGCGAGCGCCTTCAGATACGGTTCCGGCAAAAGGTCGGGCCGGCTGGAAAGCAACTGCCCGAATTTGATGAAGGTCGGCCCCATTTTTTCCAGGTCATCCGCCAGATCTTCCGGCGTGGGCTGGCCGGCGCGCGGGGCCACCGGGGTCTTGTCATCGCCCTCGGCGTCATGGGCAAATTCTTTGGCCAGATCGGAAGTGCCATATTTCCAGAAAAGCACCGCAATATCCTTGTAGCGTTTGAGATGGTGTGGTTTGAGAGATAATTTCATTGTTAGAAAACACATCATCCTATGTGTTTCCACTTTGAATTCCCATGGGGTGTTCACCCCACCCCGTCTCCTCCATTTTGGGATGTCGATTGGTCCCGTAACTGCGGACGTCAGTCCGCGCCATCTAAAACCCAGCCCCACCGGGGCGGACGACAATAGCCCGGCACTTTAGTGCCGGGTATTCACGCCAAAATGTCAAAGTCCCAAAGGGACGACTGACCAAGTAGCCGTAGGAGAGGCATCCTGCCTGTCTCCAATTTTCCCGACGTGAAAAAACGAATCAGGCCGGAAACCGGTCCCAGAGCGCCTCCTGTTTCACGCTTGGCCCGGCCGCGCAACCCCACCTGAAAATTTTGCCAACACATCGGCCCATATTGAGTGCGCCAAGGTGTCCCCCAAATATAACGCTTTTGATCCCGTAGCCGCGGACGTCAGTCCGCGCCATCTGAGAATCCCAACGGGATTCCGTCATCCAGCCCAGGGTTGACCGCGCAGCGGGCTACCCTGGGTTTCAAGCCCAAAAAAATCTCTCTCTTTTGCCCGCCGTCCGCCGGAGGGCGGCGGGCAAAAGAGACCAACCTTCGTTTTACCCCCATCCAGACGCAACATATTTTCTGTGGAAGTGAAGCCATCGACGTTGTTAACCGCGAACCACACATAACACGCGAACCAGTTTCCATAATTTTCCTTTCGTGTGTTTCGTGTATTTCGCGGTTAAAAATTCCGGTCTATGTTCCCCAATCACAGTCCCCGGTTTTTCTTCCCTGGCTTTTGATACCGTAAAACCGGCTTTACCCCACGAACCAGCGGCGCAAAACGCCATTCCCAAGCTGGACAAACCACCTTCACCCCGTTAAATCTTCCACCACAATCCGGCCGTGACAGGCCGCAAAAGTTCAGCACAATAACTGTTAGGCCACGCGATCACACCGCATGAATTTTCCTCCGCTTATAACCATAATCGCGATGTATGCCGTAGCTATCGGCCTGCTTTGGGTTGCGATACGACTGCTCGCCCCCGAGGAGCGTAAGCCTTCCGTTCTACGGTGTTTTGGTGTTGCCTTTGCGTTGACGTTTCTCGGTCATGCGTCGCTTAAATTTTTAACTCCCTTGGTCGGTAATTGGGCTTGGCTCATTTATTTTGCTGTGTATGTCCTCATCGTAATGGGATTGTTTCGACTATCTTTTTTGCGTTCTCTCTTAGTCACGATGATTTATTTTGTTGGTATATGTGCGTTTTATTATTTGTTTCAGATGATGCCTTCCAAATGACCATGTGGCTAACCAGATAGAAGAGAAGGCAGAGGCCCCTCAAAGGCCGGTTAAATCCACGCCCACCTTCAACCGCCCGCCAACCTGCCCCGCCCGAATTTATCCTTGTGCCCGCCGCACCCCTCCCTGAAAATTTTTTCATGTCCAGATTCGTTCTCCGACTTTTTCCCGCGCTCGCCGCGCTCTGCCTTACCCAATCCGCACCCGCGCAGACCAATCTCGCCAGCCTGACCAATCTGACCACCTCGCCGCTCGCGCTCTGGTACAAACAGCCCGCCGAAAAATGGACCGAGGCCCTGCCCATCGGCAACGGCCGGCTCGGCGCGATGATCTTTGGCGGCGTGGGTCGCGAACACCTGCAACTGAACGAAAGCACGCTCTGGGCCGGTGGCCCCTATAATCCCAATAACACCAACGCCCTCGCCGCCCTGCCCGTCGCGCGCCAGCTCGTGTTCGACGGAAAATACGACGAGGCCAGCGCCTACATCAGCAGCAACATGATGGCCATACCCATCCGTGAAATGGCCTATCAAACCCTCGGCGACCTGTGGCTCAATTTCCCGACCAACGGCCCCGTGCAAGATTACCGCCGCGACCTCGATCTGGACACCGCCATCGCCACCGTCAATTTCACCGAGAACGGTGTCCGCTACAAACGCGAGATTTTCGCCAGCGCACCCGACCAGGTCATCGTCATCCGCCTCACTGCCGACCAATCCGGAAAAATCTCCTTCACCGCCGGGCTGGACACCCCGCAGGCCGCGACCAACAGCATCGAGGTGAACACCTCCATCCCCTTCCCTAACCGGACCAACGACGCGACCATCGTCATGAACGGCGTCAACGGCGACCTCCGCGGCATCAAGGGCGCCTTGAAATTTCAGGCCCGTCTCCGCGTGCTGCCGGTGAATGGAAAAATCTCCATGAACGGGAATAAAATTACCGTCGCGAATGCCGACTCCGTCACCCTGCTCATTGCCGCCGCCACCAGTTACAAGAACTACCGCGATGTCAGCGGCAATCCCGACACCATCACCCGCCGCCAGATCGAAGGCGCCTATTCCCAATGGTACTCCGCCAATACCATTTTCGGTGAAGACACGCTGCTCAACAATCACATCGCCGATTACCAGAAATTTTTCCATCGCGTTTCGCTCACGCTCGACACCGATGAGCCGTTGAACATCCCGACCGATGAACGCATCAAAAATTTCGCGAATGGCAACGACCCGCAGTTCGCCACGGTCTATTTTCAATTCGCGCGCTACCTGCTCATCGCGTGTTCCCGCTACGGCGGCCAACCT
>DATHOG010000197.1:0-7437 GCA_035485115.1 Candidatus Sulfotelmatobacter sp. | reverse complement strand
CCGTGCCCAGCAACCCGATGAACGGGCCGCCCGCCACCGCCGTGGACAGCACGATCATCCCCTTCTCCAAACTCATCGCCTGCTCCGCCGCCGCTTCTTCCAACACGACCTTCACCGCCTCGTAGGAACCCAGGCTGACTTTGGTCGTGTTCGCCCGGGCCAGATGGTCGGTCTGTCCATCACCGACGCCGGTCGAGGAGACGGTCTGGACGGTGATCGGGTTGTTTTTGAGATGATACGCCACTTCCTCCGCGCCACGCGCGTAGAGCTGGTAGGCCGGCGCACCGTTGAACTCCAGGTTCTTTTTATGGATGTCGAGGGGATCGCGGGTTTCAGCATAGGCGGCGAGGAACTTCTTCGAGGTCGCGCGCGCGATCCAGAGCTGACGGAACTTGGTGATGATGATGGTCCAACTGAACAGCGACAGGAGCATCAGCACGATGGCCGTCACCAGGCCTTCGGTCGTCACTTTTTCCAGCGCAAACGCCGCCGCGTTCACGGCCAGCATCGGTTGTATCAGGGTCGTCATAATGGGTCAGGTTTCGTTTTGAAATATTAGTTTTTTACCGGCAGCAGCACCGTCACCCGGCTCACCTTCTGCGCCAGCGCCACCGGCTTCTTTTTTTTGTTCACCTCGTCGTCGGTTGTATTTTCTGTCGGCTTGGCTGCGGCATTATTGACGTCGTTGCCGATACCGGCGGAGACATTGTTGGCCGACTGGCTCGCCGCGAAGCCTGAGCCGCCGCTGCTCCCGCCGGTAATGCCGGCGTTGGATTCGAGATCCGCGGTCACGCTGCTGCCGCTGGCGTTGATGCCGCCCACACCGACGATCGTGCCGCTCACCGAACCGCTCGCGGAATCGACGTTGACGGTGCCAAGACCGAAGACGTTCACGGCAATATTGTTGTTTGCCGCCAGGTTCACGTCGCCGAACGAAATGATGTTGCCGGTGATGCCGCCGGTGGCCTTCAGATTCGCCGTCCCGGCGCCGACGATGCCGGAGCCGGTGGCATCGATGTTCGCGCCGGCAAAGTTCTCCACCAAGGTTCCGGAGGATAGATCAAGCGCGGAAATCACCGGGTTGCCGAACGCGTCGAGAATGGGATTATTGCCGGAGTCCAGCATTTGCAGGCCGTAACCGGCATATACATCGATGATGGGCGGAATCAAACCGGGAATAACGCCGTTGATCTGTTCTTCATAGGCCGAAGCCTGCGAATCAGCGTCTTCGAGCGCGAGACGAAGCAGCGTGCCCACTTGATCCAGGTTTATGCCCGTCTGATTGCCCTTGAACAAAGTCTGCGTGATGCCGCCGGTGCCGATGGTCACGTCGCCGGCCAAGGCCTCGATGAGCACGTTGCCGTTGCGGTTGAAGGAAGTCTGCAAAATGCCGGTGCCGGGAATCGTCGGGGTCTGGATCGAAATTTGGTGCGTGGACGGATCCACAAAATATGAGCTGAGAACCACCGAGCCGGAGCCGCCGCTGCCAACAATGACATTTCCGTTGCGTGAAACGACCGTGAGCGAGCCGCCAGGCGCGGGCGTGCCGGATTCGAGGGGGCGCGTGTCATACACCGCGATGCGCGAACCTTCCACGTCGATGTCACTGCCGGCATAAACAGCGACATTGCCGAGGCCAGTCGCATAAATGCCGCGGGCACCGGTGGACGTGACGTTGAAGTCCGAAGAACCGACATCGATACTGCCAGCGGCATTGACATAGATGTCGCCGCCATTGAACGACGCGATGCTGCTCGACGGCATCGTCAAATTGCCGGCGGCATCCACGACGATATTGGCGCCGGTATTAAAAAGCTGCGCCAGCGGATAACTGCCCCGGACGTTGTAAAGCCCGACACCATACGAAATGATGCCGGCGGTCGTGCCCAGATCGATGTCATCCGCGTTGATGCGGAAGGTTCCGCCGCCGCCGATGGCCAGCGGTCCCTCATCCACGGGCAGAGGCTGGTAGGCCGCAGTCAACGCCGTCGCGACCGCCGGGGAGAGCACTGAAACCTGTTCTGTCAGCGGGATGGTATGTTGTGAATCCTGCCAGAGCAGGTTTCCGCCGGCGTCCACCTCCTGAACGGTCAGGTTCTGCAAAAGCGAGAGCACGCTGGCGAGGCTCTGGCCGTTGATGTTTTGATAGGTCAATGTTTGGGTCGATGGATTGTAGTAAAAGGCATCGGCCAGCGTGATGGCGGAAAGCGAATCGTTCACGGCACGCCCAAGCACGGACAAATCCGGCGTGGTCAGACCGGAGAGACTGATGGTGGTAAAGGCACTGTTGTCGGTGATTTCGCCGCCGACGGTCAACGAGCCGTCAGTCGCGGCGGTGAGAACGCCGTTGTTCTCCATCGCCGTCTTCGCAGTCTCACCCACATTGATGGTGCTCGTGTCGGCAGCGCTCAAGTTCATGCCCTGAAAACGGCAGTTGTTCATGTCGCCGAGCACGTTGATGGTCGCGGCCTCGGAGGAATACAACGAGAACAGGCTCATGCTGCCGGAAATGTTCAAGTCAACCGGCTCTTCGCTGTCAAGGTGGATGGGAGTGGCGGCGTGGTCGCTGATGCCGAAGGTCGTCGAGGTCTTGAACTGGGTCGCACTGCTGTCGGAAAGGATGAGTTGAAAAATCTGCGGTGCACCGTTGAGGGCTGGCATGGAGCCGGTGAGCGCACCCCCGCCAGTCGTGTCGATCACCAGGCTGCCCAACGGCGACGGAAACAAAATCAACTCGCCGAACGTGGCGCTGCCGAGGGCGGTAAAAGTCACGCCGCCCGCACCGGCATTGATGTCGAGAATCCCGGGATAAATCACCGGCACCGTCAGGCCGGAGGAGCGCCGGATCGTGGAGGCGTTACCGCCGAGGCTCACACCATTGAGGGCATTCAAATCCACAAAATCCGACGGTGCATAGTTGAAGTAATTCTTGAACGCGCCGCTGGTATTGTAATCACCGTTCGGGTTGTTGACCTCGGTGAGGTTGATGTTGTTCGCCGCCGTGACGTTCCAGCCGCCGCTGACAAGGCTCAAGGACAGGCTGTTTTTATTCAAATCAACCCCCGCATTGCCCGTCGTTCCCAGCACATAACCTCCGGAACCGTTTGAAACCGGATTTCCGTTCGCATCCATCGTCACGCCGGCGAAAATATTTCCCGTACCGTTCGCCTCGACATAATGACCGGTGATATCGCCGCCGGCGATGACGGTCACATTACCGGCGTGCGAACCGTATGCCCCCGCTCCGGCAGTTGCCGCGCTGATGTTATTGTTGGCGGTGAAATTCCCAAGGTAATCGTAGCCGCCCGCCACCGGATCAAGACTATTCACGTCCGTGCCGGCGATGAGCGTCACGTTGCCACCGGCCGCCGTGGAAATGCCGCCGAGGCCGCTGTTCAAATTGTAAGCCGTTGCGAGCGTGGTGGCGCTGGCATTGAAAGTATAGCCCTGGGCGTCCGAGCCCGTGTCGATCGTGCCTGCGAGCGCGTGCGCATAAATGCCGCCGCCGCCGGTCGTGATGACATAGCCGGTATTGACCGTGATGTTGTCGCCCGCGATGAGATTTACCAGGCCGCTGCCCAGTTGCAACGCGCCGCCGCCATTGAACAGGATGTTGCCGGCACCTTTATTGACGGTGTTGTTTATGAAATTATACCCGGCCTCCAGCATGACGTTCCACGCGTTTGCGTCTTTGATGATGGCGCCGTCGCCGATGTTTACGTTGCCGCCGGCCTCCAATGTCAACTGACCCGCGTTCAAACCGGTTGTGGCGGAAAGATTCCAGGTCGTGCCGTCGGCGAGGGTGATGTCGTTTTTTGCCTGCAGCGTGATGGCGGAAAGTCCGATGAACGCCGCGTTGACGTTCAAATCCAGCGTGCTGGGATTGGAACCCGCCGCAACCGTCCCGCTGCCGGCCGAGCCGCTGCCGCTGGTGTCCAAGGTTATGGAAGTAGGATCGATCAATAAGGTTCCGCCGGTAAAACCGGCCTGGGCCGAACCGTTGATGGTTGAATTCACCGCCGCCATGTTCGGTGCGCTGATTTCCACATTTCCGCCGTTGCCGCCGTTCGCACCACCGGTCGTGACGATCTGGCTGCCGGCGGCATCACTGAAATCATTTTGCGATTGCAAGGTCACGTCGCCGCCCGCGCTGCCGCCGGCGGAGTCGTCACCGCGGGCAAGGATTTGCGAATTGGCGCCGAGGTTCAGCGAATCGGCGGCCACGAGTTCAATCACCCCGTGGTTGTTCTGCACCGAGTCGGCCTGGATCAAGCCGTCCTGATTCACAACCTTGGCGCTGAGCGCGATCGTGCCGCCATCGGCGACGATGTTGCCGTAGTTGTCCACGGAACCTTTCGGCAATGCCACCTGCATGCTCATGCCGCGTCCGTCCGGCCGCTCGCTCAAGGTCACGGTCTGGCCCGCCGCGAACTGCACACTGCCGCCCCCATCGGCTTCGACCGTGCCGTGATTTTCAATCTGGTCGGCGATAAAGAAACAATCGCCGCCGTTGCCGATCTTGATCTGGCCGTAGTTGACGATGCTGGCGAGCGGCGGCGGGCCGTTGAATTCCCACGCGCCGCCGGAATTTTGCGGCGGCGTGAAGCTGGCCGTGGAAACCACGAGACCGGCGGCGCTGACAAACGAATTCGGCCCGAAATAGAATCCCGAGGAATTCAATAGCACGACAATGCCGTTCGCCTGCAGGCTGCCGTAGATCTGCGACGCGCTCTGGCCGCCGATGTTGTTCACGACCACGGAATTTACGGACGGCTGGTTGAAAACCGTTTTTTCGCCGCTGGCGATGTTGAACGACGACCAATTGAGCACGGCGCTTCGTGAGGTGGTGATGCTGAGCTGCGAGCCGCTATTGAGCGCGGTGGCCGAGCCGGAAACGACCGTCATGCCGGTGGGGTTCGCCTGCGCCTGACGGGCGAACAGCAGACAGACGAATGCGGGCGTCACGCGGCCCCAGGCACAAAACCATTTCAGGATAAAATCTCGCGGTTTCATAATTGGCCTCCAATGGCAAAATAGATATGGACGTCGCCGGCGGAAGTGCTGGCGGCGGAAATCAGCGGAAAGGCGATGGTCAGGCGCGCGTCAATGTGGGTGCCGATGTTGGCGGTGAGCGCCAGGCCGGTTCCCCAAAAATCAGCCGACTGCCGTGAAAAAGCGGCCGGATGGCTTTCTACCGTGTGGCCTTGACCATAATCCATGAACACCGAGCCGCGCAGCCAGAACGGCAGGTCGCCGTCCACCATGCCGATATTAACCATTGGCGTGCGCGGTTCGAGCGTCACGCGCCAGCCAACGTCACCATAAGCTTCGCCTTCGGTGTAACCACGCACCGTGTTAAGACCGCCTATCTCATATTGCTCGTTACTAATCAGCGGACATGACGCCCATTGGCCGTCGGCATGCATCAGCATCGTCCAGTCCTTGTAAATCCGCTGCTCGCGCGTGACGCCGGCGGTGATGGTACAATAATTATTTCGCGCTTTATTTTGCGAATTGGTGCTCACAACGTGCGTGTGTGAATTGGTGGAAATCACCTCCGGCAACGAAGCACTATAGGCGAGGTTGGCGAGCGAGCCGATGGTCTTGATGTTGTAATTCGCCTGCGCGTTGAACGCGGTCGAACCCCATTGGTCGGGTACGCTGCCGCTATACGAAAGGCTCAACGGGAAATAATCCACGACATTGTTCACCACGGGCAGGTGAATCGTTTGAAAAACATTGCCGTACGTTATCACCGTTGTGCCGTTCGTGACCGTTTCCGCGCTCCGCAAAAGTTCATCCTGCGCGTCGCGGGCTTCATAGTGCTTGTAGTCCAGGCCGAAGGTGGCTGACGAGGAAACGGCCTCGATTTGCGGCAAAGGCATTAAAAGTTTGAGGCCGATACCCTCGTTCAAAGTGACGCTTTCACTGGCGTTTTGTGTCCCGAGCAGGAGGCCGGATGAATCGATCTCCGGGATGACCGGATCCAGGATGATCCCCGTATCGGAGGTGGCGCGGGTGGCATAGAACGTCAACTCGGGAGCGCCGGTGGGTGGTGGCATGACAAACTGGTGTGTGGTTTCGTTGTAACCAAACTTGCCGCTGCTTTGGTCGATCTGGTCCTGCAAGGACTGCGGCCGGCCGAGCGGTATCCGGTAATAGAGGCTGTAATTCGCAATGAGCGGCAGGTCGGGATCCCAGACACCGTAAGGATTCGCGTTTTTGTAATCCAGGGGCGAGAACGAGTATTGCGCCCCGATCTGTTGATCCAACTGCCAGAGATTGTCATACTCTGCGTTGGCAGCGACGCGGTCCGGAGGTGTGCCGGCCGTCCCGGTATTGTTCCACTCCACGCGGGCGTGCAACGGGATGCGATCCGTCACCTTCAAGGTCAGTTCGCTGGTGCCCGGTTCGAAGCCGGGCCCGACGACCGGATAAATCTGCCGGTCGCGATTCGCATTCGCCAGGTCCAGCTCATGCTGGAAGACGTGCGAATTCAGTAGCATGTTCGTGTGCAAACTGGGCACGGCGCGCAGAACATTCGGGGTGCTGAACCATTTGTTGCCCTGCACCTGGATGCCCGATAAAAGACCTTCCGTCACGCGCACCTGCACGATTCCGTTGGTCAATTTTTGCGGTGGCAGGCCCACGGACACGGTCACGAAGCCGCGCTCGCGATAGGCCGTCTGTAATTGCCCGAGCGCGTGGCGGATGCCTTCGAAGGTGACATTGGTGCCGAACGCCTCGGGGACATTTGTGAACAGCAGACCCATCCGGTCCGCCGGCAATACGCTGTTGCCGGAGACCAGATATTTTTCGACGCGAAGTTTGGGCGCGGCGTTCGTCGTCATGGCCGGGGTCGCGGTCTGCGCGTTTATATCAGTCGAAAAAAAAACCTGCAGCAGCAGCAACAAGGCGACCAGCACCATGTTGCTGCGTCTGGACAAATTCGGGTCGCCGGCGGCGGCGGAATTTTTTTGCCGCCACGCGCTCGGCGTGAGTCCGAAGCGGCGCTTGAACATGGCGTTGAACAACCCCAGGTGCCGGTAGCCGCTTTCGTAGGCGACATTGATGATCTTGGCGTTGGAATCGGCGAGCAACTGGCTGGCCCGCTGCAGGCGCAGCTCCGTCTGGCGTTCGCGCAAGGAGACCTTGAACTCCTTCCGGAAGAGCCGGCTGAAGTGCCGTTCGCTGCAGTGCAGTTTTTCCGCCAGCTCCGACAACGAGCGCGTGGCCAGCTCGGCCTCGGACATCTTGCCGATGAGTTCGCAGAACTGGTCGCGCAACTGCACCAACTGGCCGGTGGTGGCGTTGATGGGCGGCAGCAGATGGCTGATGGAAGTCGCCCACAACTGCAACATCGTGGAGCGGGAGGAAAGGCAGTCGCGCTGCTTTTGCGCGGCGAGGCGCGTAAATTTCTGCGCGGGCGGCTCGGCG
>DATHOG010000196.1:0-20026 GCA_035485115.1 Candidatus Sulfotelmatobacter sp. | reverse complement strand
AGTAAAAAGTCGTTTCTCAAGCACCGTTCTTCGGTTAGACTGTTCAACCATGTCGTCTAAAAGCAACCAACGTCCGGCGCTCGACATCGTCGCGCTGATGAAGGCGAACGCCGGCAAGAATTACGAGCTGCACGCGGAGCACATCAATCCCGCGAATGTCCGCACGCTCAGGACCATCGGATTTGACCGTTGTTATGTGCGCGCCGAGGGGCCGTATCTCTGGGACGTGGAGGGCGTGAAGTATCTGGATTTGTTGAGCGGGTACGGCGTTTTTGGCCTGGGCCGGAATCATCCCGAGGTGCGCCGGGTCTTGAAGGAATTTCTGGATGCCGATTATCCGAGCCTGGTGAAGATGGAAGCGCCGCTGCTCTCGGGCCTGCTCGCGGATGAATTGAAGAAGCGGATGCCGTGCGAGCTGGACATGGTGTTCTTCACCAATTCCGGCGCGGAGGGCGTGGAAACGGCCATCAAATATGCCAAGTGCGCGACGGGCAAGCCGGCGATCATCCATTGCAAGAAATCGTTCCACGGGCTGAGCACCGGCGCGCTTTCGTTGAACGGCGATGAAAGTTTCCGCGAAGGGTTCGCGCCGTTTTTGCCGGACTGCCGGGCGATTCCGTTCAATGACCTGGCCGCGCTCGAAGCGGAATTGAAGAAAGGCGACGTCGCGGCGTTCGTGGTCGAGCCGATCCAGGGCAAGGGCGTGAACATTCCGTCACCCGGCTATCTACGCGAAGCGCAACAACTCTGCCGCAAACACGGTGCGTTGTTCGTGGACGATGAAGTGCAAACCGGCATGGGACGCACCGGTAAATTTTTGGCCATCGAACACGACGGGCCTGTGGACGCTGACATCGTGGTGCTCGCCAAAACACTTTCCGCCGGGTTTGTGCCGGTTGGCGCAGTGCTTTGCAAGAAATGGATCCACGAGAAAGTGTTTTCCTCCATGCAGCGCTCGGTGGTGCACAGCTCGACGTTCAGCCAGGGCAGCTTTGCGATGGCCGCCGGCCTGGCGGCGCTGGACGTGATCGATCGCGAAAACCTCATGGCCAACGCGGCGAAGATGGGCGACTTGATAGGGCAGGGGGTGACCGCGATGATTCCGCGCTTCGAATTTTTAAAGGCCGTCCGCTGGCGCGGTTTGATGACCGGCATCGAGTTTGGCCCGCCCAAATCCATTCCGCTCAAGCTCGCCTGGGCAACGTGCCACACGCTCGACAAGAGCTTGTTTCCGCAGGCGGCGGTGATTCCGCTCATGGACAAGCATCACATCATCACGCAGGTCGCCGGGCACGCGGTGGACGTGGTGAAGCTGTTGCCGCCGCTGGTCATCACCGAGGCGGACGTGAAATATTTCCTTACGGCGTTCGAGGACACGATGGTGCAGATGCACAAATTCCCCGGCCCGGCGTGGGACGTGTTGACGGGCATCGGCAAGATGGCGCTGACGCAGCGGGCGCGGTAAGGCAGGTGTTGTCTTTATACGAAGGCGTCGCGCTCTCCCTCACCCTAACCCTCTCCTGCTGGGAGAGGGAACAGCCGGTGGATGGGTTCGTAAAATTTGTCAGTCATTCTGCTGGATTCAGTCAGGGCCATGCCAAAACGCGGGACATATTTCTCCCTCCCAGTGGGAGGGCCGGGGTGAGGGGAAAGTGGTCATCCAAATTTTAGGCCCGCACCATTTAATGTGAGCACCGCCTTCCCCCTCATCCTGACCTTCTCCCTTGGGGAGAAGGAACAGCAGTTGGACCTTTCTACCATCGCGAAAACCCTCCGAGCCGCTGACTGGGTTCATGGGGAGGGAGATGCCTGGCCAGCTAAATGGTCACAGATATCGCAAACGCCCTAGGTCGGATTTTGGGCGCGGATAAAGATTTCACGTACCTCTGCCTCAACTTGAGATTCAGTCCAGTCGGGATGCTGGTTACGGATGAAAGCCACCTTCATTTTGCGTGCTGACCAGTAAAGCCGGTTAGCCTCACGCCAGCGTTGTTCTGGCGTCATACGCCGGTATATGGCGAATTGTTCGGGGCTAGTTTGCTCATCCGGCAACATGAAAACAAGGTAGCGTCTGGCCTATTCGCTGCAAGTTCGTTTGGTGGTGAAAAGCGAAACGGCGGTTCTCAGAGTGAGAGCCGCCGTTCTTAATTTTTGGGACGGCGGCACGCCGTCCCTTCCATGAAATTACATGTGGGCGATGATGTTGTCGCCGAAAGCGGAACACTTGATTTCTGTCGCGCCTTCCATCTGGCGCGCGAAATCGTAAGTGACCTTCTTGGAGCCGATGGCGCCATTGAGGCCTTTGATGATGAGGTCGGCGGCTTCGTTCCAGCCGAGATAGCGGAACATCATTTCGCCGCTCAATACCACCGAGCCAGGGTTGACCATGTCTTTGCCGGCGTACTTGGGTGCGGTGCCGTGCGTGGCTTCAAAGATGGCGTGGCCGGTGACGTTGTTGATGTTGCCGCCGGGGGCGATGCCGATGCCGCCGACCTGTGCGGCGAGGGCGTCGCTCAGATAGTCGCCGTTTAGATTGAGCGTGGCGATGACTTCAAATTCATTCGGGCGGGTGAGCACCTGTTGGAGCGTGATGTCGGCGATGCTGTCCTTGAAGGTGAGGCCGGCGCCGCGTTTGCCTTCGGGGATCTTGCACCAGGGGCCGCCGTCGATGAGTTCCGCGCCGTATTCCTCGCGCGCGAGCTGGTAACCCCATTGCATGAAGGCGCCCTCGGTGTATTTCATGATGTTGCCCTTGTGGACGAACGTCACGGATTTCTTTTTCTGGGTGATGGCGTATTCGATGGCGGAGCGGACGAGGCGCTGCGTGCCGGTCTTGGAAACGGGCTTGATGCCGATGCCGACGACCTCGGGCGTTTCGCCAAAACGGATCTTCTTAAACTCCTTCGGGAAGTTGGTCTTCAGGAACTCGATCGTCTTGAGGGCCATTTCCTTGCCGGCTTCGAAATCGATGCCGGCGTAGATGTCCTCGGTATTTTCGCGGAAGATGACCATGTTGACCTTTTCGGGATGTTTCACGGGCGAGGGGACGCCGGTGAAATATTGGACCGGGCGCAGACAGACGTAGAGATCAAGCATCTGGCGCAGCGCGACATTGAGCGAGCGGATGCCGCCGCCGGTGGGCGTGGTGAGCGGGCCTTTGATGCCGACCAGGAATTCCTTGAACGCCTCGACGGTGTCATCGGGCAGCCAGTTGTTGAACTTTTTGAACGATTCTTCGCCGGCGAAGACTTCCATCCAGGAAATCTGCTTCTTGCCGCCGTAGGCCTTGGCCACGGCCGCATCGAGCACACGCACGCTGGAGGCCCAGATGTCGGGACCCGTGCCGTCGCCGCGGATGAAGGGGATAATGGGGTGGTCGGGCACGGTGAGCTTGCCGCCATGGATGGAAATTTTATCGCCCTTGGGAACGGTGCAGGTGGTGTAGGCCATTTTGATTTTTGATTAATGATTTGAGACTGACGATTTACAAAACATTTATTGTTTAAAATGAAACGGCGGAATGCCCAAAAAATCAAGGAAAGAAAGTCCGAGCCGGACGGGCGACCATGAAAGAGCCGCCATGCCAAATCGAGATGGCGGGGACGCATGTCTGCGCCAGCTCAGTTGCCCGTTCTTCAGGTGGCGTGACAAAGCGCTTTTCGGTTGCTGCTCTTACAGTTTGGAGTGACCATGGAAAAATCGGATGAGGGCCAAACAAAAATTTATCTTCATCACGCTGGCTGTGGTAGCGGGCATCCTGGTTATGGCGATGTTCCCCTGCGACCCGCGTTATCAGGGGCGGACGCTGACCATCTGGCTGCGACAATACAACGACACCCCTTTGGACGAAACCCAACGGCTTCAAGAAGCCCAAAGCGCCATCAGGGCGATTGGTGCAAAGGCTGCATTACCGAGACTCTTAAAATTGGTTGAATCGACAGACGACCCGGTGAGTTTGTGGCTGATCGATAAAACCGGCAAATTTAGAATTCGTTTTCTTGGGTGGAAGACGTCGGATAATTTCTCCCTCGAAGACTACGACCGCATCCAGTGGCATACAGCGGAAGACTTTCAACAGCTTGGCATCGCCGGGTTTGAAACACTGGGAACAAATGCCGGTGCTGCCAATGAGGAACTGGAGAAACTTCTCCAAAAGAAAGACCACACTTTCACCGCAGAACGCTGTCTGGAATATATCGGCAAACCAGCCGAGCCGGTCTTTTGCCGGGCGCTTACCAATCAAGATCCGGCCATCAGACAGTGGGCCATGGATAAACTGGCACCGGTCACGGACGATGTCATAGTCTATCTCAACCGGATCAAAGACCGGCTCAAGGATTCATCCGCTGCGGTACGGATTCAAGCTGTCGATGACATTGGTCTCCAGACTGAAGCGCCAGAATTGGCCGTTCCACTGATCTGTTCGGCGTTGAACGATCCATCGTCCGATGTTTGCTCGCACGCGGCGGGGGTGCTCGCCGGTTTTGGCACGAATGCATTGGTGGCTTTTCCGATTTTGACCAATCTCGCCAGCGGTCAGGGCAACGTTGCCAGTACCGCGCTGAGCACTTTGGTAATCATCGCACCCGGCGCAACGTGGCCTATTTTGACCAACGATCTCGCACAGAGAAAGCCGGAGATCCAAGGCGCGCTCAAGGCGCTAACCGATGTCCTGCCAGGCAAGGCATTGCCGATTTTGCTGGCACGGCTGCAATCGCCCAGCGAGGCCACCCGGCGCGAAGCGTTCGGATTATTACGTCATTGTCCCATGACCGGCCAAATGGACACGGTCATGCAAACTCTCACTACCGACCCCGACCCCGACCTCGCTCTGGTCGCGAAAAGATATCTGACGGATCAATATGAGACCAACCACCCGGACATGCTTTTATTCCCCGACGAGCCGGGTTGGAAAGGCAAAAGATTGGGTGAATGGCTGGACACGCGCCTTGAAGGCGGAGGCGATTTTACACCGGCGGCAAAAGAAGCCATCGATCACCTGGGAACCAATGCCATCCCGGCCTTGTTGAAACGGATAGCGTTCACGCGTCCCCCATACTGCTTTGGTGCCATCCAGATCAACCTGGACGCCGCCAACGGATTTATTGCGCTGGGCGAAAAGGCCGGGCCTGCGCTGCCCGAATTGCAGGTGCTCATGAATAGCACCCACGAGGAGGTGGCCTTGGCTGCCATGATTGCCAGCTGCGGAACCGGCTCAAATGCCATGCCTTTTCTGTTCCGGGGATTGACCAACAATTTTCCCCACGTTCGCAATTGTGCCGCCGATACATTGGCCAGCGGTTTTGGCAAAGGCTTCCCCGAACTACGCCGTCAAACCATGCCCATCCTCATCAGCCTTTTAGGTGACCCGGATGAGGATGTTCGCGGCAGTGCCACCAATGCACTCAGGGAAATTGACCCCATGGCGGCAGCGCGCGCCGGAATAAAATGAGAACACCCATCACCTTCAAGCGTCACGCACATCGGTTGGCAGCTTTGATGATCGTGATCCTTTCCGCCGTCTCCGTGCAGGCCGATCCCATCGCTCTGCCGGAAAAGCCCATCACCCCAGAAATCTCCTTCGTAATCGGCTTCGCCATTCTGTTGGAGGTGATTTGCATCTGGTGGATTCTGCGGCGGTCGCGCAAGCCGCGTTTCTTGATTCTCTGGCTGATTGGCATGCATCTGCTCACTTATCCGCCATTTTTAGGATTGCTTTGGATGCTTCATGATATGCGACCAGTTTATGCGGTGGCTGTTGGCGAAGGATTAGTCGTCATCATCGAGGGGGTTTTGATTTATCTGATATGCCGTTTTATTCCGTCCGCCAAAACCGAAGGGGCCACTCCTTCGATCATCAAATGTCTGCTCGCTTCGCTGCTGGGCAATATCGTTTCGGCGGCGGCGTTCCCGGCATTGCTGGCAGTGTATGAGCGTTTTGTATCAGCTTGATGTCCTATCGTAGATCGTAAATCGAAAATGCCAGCTTTTGTGTCCAAAGCCTCTGCGTAAATCTGTGTCATCTGCGGGCAGTTCCCGCTTCGTTTCCTTCTGTAAGGTTTTTCCCCCAATCGTAAACCGTACATCGCATATCGTAAATCCGGCCGCCTGTTGGCGAAGTTCCTGCTTTATCACCGGCAACGGTAAAAAATTGCCGTCACGCCGCCGGTTTGGCGGGGTAACAAATTGATTTAAAAACTGCATGGGCGCTTTGAGTGATAGAATGCAAAAGCTGCTTCGCTACGGCGATTTGTGGCTGGTTTTCGGCCTTTTCGGCACGATTCTGCTTTTAATCCTGCCGATTCCGCCGTTCCTGTTGGACCTGCTTTTGACGGTGAGCATCGGTCTTTCGCTGCTGACGCTGCTGGTCATTCTTTACCTGAGGACCCCGGCAGAATTTACCGGGTTTCCGACGTTGCTGCTGTTCATCACGTTGTACCGGCTGGCGCTGAACGTCGCCTCTACGCGCCTGATTTTGCTCGATGGTTACGCGGGCCACATCATCGAATCGTTCGGCAATTTTGTGGTGCGCGGCAATTACGTGGTCGGCTTTGTGGTTTTCGCGATTCTCGTGTTGATCAATTTTATCGTGATCACGAAGGGCGCGGGGCGTATCGCGGAAGTCGCCGCCCGTTTCACATTGGACGCGATGCCGGGCAAACAAATGGCGATCGACGCCGAACTCAACGCCGGCCTCATCAAGGAAGACGAAGCGCGCGCGCGCCGACGGGCGGTGGAGGAAGAAGCAGATTTTTACGGTGCGATGGACGGTGCGAGCAAGTTTGTACGCGGCGACGCGATCGCGGCGATTTTGATCACGCTGATCAACGTCATCGGCGGCTTCGGCGTGGGCATCATGCAGCGCGGCATGACGATGAGCGAGGCGTTGTCGCGCTTCACGATGTTGTCGATCGGCGACGGCCTGGTTTCGCAGATTCCCGCGCTGATCACCTCGGTGGCCGCGGGTATCCTGGTGACGCGTGCGACGTCGAAGAACGACCTCGGCCGCGAATTGAGCCGTCAGCTTTTGGTTTATCCCAAGGCGTTGACGATCCTGGCGGTGATGCTCGGCATACTCGCGATTGTTCCGGGCCTGCCGACGATGCCGTTTCTCACGATGTCGGTGGTGATCGGATTGCTTTCGTACTCGGTTCACAAGAATGGGACGCCGGGATTAAACCCGGTGAACACGGCCGGCGGTGTGGTCCGTGGAAAAACGGTTGATCCAAAGAATCCCGGCGCCACGCCGGTGGCGGACCCGAAAGCCGCCGAGAAAATTGAATCGCTGCTCTCGCTGGACACGATGCAGATCGAACTCGGCTACGGTCTGGTGCCGATGGCCGACGGCAAGAAGGGCGGCGATCTGCTTGAGCGCGTCACGGGGGTGCGGCGGCAATTCGCGGGCGACATGGGCATGCTGATTCCACCGATCAAATTGCGCGACAATCTGCAGCTTGGGAGCAATGAATATCGCTTTATTTTAAAGGGTAATCCGATTGCAAGCGGCAAATTGAATCCGGGCCAGTGGCTGGCGATGAACGCGACGAACAGCAAGGTGGTGTTGAAAGGCATGCCGACGGTTGAACCGGTCTTCAATCTGCCGGCGACGTGGGTGGCGGAACCCGAGCGGAAGAACGCCGAGGTGGCCGGTTTCACGGTCGTGGATGCGCCCTCGGTCCTGATCACGCACCTGTCTGAAACGGTGCGCCGGCATCTGCACGAAGTGCTCACGCGCCAGGATGTGCAGGCGTTGCTGGACAATCTGAAGCAGACGCATCCGGCGGTCGTGAACGAACTGATTCCCGGACAATTGAGCGTGGGCCAGTTGCAGCGCATCCTGCAAAATCTGCTGGCCGAGGGGATTTCCATCCGCAACCTCGCGGGCATTTTGGAAAAGGTCGGCGACTACGCCTCGGTCACGAAAAATCCCGACGAACTTTCCGAACACGCGCGCCGCGCGCTTGGGGCGCAGCTCACGAAACCATACCAGACGGAAAATGGCAGCGTGCGCGCGATCACGATCGATCCGAAGCTGGAAGCGATGCTTTCGCTGGGGGTGCGGCAGTCGGCGAGCGAAGTGGCGCTGGTCGTGGAACCGCGCCTGGCGCGGCACGTGATGGATTCGCTGTCGCGCGTGGTGCAGCAGATGCTGGCGGCGGGGCAGCAGCCAGTGGTGTTATGCGCACCGCAGTTGCGGCTGGCGTTCCGGCGGTTTTTCGAGAATACGTTCACCGACCTCGCGGTGTTGTCCTACGCGGAAATTCCGCCGCGGATGCAGGTGCAAAACGCGGCGGTGATCCCGGCATTTGAATGAAACTTTCCATCTTCACCGCTGAATCTGGAGTGCGCCCGTCCTCGGGCGCTGCCGCATTCACCAGACACGAGGATATGGCAGATCGGAAGCGGCCTTTGCGTAATACGTGGCAGCGGCCGGGGACGGCCGCACTCCGTAGTCTGAAGCCCTTTTGGCCATGAAACTTTCCACCTTCACAGCTGAAAGCGCGGGCGACGCCGTTCGCGTGGTGCAGGAAAATCTCGGGCCGGACGCGGTCATTGTGAGCGTGCGCAAAATGTCCGGGGGCGCGTTCGGACGGTTTTTGCATCGTGGGGGACAGATTGAAGTGACGGCGGGTGTGCCGGAAGTGGCAGGGCCACATCCTAATAATTCGCCGATTACCGCGCCGGCCAACTCTCCCGCTGTATCTTACGCTCAACGTCATTTTGTGCCGGCGGGTGCGGATGCGTACACGCCATTCAGCGAAAAGGTAGAGGAACCGGAAACGCCCGCGCGCCTGCCACATCGCTGGAACAGCGTGATGTGGCTGGAATCGCTCGGGCTTTTGCCGGAATACGCGGACCGGTTGGAGCAAAAAATCAGTTCTGCGCACGGCCCGAAACCGCCGACGAACCCGGTCGAGGAATGGCACCTGGTGCGCGATATGTTGTCGACGTTCTGGCACCGGCCGCGGACGATGGACGACAATCCGGCGCGTCCACACGTGTTCGTGGGGCCACCCGGTTCGGGCAAGACGACGGCGCTTTGCAAATGGATGACGACTGCGGTTCTGCGCGGTGCCAGCAAGGCCAAAGTCTGGCGGCTGGATGCCGAAACGGCGAACACGGCGGAATTTTTGCAGTTGCATTGCGAAATGCTGGGCGTGAGCTGTGAACGATTTTGGACGGAACCGTCCGGCGGGGAAGATCTGTTGTTTGTCGATCTGCCGGGAGTTGAAACGCATGGCATGAAGGGGCTGGCGGTGTTGCGGGACACGCTTTTTTCGCTGCCGCAACCGCGGGTGCACCTGGTTTTGAACGCGGCGTACGACACGCAGCTTTTGTTCGAGCAGTTCAACGCGTTTGCGCCGCTGATGCCGGAGGATGTGATCTTCACGCACCTGGACGAGGAGCATCGGCGCGTAAAATTGTGGAATTTCGTGCTCGGCACAAATTGCCCGCTGTCATGGCTGGGCGGCGGGCAAAAAATTCCCGGTGAGTTCGTGGCGGCGGAGTCGAAGATTTTATTTCCGCACGGAAAACCCGCTTGAACATTGGGGATTTTTTCTTCGGGAAAATATTTCTCGGGTCTGGCAAAGGGGATGCTAAATGCACACCGAAGATGAAGGCAATGATGATTCTCGGTGCGAACGTGGGGTTTGTCCTCGGCCTGGCTGCCAGTGTTTTTGGCGAGTGTGCGTGGCCGGTCACCTTGTGGCACGCGGGGGCGACGGCGCTTGCCGGCGGCCTGCTGGGACGCTGGTGGGGCAAAGTCTGGCTGACCGAGCTCAATTCCGCGCTGGAACAGCGCCGCCGCGAACGCATACAAGCCGAATCAAAACCTGCCAAACCCAAACCTTAATTTGCCATGACCCTCGACCTCCATTCAGAAAAGGAAATTTTCCAGAAGCACACGCCGCTGGTCGCCGCGATGGTCCGGCAGTTTGCCGCCGCCGCGCCGCAGGTTTTCAGCCGCGAACAACTGCACAGTTTCGGCCTGGTCGCGTTGCTGGGGGCCGTCCGCCACCGCCGGGGCTGCAACCGCATGGCGTTCGAGACCTTTGCCAGTTCGTATATCCACGATGCGTTGCTGGGCGAGATGCGCCGCCACGATTGCCGGCCGGCCGGTGCGGCGCAAGGTTCAATTTCCAACTTCGCCCCCGTATGAATTCACCCAACGCCGCCGTGCTCGAACAACCGGCCAAAACGAACCCGGCCTGGGGTGTGCCGCTGGAAACCAAAACCTCCGCGCCCAACGCCCAGGTACTTTGGAAACGTTACCACCAGCAGCATACGGACACGGAGATCGAAAATGAGCTGGTGCAAAAATACATGCCGCTCGTCTCGTCCGTCATGGGCCGGCTCGCGATGACGCTGCCGGAGCACGTCAGCCAGGACGATCTGTACAGCGCCGGGCTGGTCGGCCTGTTGCAGGCGTTGAGGAATTTTGACCCGGCGTGCAACACGTCGTTTGAGACCTATGCGCGCGTGCGGGTTCGCGGCGCGATGCTCGACGAACTGCGCCGCATGGACTGGGTGCCGCGCACCATCCATGAGAAGGCGCGCCGGCTGAAGGGAGTTCTGCTCGAACTCGAACAAAAACTCGGCCGCACGCCCACGGAGGCGCAGATGGCGAAGGCGATGAAATTGACCGCCGCCGAATACCAGGAATTGCTGGATGAAATCCGTCCCGCGGCGTTCGTATGTCTGGACGCCGTCAGTTCCAGCGATGAGGGCGAGGGCGGCGCGCTTTATGAGATCATCGCCGATGCGGCCGGCGACAATCCGATGGAATGTGTTTCCACCAACGAACTGAAGCAGGTCGTGGCGGAGCGGTTGAAGGATTTGCCGGACATGCAGCGCAAGGTGCTCGCGCTTTACTACATCGAGGACATGCACCTGCGCGAGATCGCCGAAGTGTTCGGCCTGACCGAATCGCGCATCTGCCAGATCCACGCGCAGGCCATCATCGGGTTGCGCGCGTTTGTGCAACGTTTTGAATCCGGCCTCACCCGGCAGGCCACAACCACCGTCAGCGCATGATCATCATCATCGGCGCGGTCATCGTCACGGTTTGCGTGTTCGGCGGATTCATCCTGGAGCACGGCCAGATCGGGGTCATTGTGGCCGCGGTCACGAACGAGGCGCTGATCATCGCGGGCGGCGCCGCCGGCTCGCTGATCATCATGTCGCCCAAAAAGGTGTTGATGGACATCGTCAAGAATTTGGGGGCCTGCCTGAAAGGTTCGCCGCACAGCAAAACGTCCTATGAAGATTTGCTCAAGGTCCTGTACGAACTGTTTTTGCTCGGCCGGCGCAACGGCATGATCGCCCTGGAAGAACATGTCCTGGATCCGCAGAAAAGTTCGGTCTTCAAAAAATATCCGCGCTTTCTGAACAACCACGAGGCGGTGGAATTTTTGTGCGGTGCGCTGCGGCCCATCATCGACGGCAAGATCAAGCCGGACCAGTTGCGCCTGCTGCTGGATGTACAGATCGACCGCATGGAATCGGAGCATCACGCGCCGGTTTCCGTGCTGCAAAAGACCGGCGACGCGATGCCCGGTTTCGGCATCGTGGCGGCCGTCCTCGGCATCGTCATCACGATGAGTTCCATTTCCGGCCCGGTGGAAAAGATCGGCGAACACGTGGCCGCCGCGCTCGTGGGCACCTTCCTCGGTATTTTGCTCGCGTACGGTTTCATGGGGCCGCTGGCGACGAACATGGAGTTTTGCGGCGCGGCGGAGATGGATTTCACCCGTTGCATCGCGGCGTGCGTGACCGGTTTCGCGAACGGCATGGCCCCGGTCACGGCGGTGGAACTTGGCCGGCGCGGTTTGAGCAGCGAATACCGTCCCAGTGCCGAGCAGCTTGAGGCGATGTTCAAGAGCATGAAATCAGGTAAATAAGCGGGCAAATGATTTTTGATGGTGGAACGCGGACTGTGAAAGATTTTAAATTGTCAAAATAATGGCCCCTCACCCTGACCCTCTCCCCGCTTGGGCGGGGCGAGGGAACGATTTTAATCCGGATTTTTAATGGCGAGAAAAAAACATGACGGTGGTCATAGCGGCGGTTCGTGGAAGGTCGCCTACGCGGACTTCGTGACGGCGATGATGGCGCTTTTTTTGTGCCTGTGGCTCACGTCGCAGGACCAGAAGATCAAGGACGCCGTGGAACGCGCCTTCCGCAATCCGTTTTCTTCCATCACCAAGGAATCCACCGGCATCATCCCGAACAAGGACGCGTCGAGCACTTACCGGCAGGAGGGGAAATTCACATCCGTATCGGCGATCGAGATCGAGAGCATGCATCATCTGCATGAAGACCTCGAAAAGCTTTTCAAGGACCAGTCCCCCGGGCAGAACAGCATCAAGATTGACGTGAACAACGACGGTTTGAGCATCAATGTCTTTGACCGCTCGGCGAAACCGATTTTTGTGACCGGCAGCGACCAGTTCACGGAATACGGCGCTTGGGTGTTCACGACGCTCGCCTGGGAGATCGCCCGTTACTCCACCTTCCGCCTGGAACTCGAGGGCCATACCGAGACGGAGACGAACGGCCTGGCCGAGGATGTCCGCAAATGGGAATTGTCCACGGAACGCGCCAATTCCGCGCGCCGCAAGATCGTCATCGGCGGCGTGGGCACCGAACAGATATCGAAGGTTTCCGGTTTTGCCGACACGCAGCCGATGCCCGACACGTCGCCGGACGACGAATCCAACCGCCGCGTGACGGTGCTCATCAAAATCCGCGAAACCGTGAATGCCTTGCCGGATGCGCTCAAGTCCGATATCCCCAATGACGCCTCAGCGAACTGAATCTTTTGTGCCGCTCACCGCCGCGACCGCGCAGCCGGAACGGCGGGAGTTCCGTGTCTCCGTGATCCAGGGCGGGGCCGGGCAGGGGAACTTTCGTTCGCTCGCAATGCCCCCAACATCGGCTTTGGCCCTGCCACCGTCCGTGGCGCACCAACCTGGTGCTGGTCAAATGTCCAAGGGTTTATGTGAACCGCGGGTAACGGTTCAGCGGGATGGCAAGCGCGTGACGCATCTGCACATCCAATGTACCTGCGGTCAGACGATTGATCTGGCGTGTCTTTACGAGGGAACATGAGAAGGCGTTGAAGGTTGCAGGTCGAATTAAGTGCGGAGTGCGAAGTGCGAAGTGCGGAAAACTCAGACTGAAATTAACCACAGAGGCACGGAGAACACCGAGGCGGCAAACTTTAACCGCAAAGACACGCAAAGACGCAAAGGTGCGAAGCCGCACGGGTGCACCAACCCGGTGCCGGGCGCTGAAATTTACGGTCCTCCCGTTGTAAAAGCTCCAAGCACCAACATCCAACCTCCAGAGAAGCACCAAGCCAAAATTTGAAATTCGAATGACGAATGACGAAATTCGAATGACGAAATCGTAAATTCCGTCAGCGCAGATTTCGCCGGTTCGCGCAGAGATTCCGTTCGTCAGGTTTGACGCCTTTCCATCGTCCGCATAGACTCGCACCAGCGCAGTTGCGCGCGGACCAAATCATGGTTATCTTATGAGCGATGAAGCTGCGACTGGATCTGCTGGAACACCTGACGGCGGCGGACGTTCTCCGCGAGGCCGTGGCGAACCAGCACCGTTACAAAGCCGAGCCAAGTTTCTCCAAAACTGGAATTGGGCATCTGTCGCCCAGATCAATGAAGGACTCTGCGAACGAGGCCGCGCGCAGCGAGGCGTTAACACAGAAACTCACGCGGCGGTTGCGGAAGAATGGGAAAAACGCCGCGCCTCCGAGCTAAGCCTGCTGGAAACTTTTCAGTTCCTCAAATCCTGCCATCGCCGTGCGCCGTTTCTCTTTTTCAACGGCAACACCTTTGCGGAAATCGGTCGCGCACTGGCGACCGCGCTGTTTTCCAATCTGCCCTTTCAACGGCGAAAGGAAGTTTCATCCGCCGCCGCGCATTTCATTACCGGCGTTTTGGATCAGGAATTGATGGTCGCAGCGGTTGACTCGCTTTCCGAAATTGCCGATTGGAAAAAGGGTGACCGCGTGAAAACGCTGCGCGGTTCGTTACACGGAAAAATTCTTCGCGTGCTCGACGACGGAAAAATTGTCTGGCAACCGGACGGCACAAAAAACGAATTGACCGCTTTGCCGGAAAATCTCACGCGTGAAGATCTAAAAAAAACGTAGTCCGAGCCGGACGGGGTCAGTGCCTGACGGGCCAATGTCTTTAACCACGGATGGACACAGATTCACACGGATTGATTTTCACAGAAGGAAACGAAGGAATTAAGACAGGTTGATTTGCAGGGATTCCAAATCATTCGGCAATCCGAAATCGTAAATCGTAAATTCCGTCAGCGCCGATTTCGCCGATTCGCGCAGATATGTGATTATGTGGGACCCGTTCAGAGTGTCACAATTCTATTGACCCTTTCCCGTTTTCTTGGGCCCACCGGATGAGCCGCCGTTGCTCGACTTCAACACGCGCTGTGCGAGTGGCGTGATCGGAATCATGGTCTGGAGCTGGCGCACCGCCTCCGCGCGTGTGGCGGGCGGCTGATTCAAGCGTCCGGCCAGCGTCGGCCAGGCCGGCTTCCCGTTGGTGATTGGGCGTTCCATTTATTGGCATAAATATAGCCGAACCGGTGGTTTTTGCGAGTATTTTATGCGGTTAAAACAGGCTTGAAATCAACGAAAAACGCGCTCAAATTTACGGTGCTTCCGTGGTAAAAGCTCCAAGCACCAACATCCAACCTCCAGAGAAGTACCAAGCCAAAATTTGAAATTCGAATGACGAAAAGCGGAAATTTAACAGAAGGGAACGGAGGGAACGGAGACGGGATCCAGATTCTTAACCACGAAAGACTCGAAATACACGAAACCGGAAACCTGAAAACGGACCTTAACCACAGAGGGACGCGGATGCTGGCATTTACGATTTCCAAATTACGGAACTTGCGGCCTTCCGCAGATGGGGACACGGATTTACACGGAGTGAACGAATTCAACGGGTTTGCCGGGGCATGGGATCATTTAACCGCAAAGAACGCAAAGACGCAAAGACGCGGAGGGGGCTTTAACCATAGATGGTGGCGGCCAATTAAGGGCAGCTAAATTGTTGGTGCGAGCCGGACGGGGTCAGTGCCTGACGGGCTAATGTCTTTAACCACCGATGGACACAGATTCACACGGATTTATTTTCACAGAAGGGAACAAAGGAATTAAGACAGGTTGATTTGCAGGGATTCCAAATCATTCGGCAATCCGAAATCGTAAATCGTAAATTCCGTCAGCGCCGATTTCGCCGATTTGCACAGATATGTGATTATGTGGGACCCGTTCAGAGTGTCATAATTCTAGGACTGACCCTTTTAGGTCTGACGCCTTTCCAATTTATGTCAATAGTGAGGACTGACACTTGCCCTTTTAACCACGGAGGCGCAGAGGGGCGAAGGGGAAATCCAAGGACCAAAAACACGTCATTAGTCATGCCTGACCCCTTTATGACCCCTTTATGACCCCTTTATGACCCCTTTACTGCACCGCGAAATAGCTTTGCCCCAAAGCCACCAACGGCTTGCCGGGGTCCGCGTTTTGAATCACCAGATAGCAGGCGTAGCGGGAAAGTTTCCAGTCCTCGATGGGACGCTGGGCACCGGAACCAATGCTGACCATTTCGAGGATTTGCTCGAAATGGTCTTCCAGCCTGTGATTGCTCTTCAAACAGGCTTCCTTGGCTTTTTCAATGACCGGCAGAAAATGGCGAAACTCGGAGTATTCCAGCACGCGGGCCAGTTCGCGGGCGGACCAGAAATCCGCTCCGGCGGGGTTGACGCGCTTGATGCGCTCGAAAGTGTTGGTGGCGGCGGGGGCGGGCAATGATTCACTCATGGGATTCCTTTTTATTCTTCGTCGGTTTCAGTGTCGCGGCCGAGGCGGTATTTGATGTCTTAATTGATGATGAATTTAGTTACTGTTTGCTGTTTCGCCTTATGGTAGCGGCGGCAAGCCTAGTTCTTTGAGAAATTTGTTATGTTTGGTGGTTGCGTCTTTGATCTTTTTTTCAATTTCAACCAGTTCGGCATTCGTTTTGGATAAATCAATCTCTTCTTCCGCAACCGCTGTGCTGATGTAGCGGGAGATGTTCAGGTTGAAGTCGTTCTTCTCGATCTCAGCCATCTCCACGCAGCGGGAATATCGGTCCTCCGAGTTACGAGTTTTGTAGGTTTCGATGATCTTGTCGATATCTTCTTCCCGCAGGCGGTTCTGGCGTTTGCCTTTCTCAAAATGCTCCGCAGCGTTTATGAAAAGCACGTTGTCGGGCTTCTTGCACTTCTTGAGCACGAGGATGCACACTGGAATGCCGGTGGAATAGAAGAGGTTCGCGGGCAGGCCGATGACCGTATCAATATGGCCATCTGTGAGTAGTTTCTTACGGATGCGTTCTTCAGCACCGCCACGGAAGAGCACGCCATGCGGCAGGATGATTGCCATCACGCCTTCCTGTTTGAGGAAATGGAAGCCGTGGAGGAGGAACGCAAAATCTGCAGCGGACTTGGGGGCCAGACCATGGTTCTTGAAGCGCACGTCATCGCCCATGGCGTCGGTCGGTTCCCAGCGATAGCTGAAGGGTGGATTGGCCACGATGGCATCGAACTCGGGTTTCTTGGCCGGGTTTAGTTCGCGCAGGATGTCCCAATCGTTGGTCAGGGTGTCGCCGTGGAAGATTTCAAACTCCGTGTCCTTCACCCCGTGCAGCAGCATGTTCATGCGGGCGAGGTTGTAGGTGGTGATGTTCTTTTCTTGTCCGTAAATTCTACCAATGGTGCCGCCTGCCTTTGTCATGCGGTTGCGCACGTTGAGCAGCAGGGAGCCGGAGCCGCAGGCGAAGTCCAACACGCTATCCAGCCGCTTCTTCCGGCCCGTTTTTGGTTCCTGACTGTCCAGAGTGACGATGGCGGAGAGGATGTCAGAAAGCTGCTGCGGGGTGTAGAACTCACCCGCCTTCTTGCCCGACCCGGCTGCAAATTGACCGATTAGGTATTCATAGGCATCGCCCAGCGCATCAATGTCGGTGGAAAACTCGTTCAGTCCCTCGGCAATTTTCTGGATGATGGTACAGAGCTTGGCGTTGCGGTCCGGGTAGGTCTTGCCGAGTTTTGGAGAGGCAAGATCGATCTCGGAAAAAAGGCCATCAAAAGTACTCTCGAAGGACTCATCTTGGATGTATTTGAAACCCGCCTGGAGCGTGTTCAGCAGCTCGCCGTTCTGGGTGCGGGCCATGTTGGCGATGCTGTTCCAAAGGTGCGGGGGCTGGATGACGTAATGCACCTTGCGACGCATCTGTTTTTCGAAGGCCGGGATTCCTTGAGGACGGTGCCGGCCCAACGGCGAAATTGCACGCCACGCGGCGAGCGTACCCGGTAGCCCACGGCCAGAATGGCATCCAAGTTATAAAGAACAACCGGTCGGCGAATTTCACGCCCGCCTTCGATTTGAACTGTCAAGGATTCCTTGACAGTTGCCACCGCGTCCAGCTCCCCATCCAGGTACAAGTTCTTTAAATGGAGGGAGATATTCTGCTTGGTCGCATCGAAAAGGTCAGCCATTTCGAGCTGCGTGAGCCACACAGTCTGCTCATCCGCCCGCAACTGGATCCGGCTTTTGCCGTCTTCCGTAGTGTAGAGAATCAGATCAGTCATGGCATTGGTGCGCGTTAGTCCCAGACATAGCGTTCGTCATAGTCGATGCCGTATTTTTTGAGGAAGGCGCGGTATTCGTCTTGGAAGGTCCGCGTCCGGTGATGTTCCTTTTGGGTGTCGATGTAGTGATCCGGCGCTATGCGGCGTTCTTTCAGAACGCGGCGATGTTTTGATTCGATATCCCAGGGCGTTGCCCTGGGCTGGTATGCGATGACCCTTTGGGTCAAAGGGAATCCAGCGCTCATGCTTTAACCTCCGGTGCGGGCGCGGACGGCGCAGCGCGCCGTCCCTACCGTCGGCATGGGTTCGAGCCGGACGGGATTTATGTTTGGGACGGCGACACGCCATCCCTCCCGCCTTCGTCGGACTTCGGCGCGACAAGTCCGCCTTCGTTGAACTATGGCGCGACAGGACGGATTTCGGGGGCGAATTTAAAATTTAAAATGAAAAAATAGAGGGGGTCACGCATGCGTTTATTGGTAAATCGTTCGGGTTGAAGGTTTTTCTCTGGAAAAAATAGTTCGAAATCGGATGCGCGGCGCAACGGGGTGGGGGGCGGGGCTGTGGTACAATTTACGGTGTACGATATACGATTTAGCCGCAGGGCGGTGGCCAATTGGGGCTCCAACCTGGTGCTGGCAAAATGGGTGGGGGGCGGCTCCGTCCCGCATGCGGGACGTGACAGAGTGTTGTTCTTTGACATAGCCGGCGAAGCCGGTCTTAACGGAAAAACGGTTGCAGGTTGAAAGTTGCAGGTGGCTGGTTATCGGAGACCGGAAACCGGAGACCTGAAACCTGAAACTGGAAAGCGGCGGACATGGCTCGCGGGTAGTCCGAGCCGGACGGGCCAGCAAATTTCGGATTTCGGATGGGGACATGAAAGGTCACGCAAGATCAGGTAATAACAACAAAGGACAAATAAGCACGAATAGTTCCGTAAAATGAATTTGTCGGTTTTTGCGGGTTTTGACGAATTTTGCCGAGTTCGAATAAGTACGAATAGTTCGACTAAAAAGCACCAACGGGGTGCGGGGTCCGAGCCAATTAAAAATAAAATGAGGATGACAATGACGGTGAGGATGAGGATGATTTCCTGAACACTTCGCGTTGCCCTCTGCCTCTCCGTGTAGGATTGCGCTTGACGTCTTGGCTTTAAATCTTTACGTTCCCGAGACTAAAGCGGTGTAGAGCTGGTTTCACCAGCGTGCGAAAGTCGGAGACATAGGTCTTTCCGACTTTTTTGTTCGCTGCGACCGGTGGAAGTGCCGCGCGTTATTTGAGTTATGAATGCCGATTTCATTGCCGGTTTGGAATTTTGGGAGCGCGAAAAAGGCGTCAGTCGTGAAACCCTCATGGCTGCCGTCCATGAATCGCTTTTGCAGGCCGCGAAGAAGGCGGTCGGCCCGGCGCGGGAATTGCGCGTGGAGATGAATCCCAAAAACGGCGATATCAAGGCGTTCGCCAAGCTGATCGTGGCGGACAAGGTGATTTCGCAGCACGACCAGATTTCAGTGTTTGATGCGCGCCGTCTGAAGGCGGATGCGAAGGTGGGTGACGAGATCGAAAAGGAAGTGACGCCGCAGGGGTTTGGGCGCATCGCCGCGCAGTACGCGAAGCAGGCGCTGATGCAAAAGGTGCGCCAGGCGGAGAAGGCGCAGATCCTGACGGAATACAAAGACCGCGTGGGCGATATCGTCAGCGGTACGGTACGGCGGTTCGACCGGTCGGACGTGATCCTGGACCTGGGCAAGTTCGAGGCGCTGATGCCGAACAAGGAACGCGTGCCGACGGAGGAATATCAGGTAGGCGAACGCATCCGTTGTTTTGTAAAGGCCGTGCAGGAAGGCGCGCATGGACCGGAGATCATCCTGTCGCGGGCCGATCCACGCTTCATCATCAAGCTTTTCCAGGTGGAAGTCTCGGAAATCAACGACGGCACCATTGAGATCAAAGGCATCGCCCGCGAACCCGGTTTTCGCACGAAGATGGCAGTCTATTCCCGCGATTCCAAAGTGGATCCAGTGGGCGCGTGCGTGGGCATGCGCGGCCAGCGCGTGAAGAACATCGTGCGTGAATTGAACAACGAGAAGGTGGACGTGATCCCGTGGTCATCGGACATCAAGACGTTTGTGACGAAGGCGCTGGAGCCGGCGAAGCTGAAGAGCATCGAGCTGGACGAGGCGGGCAAGCGTTTGAAGATTTTGGTGGCGGAAGACCAGCTTTCGCTGGCGATCGGCAAGCGCGGGCAGAATGCGCGGCTGACGGCGCGTTTGACCGGCTGGGAAGTCGATATCGACGCCGAGCAGGTGGTGCACAAAGGTTTTGAGGAAAA
>DATHOG010000195.1:0-6706 GCA_035485115.1 Candidatus Sulfotelmatobacter sp. | reverse complement strand
AGAACGCCAGCACCAGCCAGAGCACAACCGAGGCGACGCTAAAGATGTTCCAGAGGAAAAGCGCCTGTGGCGCATAGCACAAATACGCCGTGACCAGCCCGGAATAAAACGCGCGGCGCACGGAACCCTGCTCGCACAGCTTCACCAGCCCGAAGGCGTAACCGAAAATTAAAAGCCCGGCAGCCGGATATTTGATTGAAGTGTAAGCTGCGTGAAAACACGCCACGGCGAGCAGCGCCCACAGGCAGGATTTCTTCCAACCGATAGCCGTAACCGTTGTTTGAGGCGGATTTTCCATTCGCAGCCTGCTGATTTACCTGCACAATAAACCAGCAGCATCAATCAGCACATTGAAAAAAATTTAGCCGGCATTGTTTTATTCAATGCGGATCGAATATCAGCCTTTAGTCATTTTTTGTTGGAAACTTCTTCCAAAGAATTTATCAGGTCGCCGCTCAAGTTTGCCGGATCAGCGCCGGATTGCAGGACCTGAAAATTGTAGTCAATTTTTAGCTTTCCGGATGTATATTCATTTTCATTTTCATTAAACGTCTCGGTACCAGTCATGTCGCAAGATACGTTTTTTAACGTCAGTCCAGGTTGGTCTGAATCAATTTCATCCTTCTTCAAAGATCCATTTACATTGATCTGGTCAGATCCGGCGCTTTGACGTGAATATATAACAGGACAATCAATTATAATGCCATGGGTCATGGGAATTCGCCTTAAACTCTTCCAATCGTTTGTCCCGATATAGTAGGGCCCATGCATCAGACGAACCGTATTTATGTTTCCTTCATTGATCAAAGCGAAACCAGCGTCCGAAAGGATTTCCCGGCCAAGTTCGTTTTGATTGGCATCGAGGGATATTTTCAAAAGGTTGGCAGTAAAAGCCGCGGTCAAGGCTTCTTGTTGGTCCGGCGGAAGATCTTCCAATGCGGATTCAGTTTTTTGGCTTCCTTGCTGCTGAACATATTTATCGCGGGTCATCAACGTATCTTCGACCAGCGAGCCATCTTGAAACATCCTTAATTCGAAGGAAAGAAAAGACAAAAACAATCCGCCGGTAATCTTTTGGTGGGTGTATTTTAATTCAATTTCCGCGTCAATTTTTTGATTTGCACCGGATTGATTTATGTCTGTGTGACTTTTGCACACAAACTTGAAATAGGAGTCCGGCAGCGGGGTTTCCCTTATAATCTTCGGCCTGGCCGGTCCGGTGGTATCATTACTCGTTTCCCCGGCACGAGAGTTGGTTTCAACCACATCCTGCAACTGTACTGAGGTTCTCGGGAAAGCCAGCCAGAAAGCATAAAAAATTGCGGCCGATAAAGCACTTCCCAATAAAATCAACATCACCAGTTGAAGTTTTCTCCCCATATAATTTCAAACGCTAATCGTCACTTCCGGCTCCACCCACTTGTTATGTTCCTTGATGAGGTCCACCAGACGTTCAACCGCCTCGGTCTCGGGGATATTGAACTTGATCGGCGTCTTGCCCACGTAGAGATTGATCTTGCCCGGCGCGCCGCCGACGTAGCCGAAATCCGCATCCGCCATTTCACCCGGCCCGTTCACGATGCAACCCATGATGGCGATCTTCACGCCCTTGAGATGCTCCGTGCGCGTCTTGATCCGCGCAGTGACGGTCTGTAAATTGAACAAAGTGCGTCCGCAGCTAGGACACGCAACGTAATCCGTCTTGAACGAACGGCAGCCGGCGGCCTGTAAAATGTTGTATGCGAGCCGCAGCGACTGGCCGCCACCGGCTTCGCCGCGCACGAGAATCGCATCGCCAATGCCATCCGCCAGTAATGAACCGATGACCACTGCGGCCCGAAGCAAGGCGATCTTGGGTTCTAGCGGCACCGGCTCAAAACTGATGCAATCCTTCAACAGAATCGGATTGTTCCGCCCAAGGTTTTTCAGTTTGAGGGCCAGCAGCCGGAAGGCAGTGATCGTCGGCAACTTCACACCGTCCTTGACGGTGACGAGCTGGGTATCGCAGTTAATTTCAAAATCTCCGGTCGGATCGATTTCGGCGATATTCAGGTCTTCGTAAATCGCTTCCGGCTTCACGTCATCTTTCGGACGGATCTTCGGCGCAACTTTGTCGAAAGTCGCCTTGGTGACCACGACACGGATCAACTGTTCGCCGCCGCATTTAGTGTTTTCGTTCAGCTCGATTTCCGGCGTCTCCCGTTTCTCAAAATGGAACGGGTCGAAAGGGAAATTCTTTTCGCTGATTTGAACCTTGGAATTAGAAAGCAACGGAATCTGCGCCAGCAGATCGGTGCAGACCTCAATCTCTCGCGGTGAATCTTCCGTGAGCGAGACACGGATGGTGTCGCCCAGACCGTCGCACAACAGCGAGCCGATGCCGATGGCGGACTTGATGCGTCCGTCCTCGCCTTCGCCGGCCTCAGTCACGCCGAGATGGATGGGATAATTCCAGTCCGCTCCCTCCTGGTTCAGGCGCGCGACCAGCAGGCGGTAGCACTCGATCATCACCTTCGGGTTGGATGATTTCATCGAGAACTTGAAGTTGTGGAAATCGTGCTTGCGGCAGATGCGGGCGAATTCGAGCGCGCTCTCGACCATGCCCAGCGGCGTATCGCCGTAGCGGTTCATGATACGGTCGCTGAGCGAACCGTGATTGGTGCCGATACGGAGGCAGCGCTTCAACTTTTTCGCCTGAACCACGAGCGGTGAAAACTTTTCCTCGATGCGCTTCAACTCGGCCGCGTACTGTTCATCGTCGTATTCCTTGATCGCAAACTTTTTGGAGTCGGCGTAATTGCCGGGATTCACGCGCACGACCTCGACCCATTTCACCGCTTCCATCGCCGCTTCCGGTTTAAAATGGATGTCGGCGACGATCGGAACCTTGCAGCCCAGCTTGCGCAGTTCGGTGACGATGTTTTGCAGGTTCGCCGCGTCCTTCACGGTCGGCGCAGTGATACGCACGAGCTGGCAGCCGACTTCGACCAGCTCCAGGGTCTGCTTGACGGACAAGGCGGTATCCATCGTGTCGCAGGTGAGCATGGATTGCTTCACCACGGGATGGTCGCCGCCCATGATAAAACCGCCGTTCGCAGGATCGCCGATGACGATCTCGCGGGTTTTGCGGCGATGATAAAAAAATGGAGAATCGCAGTAGCGCATGGGAAATTATTTGGCCGCCGGGGCGAACACGACCGGCACGTCGCGGTCGGCGCGGGCGCTGCGGATCCAGTCGCCGGCATCAAAGAACGCGATATAGATCATGAACGTGATCAGCAACGCGGCAAAACCGGTCTGGATGCGTTCCAGCAGCCGGCCGCTGACGGGACGGCGACGGACGGCTTCGATGAGTGAAAGCATGATGTGCCCGCCATCCAGCACCGGCAACGGCAACAAATTCAACAAGGCCAGGTTCACGTTCAAAATCACGCTGAACCACAGCACGCGCCGCCAGCCGTCCTCGTCATCGAAGAGATTGCTGTAAACGCGCAGAATCATCACGGCGCCGCCGAGCTGTTGCACCCCGATGTCGCCCTTGCGCGCGAACAGCGCGCTGAAGGTGCTGAAAATCTGTCCCGCGCTGGCCTGCACCTGGTCCCACGGATTGGGATGCACCAGCGTGACATTCGTGTCGCCCTGCCAGGCAGTGATGCCGAAGGACGGCGTGGCATTTGTCGGTTGAACCGGCTTGACGGCGAGGATTGGTTTATCAAATTGCTGGTCGCCGCGCTTGATGGTGAAGGCGACGGGAACTTCCGGCCGGTTGGTCGAGGCATCTTCCGCGGCATATACGGCGAGCGGGCTGTAAATGGTCTGGCCGTCCAGGGCGATGATTTCATCCCCGGATTTCAAACCGGCGGCATCGGCGGGACTGTTGCTGGCGAGGTCACCAACGACGGTTTTTTCCGCGTAATTCATGAATACCTGCCGCAGCGATTTGCGCTCATACCATTTCGTGGGCACATTCGTCGGCACCACATACGCCAGATTTTCTTTTCCATCCCGCAAAAATTTGATGGCGATGTTCGTGCCCGTGCTCGTGACGATGCGCCATTTCACGCTGTCAGCCGAGGTCGGTGAAAAATGATGCACCGGATAGCCGTCCACTTCGATCACGGTGTCGCCGGCGCGCAATCCGGCGCGTCCCGCCGGACCATCCGGATCCACCCACCCGATTTGCGTGGTGTTGTCGGCTTCGGTCGTAGGTTTGCCGACCTGCCAGACGATGGCGGCAAAAGACAAAGCCAGCATGAAACTGAACAGCGGCCCGGCGAACGCCACGATTATTTTGTCCAGCGAGGAAACCGGCGGCAATTGCTCGACTTTTTCGTCGGTCTTGCCTTCGATGGCTTCCATTGTGGCCATTTGCGGCAGCGAGACATATCCGCCGAAGGGGATCGTGCCCAGCGCGTATTCGACGCCATTGATTTTTTTCTTCCAGATCGGCTTGCCGAACCAGATGGCAAAACGCTCGATTTTCAGCCCGCGCCAGCGCGCCGCCAGAAAATGGCCAAGTTCGTGCACGCCGATGATGAGATTAAAAATCAACACCACTTCGAGCGCGATAAGTATGTAATGCAAAATTGTCATGTCTGTTTGCCGTCAGGAACGGAGCGCAAAGAATATACCAGCGAATTTCTCCGCCGCAATCTCGGACCACGTCCGGTAGTGGGTCAGTTTGGTTGGTAGGCACAGCGCGCTACGCTGTCCCCGGCGGTAAAGCCGCCGGAAGGAATCGACAAAACGTGGATTTCACCACGCTCGTTGCGCCCGCTATACGGGCGCGGACAGCGCAGCGCGCCTTCCCTACCAGCTATTTTAACGCCTCACGCCGCGCCCACGCATCGGCTTCGAGAATTTTCTCCAACGTCGGGTGCTCGACCACCTTATGGGCGTCCATCACCCGGCGGACGGTCCCGGTGATCTGCGGGAAATTAATCCGGCGGTTCACGAACGCCTCGACCGCAACCTCATTCGCCGCATTAAAAACCGCCGGCATCGTGCCGCACGCCTCCCCTGCCCGGCGCGCCAGCAATATGGACGGAAAGCGTTCCGTATCCGGCTCCTCAAACGTCAGCGTGCCGATCTTTGGAAAATCCGTCTGCACGCGGTCACTCGCTGCCCGTTCGGGATAGGTCAGCGCGTATTGGATTGGCAGGCACATGTCCGGTGTTGAAAGCTGCGCGATGAGCGAACCGTCCACGAACTCCACCATCGAGTGCACGATGCTTTGCGCATGCACCACCACGCCCACGCGCGCCATTTCGATGTTGAACAGCCAGCGCGCCTCGATCATTTCCAGTCCCTTGTTGAACAAGGTCGCGGAATCGATGGTGATCTTCCTGCCCATCACCCAGGACGGATGCTTTAGTGCGCGTTCGACGGTGATCTCGGAAAATTTTTCCTTCGGCCACTGGGTTTTATCGCGGAAGGGACCGCCGCTCGCCGTCAGCCAGAGCTTGCGCACGGATGTACCCGGCTTGCCGTCGAGACATTGAAAAATTGCGGAATGCTCGCTATCCACGGCCAGGACTTTCACGCCATGTTTGCGCGCCTCGCTCATCACGATCTCACCGGCCATGACCAGAATCTCCTTCGAGGCGACCGCAATATCCTTGCCCGCGCGGATCGCTGCCAAAGCCGGTTGCAAACCCGCCGTGCCGACAATGGCGATCAAAACGATGTCGGCTTCCGGCAACGTAGCCAGTTTAAGCAAACCCTCGTCACCGGAGAAAACTTTGGTTGAACCACCCAGCGCTTTTTGGACTTCGTTCACCTTGGCCGGATCAGTGATCGAGACGGCCATCGGCTTATGTTTATGTGCCTGCTCAATCAACAGCGTGGAATTATTCCCCGCCGCCAGCGCGATAAGCTGGATTTGGCCCGGCAAATCTTCGGCCACCTTCACCGTGCTGGTGCCGATGGAACCGGTACTTCCTAATAAGACGACATTTTTCATTTACGATATGCGATATACGATTTACGCGCGCTCCGACATTTTAGGGGTGCGTTAAAATATGGCGGAGATAGAGATACATTAATGGTGCATTGAATAACAGGCTGTCCAGCAAATCCAAAATTCCGCCGATGCCGGGAAACATATTACCCGAATCCTTGGCCCCGGCCTCACGCTTGAACAGCGATTCGATCAGGTCGCCGATGACCGCCGAAATGCTCAAAATGATTCCGAGAATGACGGCGTGCATCGTATTCATGCCTTTCATATGCGCCTCGAAAATATGTGCGAACGCCAGGCTGGCGGCGGTGGAAACCACGATCGCGCCGCCAAAACCTTCCCAGGTCTTTCCGGGACTGATGCGCGGGATCATCTTGTGCCGGCCGATGAGCGAGCCGACGATATATGCGCCCATGTCGCTGAACTTCGTCACGAGCAGGAAATAAAGGACGTAGTATTTGCCGTCGCCGTTGAGCCCCGGGAAATAAAATATTTTCTGGATGAAATTCAAAAGCCACGGCACGTACATCAGGCCGAACAATGTCACCGCAATGGCCGTGATGCCGTTGGCGTTGTCCTTGGCCAGAAACTGACGCACACACAGACCGAGCACGAAAAGGATGAGCAGGCCGGTTTCAAAATCGTTCACGCGCGAGGGCGTATCATGGATTCCCAGCCAGCCTTGAAAATGGGCAAACGTCCCGACCATGAGTAACACCCCGGCGGCGACCCCGGAAAACTTGAAGC